>CAXTMN010000050.1:0-30360 GCA_964245395.1 uncultured Bryobacteraceae bacterium
CTCATTCCCCCGCACACGAGGTGCCCCGCCAGGATCTGCTTCGAATTCACACGGACGCCTACCTCGATTCGCTAGGATCTGCGGACGTGTTGGCCCGCGCGCTGGAAATTCCGGCGCTTCGACTCATTCCGGCCGGTATGCGAGACGAGCGGATACTCAGACCCATGCGCCTTGCCGTTCAAGGCACCATTGACGCGGCGGAGTTAGCTCTTCGTGAACGACTTGTTTTCCAAATGGGTGGCGGATTCCATCACGCTTTCGCTGACCATGGCGAAGGATTCTGCATCTACGCGGATGCGGCAATCGCCATTCGCTCTCTGCAGGCACGCCACCTGCTCGCCCCGACGGAGAAGATTTTGATCATCGATCTCGACGCTCATCGCGGAAACGGATCGGAAGACATTCTAAGTTCCGACCCGAACGTTCATTTTCTTGACGTCTATAATTTCCAAATCTACCCTGGACTTCTGGATGCTGACGAAATAGAAGCTCCCTTCCTCATCCCAGTAAAGACGCAGACTGCTGATCGCGAATACCACGACACCGTCGCGAAAGGCCTCGCCGACTTCTTAGCCCTGCATGGGAATGCGAAACTAGCAATCTACAATGCCGGGACAGATGTGCTGGCCGGTGATCCCCTTGGACGATTGGCGATCTCGGAAGCAGGCGTTTTTGAGCGCGATCAGCTGGTTATCAAAGCCCTCCTCCATTACGGCATTGCCACAGTAGTGCTGACCAGCGGAGGATACACCAAACGCTCTCACGCGCTGATTGCTCAAACCGCCGCTTGGTGGCTGCAAAGCGCAAGGGCAGATCCTCCGATCTGAAAAGATCTAAGCCAGCACAGCTGAGATGTGTTGTGCCGCTTCACTTCTTGGCCGAGTTGCCAACAATAGTTGCCATGTGGGCACGCCACCGTTGTGCTTTCGCGTTACTGCACTCTGCAACAGCTCGCGCCTCACGGTCCGCATCGGGAGTTTTCGGCTTGATTCCCTCACCACTGACTTTACGGCGATGCTGCTCCGTAAGACGGTCGATCGTTGGTCGCAGCCCGCATGTTGTCTTCTGAATCGCACCGATGTTGCGGATGGCAGGCTGGTCTCCCGAAAACCAGGACTGTTGCCACCACTCGCCTGCAACCGGTTCAAACCACGTCAGGTACCCGCCAGAACTGATTTGCCGGGGCCCGTTTAAACTCCCCATGAAGCTGTACTGCACCCCGTCCGCCTTCACTGGGTCAAAGAAGTGGCGCGTGTAAAAGTCAGAGACTTTCACGCCATTCACCTGATACCACTTTCCAGAAACCGGATCTGAAACTTCTACAAGATACTCGACTCGTCCCTGATCTGGATTGACCGATGGGCCCGCAATCATCCTGTTGCCGAACGGGTCCACCAGCATCTCGAGCATTTCATGACTTGCTGCAACCGGCCAATCGGTGTCCGCAGCGATCAGTGCCATCGGCTGCCCTGTATCGTCGCAGTGGATTCCCGAGGCGTCTTGCCCAATGTCATCACGGACGATGATCGGCCAGTATCCCGGAGGAACATCGGTCAACGAGTCAAATGCGTCCACAGTTCCTTGCACATCCCAATGCTGGAGCACGTCGCGGGTTAGCTGCTTCTGCAACGCTGCGCTCACCCGGGTTAATTCAGAGATCTGCACGCTTGCGGTCTCCGAAACTAAGGCCAGGTGCGCTATAAACTGCATACGGCACCCTCTGTTCTACGGCTGAAGCTCAAACTGCATGTCGCTTACCGGATGAATTTCCCAGGCCGTCTGCGGCTTCATTCCTTCGGGCCCCACGGCTGGCGGTACATGGTCAACATCAAAAAACAGCGAGCCCGTTACTTGGATCGAAATCGGAGGATCGTACTTTTCGTAACCCTGCGTGGGAAGAGCGTCTGCGCCGCTGCTGAAGAACGCCTTGAACTCATCTCTCGCCGTCTTCAGCACAGCAAAGAACTGAGAACTGGACGGAGGCAAACCAGATACTTCCACGTTCATGAAGCGGGTAGACGGGCCGGGGTCGCTCCCCACAATGCAATGGAAGTCGTTGTCGCTCTCGCGGCTTGCGGCGTATAAAAACCCTCTCACGATCACCACGCTTTGCTCTTCGGGGAGGCGTCCTGAATCGGCCGCTTTGCTGATGTTCATCGCCCTCATTTGAGCGTCCGGAGGTACGGAATCAATGACGACCCCGATATCGGCGAAGGTCTGCGGCGTGCCTGTCCCCATCGATAACTTCGCTGCCTCTCGCGCCGTCCCGTGATAGCAGTCCGTCCTCGGTGCCGCACCAGCGGGAACCGCCGGAATGATCACCGGCTCATCATTATCTGGAGGCCCAACTGGAGTTCGGGTATAAGTCTTCCCCGAAGGAGATTGAAACGTCGCTGTAACGGTTCCCGTAGCGCGGGGCGTCGCAGCAGCCGGAACAGGCGCCTTTGCGGCACGGTTGCAACCAGCAGCCAGGGACAAGACAAAAACCAGGGTTGTCTGCCAGATTGTCAGGGAGCTTGTCAGGGAGACAGAAACCCGCTTGTGTCGCAACGACCGCCTACTTTCGGAAGATCTCAAACAGAGTACACCATTTCTGTACTCCGTAGGAAAGCTTTCTCCGGACTCTGAAGAACAATCTCGTTGGAGAGTCTCCCCGCGTTCGGGCTACTCGGATAATTCCCCGCCAGTCCCCTCTAGTGATTCCAGTGTTCGTGATGCTCGCGATAGTCCCGCAGCCGGTTCAAATCATCGTTCAACACATCTCGATCCCGCGGCGCTAGGCGCTCATCATTGGCTGACTTCCGAAGCGAGTCGATCACATCGTTCAATTCGCCTTCATCGTACCGGCCGCGTTCCAGCTTGCCCTGCAGTTCGGCCAGCTCTTGCCTGGTTCTCTGCAGGCGGGTACGTTCCTTTCCGCTGGCCCAGATAGCGCTCCCGATATGGTCCAGATCCGCCCTGACATGTTCAAACACATGGCCTCGCCATTGATCGCCTTGAAAGCGCCCCTCCCGGTCGTGATACCAATCTTGCGCCATGGCGCTTAAGCCAAAGCACGCCAACATAATCAACCCTGATTTCATAATGTGTTTCATCGTTGAAACCCTTTCGAACATTATTGTGACGCATAGCCAGTCGCCGAGGCGCGTGACGGACTTAAGATCGCGCTTCCCGCAGCACTCGATTTCTGCATGAGACCCGTCATCGTTTCTCCGGCTCCTTCCAGTACCATGTAGCCTGAGACAATGAAGCAAACCCGACCCCATCTGCTTTGGGCCATCCCTGCCCTCTTTTCCCTACTGGCCGCGAACGCCCAAACTACGGCCACACCGAAGCCGGTGCCGCACCTGGTGCTTTGGGTAAACACAACCGCATGGCCGGACGGCGCAGAAATTCCCATGACCAATGCTGCTCACGGTGACAACAAATCGCCGGCATTCGAATTCCATTGGAACCTGGGCACGAATCCAGCAGCAGCTCCGGACAGCCTCCAGACCTATGCGGTCATCTTCCACGACGTTCAGAACTCTTCCGACAAAACGACCGCTGACACGTTACACTGGAGCGCGTTCAACATACCCGGCACGGCCAAAGGCATACCGGAAGGACTGGGGTCGGGAGATCTACCCGATGGGACGCGAAATGGTCCAGGCATTTCGGCCCGCAATGGAAAAGCCCCAGCCTATTACGGACCCGGGGCTGGACCCGGTCCCCTCCACCACTATGTGTTCGAGTTCTATGCCCTGGATACGAAACTGGATTTGCCTGCTGATACCACTCGCGCGGATCTGCTGAAGGCTATGGACGGTCACGTCATTGGCAAAGCCGCATGGTTCGGCCGTTTCCACACTCCGGCGTCGTAATTCGATCTGTCACGCGTAACCGAATCTCGCGCCGATTTCGATGAGCCCGGTGGCTAGCGTCCGGCTCAGACCCCAGGTGCCTATTAACTCTAGCGGCGGGTCATGAGGAATCTCTCGAAGATGCGGGTCTGCAAGAAAGCTTGAATCGCAGTCATAGGGCAGACCCCTTGCGTGACAGGCGAACGGCCAGGTTTCAGGGTGTTTCATCCGGCCAAGGTCGCTCGGTTCGCAAGGCAAATCCAGCCATGACATCAGGCGGGACAAATGCTCGTCGGGATCACGCACGATTTCCTCGGCCTTCACGCGCAGACTCTGATGGGAGGGTAGTGCGGACGTGAACCGGAGAATCGACCGGTGCGCATGCAGCCAGATCTTTCCGCAGTACTCGCGCACGCCCGCATCGTTCCAGGCCGCGCTGCCTTCGGGCGACAACAGCGTCTGGCACCTTCGCATCGAGTCAACCGCGGTCGCCGGATGGCGCGTCAAATGCAAGAACCGGGCCTGTGGGTAATAACCAAGAGCGCGCTCCAGAGAGATCTGCGATAGTGCGGTTCGCGTGCTCTTCTCGACACCGCCGGAGGGATCGATGCGCACCAGAATGTCATTCATGATCGCCTGCGTGCTAGATTCCCGACGCGATTCTAGCCACGCTCTGGCGCACGCGAGCTCCGCCGTGCCCTGTCCGGAAAAGTATGTTTCCGCAATCGTTCGAACGATCCCGCTGACATAGTTGCCCAGTCCAATAAATTCCCTGTTCTCACTAAGCCCTAAAAGTGTCTCAACCCGATCCGTGACAAATAAATTCAACTCCGGGAAGGCGTAAAGCTCTGGATGCCGTCCAATCATGGCGCACACCACGGATGAAAACGAACGCGGAGGACACAGAATGATGAGAGGACGCTTGATGGGCAACTTAATAGACGGCCCAGAGCTCATAAAGCCACCCCGTCCATCACAACGCCTCAAAGCTCACTTCACGAGCCAAAGACTAAAGACAAAAAAAGGAGCGTGATCGTTCTTCAACCGCTCATCCGACATCTGCTTAAACGCGACTGCGGCGTCAAAGTCATCGAAGAGGTGGAATTTGTTGAGAAGCGGTCCCCAGCGCTGCCGCAACTTTGGAACATCGTCCAGCCCTGGGACAAAGCCGCAGTCGAGCAGTCCGCTGAGCGCCCATTGATCTGCAACATCGTAACCCAGGAACATCCACTCCGGTCCCCGACGGTCCGGATGCACGGGCGGTATGCGCTCACTCCAAGGCACAGCATCGCTCTTCGCATATTCGCCCAGCACCAGAATAGCGGCAATCATGCGGTAATCGCCCAGTGGTCGTTCGCTATACGCCTGGGTAACCGCGCTCCGAAGAAGCGTGAAGTCGGCCCAAAAACTCTGGAATCCAAGGCGTTTCGCTGGAACCCGCCGGTCCGCCGCAGAGAAGACGGACGGCCAAATCATCACGTCCACGGAAAGCGGCTTCTTTACATCCAGCCGGTAAAGATATCGCTTCCGATCTTTCTCACTCCAGGAGGAATCGTACGTTTGCCAGAACTCTCTGGCGTCATACCCGACAATAATCTCGAGCTCAGGCTTCATGCGTAACCCCTGATTAGAGACACTGAACATCCTCCTTCAAATTGTTCCAGCACTTGCAGGTTTCCGGATCCTGGTTCACTTCATACCGGAATACATGCAGGTGGTCTCCGGGACACGGTTTGTGCGGTCGTGAAGGCGGAACTCTGTCCAGCCGGGGCGGCGGTGGCGCAGGTGGCTCAGGACACTCAGGGCACTTCTTTTCTTTAGGGCAATCCTGAGTTACCGTCGTCGGAGGAGCATCGGTCTCGCTATCCGATGTCTCCAGCGCTTTCGAGATCCCTTTGCCCATATCTTTTGCCGCTTGTTGACCCGCTGGTGAAACACTCCACATCGCAGCGATCGCGGCAGCCGCCACGAGATATATCGCGTATGCCGGAATGGAGATCTCAGGCATGCTGTCTAACTCTAGCTTTTCCCGCGGATGTTGCGTGCCACCTGATCGCCAAGCGTAATGATCTTGTAATCAGGATCAAGGTCCGGTTGTCTTAAATAACGTTTGACGTCCGGGTGTTCGTCGAAAGTAGGATTGATGAGAACAGCCATAACTACGAATTTCCTCGTCCCCTCACCGCTCCGAACTCCGTAAGACCGGGCGCGTTCGCGTGCGCTCGAAATAACGTTCAACAAGTAGCTATCGCTATGCTGCGCTGTTGCTTCAGCGTGATCGCTTCGGAAATACTGCATGAGCTTCTGGTCGTACTCGGCCAGCATAGCCGCGCCCATTTCGTCCATCTGCCCGCCGCGAATCATCATGGTTAAAAAACGCCTAGGTAACTTAGCACAAAAATCCTTGGCCAATGCGGCCCAAAGTGGACACCTTCACAACCGTTTCGTAAAGGCCTCACCTGGAGTCTTATGCCGCAGCTCCATCACTCAAACCAGCATCACGGAACGAATAGCCAGTAGCGACCATCCTGGGATCGCTTCAGCGCGAATCGCCTTTCCGCTGGCTGCCCCTGAAAAAACCCATATAAGTCTCCAAGAATCTGTCGGCTATCGGCATAGTATTGGTGGCCCATCCCGATCGAACTCGTGTCTACGCTAGACGCATCAATGGATTCA
Organism: uncultured Bryobacteraceae bacterium; assembly: GCA_964245395.1. Taxonomy (GTDB): domain Bacteria; phylum Acidobacteriota; class Terriglobia; order Bryobacterales; family Bryobacteraceae; genus Bog-105. The sequence continues at coordinate 6,519 of CAXTMN010000050.1, forward strand.
ATGCCCGGGATCACCACCATGTTTTTCCCGCCTTGCCCGGCCCGGGCATAACCGGCTAGCCTTTGCGATGCCATCAAGGCTTTGTCCTGTGATGAAGCATATAGCGCAACGGGGCCAATCGTTCTCGGGAATTGCTCAGCGAGCTCTCGAAACAGAGCCGCATCAATATCGGGCGCAATCAAAGCAATCGCTCTCACATCAAAGCGGCCAGCGCCCATTTTTGTCAGCGCAGACACTAATACCCGATTTCCCATGCTATGCGCAATCACATAGATCCTGCGAACCTGACCCAGCTCAGTGAGACCGCTCAAGAAGTCTCTCAAGGGCCTGGCGCTGATGTCCGCATTTCGACCATCCTTCAAATAATCGAGAAGCTCGCCCTGAGATGGCCAGGCGAACAGAAGCGCCGGTCCTTTGAACCGGAGGTCGTAAGCAAGCTGAGCCACACGCAACGACGACTCTTCAAAGGTCGTGTTGAACCCGTGTACAAACACGAGCGCATCCCTCTCGTCCGATCGCGAAACGAGTCCCTTTATCTCTTTGTAAAAACTCGCCTGATCGGTGAGAACAACAGAGCTCGCCACAAAGTGCTTCGCAGGATCGGGGCGAAACTCCAGTCGCAAGATGCTCGGATATTCAAAGTTCCCCATTCTATGGTCGAGAGGAATGCTGACATTCAGCTTCCCGAAATGCAGCTCGCCTCCCTCTGTCGGGTGATTTCCCAGAAGCACCGGAACCTTGCTGCTCACTTGGCGGTTCGTTGCGAAAAAGACTGGAACGGTCGCTAACGTCGGGATCTTCGCCGGAGTCGGTCCGCGGTTTGGCTCAGGAGGAAGAAGTGAGATGTCGTATAGAATCGTGTGTTCACTATTGCTATAGACGACAATCGTAAAGCGCCCGCCTTGCGCTATCGTCCACTCAAATCCCTCTGCATCAGAGTTCTCGTCGTTCTTTGCAATCAGGCCTTCCCCGATCTGGTAGATGAATATGGCGGGATTTAGTTCGCCTTCCCGGTCCGCAGCAATCCTCAGTACACTCCCGCTTCCTGCAGTTATGGGTTGCGACCGCGCCATACCGTGCGGCTCAATTCGTAAGCGTTCCAAAATACCTTGCGCATTCATCATTGACGCCAGACTCACTAGTAGTAAACAGGCAATTTTCATGTTCTGCCTTAGTGCCCCACGAATCGATATCCTGCCCAATAACGTGGATGAGAACCGAAAAGCTCATGCCGCCGTGCTGCCACATTCGCCAGGCGCGCCGCTTCCGGCAAATCATGATCCACCGCGTTCGCATAGAACGATTGAAACCAAAAAGAAGCCGCCTCGTCAGACACGTCCCAAAGTGGAAGCACCACGCTTTGCACTCCCGCGTAAAGCAGGCTTCGTACAAAGCCGTACCGCTCGCTGCTTGCGTCCACTCTGGTTCGCGCAGTGCTGCACGATCCGAGCGTGAAGATTGATACTCCCTGCAGCGGTAACGCCAACATCTGGGCCGCTGTTGCGTGACCATTGTCTGTAGAGCCCTTCGCTAGTTCGATGTACGACAGCATCGGTGACTCCTCGTTGTAAACCCCATGTGCGGCGACATGAATCGCTGTCCGCCCTTTCGCTTCCTTCGACAACTCCTCAAAGCTTGCCTGGTCGCCCCGCATAATATCGTGATGAGGGTACTGAGCAGCGATGGACTCAGCTTCACGTCCCTCGCCTGCAAGATTCGGTCCAATCATCAATAAGAGATTCGCCGGCCCCAATGCTCGAGCGGGCTTCAGTTCCGCTACCAGTGAACCCGAAGGGCTGTAAGACAGGGCGATCTGCTCCCCCAGGAATTCCTGATTTTTTTTATCGAATAGCGCCTGAAACGGCAATCCTTCGAGCTCCGGAGGAGAAACAATCACCAGATGCTTGGTCTCCATCACCTCCAACGCCGGCTGCGCTAGATAGAAATACAGGCGCTCCGCTGCTTCCTGGTCGAAGACTCTTGCGCGCTGGGACAAGCTGTCTGTCAGGCTGCGGCCCAGGCTCTGCAGCTGCGATACAGGAGCGTAGTACGCATGAGCGCTGGTCCGTGTGGGTCCGACATGCCAGAGAACAATCCGGCCTTGATGCAGTACATAGTAGATCAGATCACAAGGCGTGTCCTTCAGAGCCTTTTGCAGATCGACTAGGTCCACCGGCGCCGATTCACCCAGCTCGAAAAGCTTCGGTGCTTGCTTTCCAGTTCCTTTCGCAATCGCTTTCGGCTCATTCCCCTCGCGAACCCCTACCCCATCGGCGTACGACAGCTTTTCCGCACTAGTCGCGGAGCGAACGTTGATCGTTGTCAGCATGTCCATCATCGCCCGGGCTCGTGATTGCTCCATCCAGTGCAGAGCCTCACCATATTCGCCCAGCTTCAGCAAATTGAGAATCAAACGATCATATAATTCGATCTTCTCGGATACAAAACTTCCCCGTAAGACTTCGTCCGCAACCGTCTTCCTTTCTTCTTGCACCATGGCAGCTGCCTGTCGATACAGTGCCAGCGCGTCGCGTACCCGATTTTCGGTTTCGTCCAATTCGCCTTCCAGAAAACGCCTTCTCCAGGTCATCGATTCCGGGCGTTGCTCCTGCGCGAAGGCCCGGCGCATTCCCGCGACAATCTTCTGCCGGTCTAAGTCGTTTGAAGCAGAGATGGCCGGCCCCAGCAGTTCAACCGGAATCGGCTTTCCGTCCTTCGTTGACATCAGCGGCTCCACCGGTTTCCGCTCCCGGGCGCTCGACTGCAATACGAAATCGTGAGCAGCCTTCTTGTTCTCCGCCAGCGATCCAAATACTTGGGCGAGCTCTCTCAGTTGACCGGCCTCACTCCCGATCCTCTGTGCAAAGGCCTCATGGCCCAGCTGCCCGGCAATTGACGCAGCTGACTCGGTATCGCTTTGCGCCTGCCGCAGCATCAGGCGAACACGATCCGCTGTCTCTTCGCATCTCTTCCAGGCTCGCTCCGTGTCAAAAGGAAGGTTCAGGTATTCCTGTCGAAGTAAGTCGGCCAGGCTGTTATAGATCGAAGAACGTGTGTACAAATTCACCCACATCCGCTCTTTATCGTCACGCTGCTCGGCTTCGGAGACGGCCGTCTGCACTGTTGCGAGTGCCGTTTCCGGGTTCCCTTCTGCCAGTTCCAGCTCTGCTCGCTCTCCGAGCACGTCCATCCAGATCGGCCACAGATCGCGCTCCTTCTCGACCAGTTGCGTCGCTTTTTGAATCGCCTCCGCAGCGGCTTGGTGGTTGCGCAGGCCGATCCGCTGAGCCCTCTCCATCCCCAACCACGCTTTCGCTTCGTTTTCTCTGCTGTTAGCGCGGCGCGCTTCGGCGATTGCTTGTTGATAGCGCTCAATGGCTTCATTCATGCGCCCCACGATTCGCAAACAATCTCCCGCTCGCAAAACCGCAAAGGAGGACTCTTTCTCCCGACCCAGCGCTAATAACTGCCGGTGCGCAGCTTCGAGCTCAGAACGGCTGGTCTCCAGGTCCAGGACCACCTCGCCCAGATTTCCGCTGCGCCTTACCTTCGCAAGGGATGCATCAATCCTTCCACTCGCGCGCGCTAGGAGCTGAGCAATGTCGTCATCGTTCGCAAGGCGTGCGCCAGTCACCATCAGCCCGCAGACCGGGACAATTAAGAGAAGCTGCCACAAGTACACTTCTGTCCTCCGCACCGTTGTCATCGCCTGGAGAGCATCCGCTGAAACGAACCCGCTACAAGAGTTCTTGATCTTCCAGGCGTTGCGTTGTCATGACCAAATCGAGATTCATCGACTGCAATCAAGTTGCCAAAGCCAAACGACAACTTTTCGCTGGAGCCCTCGCCGCCGGAAGTCCATCTGGCGACCAGTAAAGCCGCATTCTCTCGATGAGCCCCCTCGTAAAGCGCCGATGCTCACGACACGATGCCGGCCAAAGTTTAACGATCTGGTTTTATGCAGTCAAACAGAACGGATAGTGTCTCAAGCTGCTGAACAATGGCCAATGTTTACGGCGTGCCAACAGGCTCCGGCAGAAAGGTCCACAGGTCCCGGCAAGTCCCGTCCGCGGCGAGTGACTATCCCGCGCGGCTCAGAGTTCCACAGCCTCGCCGCCCCAAGCCGTCGGGTCGACATTCTCTATTGTCTGGGTCAGCGTCCAGATATGGCCGGCGAAGTCTTCCAACGTCGCCTGGCGTTCACCGTACATATGCGTCTGCGGAGCATGAAGTAGACGTGCTCCCTGATCCATCGCCCGTGCGCACATTACGTCTACGTCTGCCACACGCAGCATTACGGAACTCCTGGTCGCCCACTGATTGTCCTTACCCGCCTCACCTACGATCAGGCAGGCAGACCCAAACCACATCTGCGCGCGATGGTTGCCGATCCGCAATCGCACGCGAAACCCGAAAGCGGCCTCTAACCATGCCACGCCCGCAGCCACATCCGCATACGCAACCACTGGAATCACCGCACAGGGCGGAGCCGACCGATTCTGCACCTTCAAATCCTCCGCTCCACCATACACCTGAGACGGCTGACAACTCAAAAGCCGTACACGCGCTTCCCCCGGGCGCGAACTCGCCGGTCTCTACGCAAGGTAGAGCTGCTCTAGAGCTATCTGCGCCATTTCGCCTCGATTTGCCGGGCGCGAGCAAACGGCTTCCGGATGCACCAACCCGACCAGTCAATTTGACGCCTGCCTTGCGCGCCAAATGACTTTGCCCCCGCGGATTGTGTATCTGATTTTGGTGAACGCCTCAGGTCCATCTGACGCCGGATCTTCGGACAGAATCGTCAGATCGCCCTTCATTCCCGGTACCACCTTGCCTTCGTGCTGCGATGCGTGAAATAGCTCCGCGGGAACTGTCGTCAGCATAGCCAGCACATCGCGGAATCCGAACCCTGCCTCTGCTAGTTGGCGGAACTCTTCGCTCTGGTCATAATCCGCAAGAAACCCAGTATCGGTCCCATAGATCAGCCTCCCACCAAGCTGGTGATATCGGTAATCGAGCCCGCGAATCTTCGCGATATCATCATCGCGCGAGAACAGCTTCAGCGTCGGAATAATCACCATGTGTTGCCGGATCATGCGCCGCAGAGATGCCTCATCGATTCCATTCGTAACCTCCGGCGTATGTGCCAGAACATCCACTCCGGCCTCAATAGCCACGTTGGTTCCCTCAAGATTCGACGAATGCGAAAACACCAGTTGGCCGAGTTTATGTCCCTCATCAGCCGCTGCACGCGCAATTGTCTCTTGCATCGGAGTGATGTGGTTTGGCGCCACGATCGAGCCAGTAAAAAGCTTGACGACGTCGGCTCCTTGTACTCGGTTTCTTTCTACGAATGCCCTTGCGTCTGCAGCCGACTCCGGTTGCCCCATCTTCGCTTTTAGATCTGCCGGAAGTTCTGCCAAATAGTACGGCAACGCGTGCGCTGGAAAAATAGGAAGACCCGCAGTAAAAATGCGCGGCCCCAGCAATTCACCGCTGTCCACTCGCTTCCGCAATGCGACCGTATTCTCTACGTCCGAGCCGGTATCTACGACGCTCGTGAAGCCAGAGTGGGTGAGCATCTCGCTCAATTGGCGTTCCAGCTTAGCTGCGGGCTGATGAGCGGCATCGTTCCACTTCGGCTCCATCAAATGCACGTGCGCATTCCAGAAACCAGCGAGCACAACGCAGCCCTGGCAGAAGATCGTCTGGATTTCCCTCGACACAGGTACATGATCGCCAACCTCAGAGATCATGCCATGACGGATCAACACCGTTACGCTTTCTTGGGCAAGCGCGTCCGGCGCGGGATACACCCTCGCACGTGTAATCGCCAGATCCTGTGCTAGACCAATCGCACCCGGACTGAACAACCAAGCAAAAACAAGAGCCCTGGCGCCTGGTGTTCTGATCATCGAACGGCCCGTTCCGAGCGCCGCGGATGACACCAGCCCCTTTGCGGTTGTGGCCGTCCCCAACAATAGGGCCGCCTGCCTATCATTCGCTCGCGCTCGTCTCCGGCGGCATCGGGAAGCGTTCTTGAACCCACGCTTGCCACAGCGGTGTCTCACGGGCGAGGGTCTCGGCCGCCTGATCGCCGTAAAGGTAGAAGTTCAGCGCAACCATGCTCTGGCCGTCGAAGTTGAAGGCGCCAAGGGTGCCTACGCCCGGCCCCGGCCTGTCGAGCCGCAGCAGGGCATCGTACGGACTCTGGCTGACGTACTCCGCCACACCGCTGAGCGCCGGGACACCAGCCGGCGCCGTCCAATGCTGCCCGGCGCTCAAGCCTTTCACTCCCAATGCCGCGGTGAGCGTTTCCCAGGCCTCCGCTTCGGTTCCCGCGACGGGAGCCACGAACTGCCTCATTGCCGAGCGTTGGCCGCGAAAGTGCGTAAGATAAATCCGCAGGGTGCGGAAGAAGCCGGGCCAGCCGGATTCGGTGCTTTTAAGCTGGTTGTCCCAGTCGTCGGTGCTGGCGAAGAGGCTATTCACCACACGGACGAGGCACACACCACCCGCACGCGCTTCGACGCTCCACTCGGTTGCAATGGGCGGCGAGCCACCCCAGCCCTCGCCCTGAGCGACAAACATCCGTGGCGGATCCCAGACCGTCACGGCAGAAGGGGATTCCATGCCCGGGCCGAAGTTCAACTTCGTCGCGATGGGCTTCCCGTCGCGCTCCTCAAACTCAGCCGGCACGAACCAGGACGAAATACCCGGGCCGCTGGCAATAGCCTGCCACACTTCCTCCGGCGTGCCAGGGACCTCGACTTCGACTTGGACCGAACGGCGTCCGGAGACTTCTTTCTTCACGCTCATAATGGCTCCTTGGAATCGGATTTCTGCGGCAGGGGGTGTGCCACGACCACCAGGCGGTGCGCGCGGCCGCCGGGAGTGGATTCATCGTGGTACTTAGAGACCAATTTCGTGATGGCTTCGGTGAGTTCGTTGCTGAAAGCCGCCCGGTCCGTCGCCGACCGGAAGCGAACCTCGGTATCCACCGCCAGGGTCGCCAGGCGTTTGCCCGCCTTCTTCGCGCGACGAACTAGATCGCCCACCTCGCGAACAACCCGTGCACCCAGGGCGATGAGATAGCTCGCCGACAGCCTATCGAGTTCCCGTTTCGGATCCGCAGCGACCGGACCCAGGGCGCTCGGCGAAACACGTAGGAAGCACCAGCCCGTGCACTTCCAGCGAGTGCAGGTGGTAGTTGACTTTCTGCCGAGCTAGGCCAACCCGCACGGCCAGAGTCGCCGCCGAGGCGGGCGCGGCCAACTCCGAGAGGAGTCGGTTCCGCATGGGCTCCAAGGCCACGATCGCCGTCGCCGGATCGTCGATGACTTGGATGTCGAGCACGAAAGGCGATGATACGCTTGACAACTTTAGTCGTCAAGGATAACGTCGGCCTATTTTACACGGACTCGACTTTCCTCGGGCACGCCACGCAGCTTTATGCAGCGCGCCTTCAAGTCCGTTCGGAGACTGCGTAGAATTGGCACAATAAGAGGCAAGCGCAAGGCCTTCGGAAGGAGTCAACTATGCTGCACACGCAGTTTCGCGGTCCATCGCCCAGCCTTGAGCCATTCGTTCGTTTCTACACGCAGCGTGAAGTCAGAATCGGCGGAGCGGTTGTGCTGCATCCGGTTCCGGCACGCACCTGTCCGATGCTAGGCTTTGAGCTCCGCGATTCTTTGACCGTTAAGTACGGGCGCCAGCAGATCCACCAAATATCTCCGAAAACAGTTCTGGTCGGGCTGCAAACTCATCGGCGATTGGAAATGCATCTAACCGGCAATCTGCAATCGTTTTACGTCATGTTTCGCCCGGAAGGATTTCATCGCCTCTTCTCGGTGCCTATGAATGAGATTACAGATGGAGATTATGAGGCCTATTCTGTCTTACGTTCGTTTATTCCGCAGGTCCGAGATCGTCTTGGCGAGTGCAAGTCGTTCGAGGAGCGTGTATGTTTCGTGGAAAAGTTGCTCATGCAGCGAGCGCTTCAGGCGCCTGGTTTGGACGGCATTTGCGCAGCAGCGAGCCGGATTTTGCAAGCCGGTGGTCGAGCCGCTATACCGATTCTGGCCGACGAAGCGGGACTGAGCGTGCGCCAATTTGAGCGCCGCTTTCTAAGACAAGTAGGTGTGGGCCCTAAGCTGTTCACGCGGATGGCGCGCTTTGAGGCCGCGTTGGAACGCAAGGCGCGTTTCGTGAGCGCCTCATGGACCGATGTCGCGCAGGAGTTTGGGTATTACGACCAGATGCACATGGTTCACGATTTCGCGGAGTTTACGGGAGGAACGCCGAGCGAAACGTTGGCACAGTTGGAAACCCTGTTCGTCGAGCCACTCAGAGGTATTCGTCGGGCTCGCGCGTCAGCTATCGCCGGAAGTAATTCGCGGCTAATTCTTTAGACACCGAGGCCTGCCCGGTGGCGTAGCGAAATGCGCTAGCTCCGGTGTCTCAGCATTTGAGTCCCAGAAACAACTCTGGTTTGTCGCGGGTAGAATTCTCACGTTTCACAGAAACGTTTCTTTCGCTGCAAAGCGCTGTGACGGCCGGGATTCTCGCTCGATGTCCATACGGTCCACTTCCCGATAAGGGTTGATCGTTGTATTCGTCACAAACGGAACTGGACTATTGATGTCGCTTTTTTACTATCTGTAAGTTGCTGGATCAACTATTGTCATTGGAAAGAGGCATTCATGGGAATCGCAAGCAATAAAACCACCACCGGACTTAGACAAAGGCGCTTCGCGGATAGAACGTTTTTCGCCTTTCTAGCTCTGGCTCTGATTGCCTCTGGTAGATGACAAACAAGGATCGGTAAAGAGGAGGACATGGTATGAAAGCATTTGATAGAAGGCAAGTTTTAACGGCAACTACGGCGGCACTAACGGTCTCTACGTTACTCGCTTCGGACGCCGAAGGCGAGCAAACCAGCGTAAAACCCTTTCTCGTTCGCACGGGTCAAGCTCGCGAGGGTCGTCCGTTGGTCGTCCAAGGCGACGAAAACGCCTTTTCCACAAAAGTTCGTGGCGTGGACGGCAACAAACGGTATTCCGTTATAGAGGCCCATACGCCACCTGAACGCGGTCCATTGCTCCACATTCATCCTTCACAGAACGAATTATTTTTTGTCTTGCACGGAAGTATCGGCGTTCAATGTGGATCGGAGCGCACGATCCTGAACGCTGGTGACGCTTTCCTCGCTCCCGCCAATATTCCACATGCTTACGTAACCTTGGGGACGGAAGAGTCTCGTGTGCTCTTCGTCTTCGATCCTCCTCGCGACATGGAACGTTTCTTTCAAGCGCTCGCTGCTTCCCTCAACGCAAGCGGGCCTCCAGATGAGAGTAAGCTTGCAAGCGTTTATGCGAACCACGGAATCGAAGTGGTTGGACCACCTCTGCAAGCCTCAAGCTTCAGAGCCTAGACCTCAGGCGTTTGAGCGACGTTGTGAAATTCGGTGATCCACCAAACGCCATTTTCCTTCACAAGGACCAGCAACAGTTTGTTCCGTAGGATTCCATCTTTACCCACGGGCAGTCCGGGGTAGACCTTTTGAAATCCGCTAAGCTCTCCAGCGACATCCGCACTCGCAACGTCTGGTCGCACGAAGCGCAGCTTCGTGATTGAGCTCTTCGCAGCTGTCCCCTTAAAGAAGGTTTGCGCAATTTCGAGATGGCGCTTAATAAATTCTTCGCGGCCAAAGCGCACGGTACCGAAAATGTTTGTAAAGCTCACGTCTTCGGTGACATGATCGGATGGATTAGAGTGCACCAACGACTCAATGGCTTTGATGTCTTCTGGAGATCCAATGACCGCCGCAGTCTGGGCGACAGCTGGCGTTCCAAAAAACATGCCGGGCAAAACGATCAGCACGACCGCGATCCAAGTGAGTTTGCTCATAGAAGTCCTTAGAAGGTGCGATTAGGGTCGCTTGCGAAAGACGGAGTCTATCATAAAGGGTCCCTTACCGAGACTTGATCTAAGCGGCGCGAATAAGCCGCGTGTAGTCGCGAATTGACAGGGTAATCCGCGATCGCCTGATCGACGCTGCTAAAGCGCCACTCCGCCGTTACAGATGATCTATTTGAGCTGAGCTTCGACTAGGGCGATTTCGCACCTGCAGATCAAGCCTGTTGATTTCGGATCATCGTGGCGTGGTTCCGCACGAAAATTGTGATGTTAAGACAAGGAAGTATCAAGAGGCTCCAAGCGTACTTTCTGTTATCGGCATATTCCAACCCTGCCAAAAAGACCAAGGTCATATTCAGAATTAGCCGGACAGCGTAGGCAACAATGCCCCAAACCTGCCGCCGCTTAGTTTGCATTTCTGATGATTGCACGCGATCCCTGTATAAAGATGCCGGATCGCCATGTCATACCTGATGCTTCAGCCGCTAGGAACAGAGAGCACGAGGGAGATCAAGACTGTTTCGTTGGCTTGGGTTTTGCACGATCTTACAACGACCTTAGGCGCTACCGCTATTCGGGATTCAAACGGCGAGGGCGCTGTGGGTCGGTCTTGCGATAAGCTTACTGGCGCGAAAATGGCGAGTGAAGCAGAATCAAATCGCCGTTTGCATGCTGATCGCCTGTGTCGGACAGGAGTCCACAGCTTGTTTGATTATCTCCACTTCTGTCTCAGTACTCTCAAACGTGTATTGGGTTCCCTGGGAAATACCGCTCGCGTCCGCCAGTTCAACATGATCTTCCTGGTCGATCTGGAACAACTTCGGTTCGATTCCAACACAAGCAGCGGCGAGGATACAAGCGGACGGGTCGATTTGTACGGTGACCTTCGGCATAGGCGTTTCCTATCTTGACACGAGAAGATAGGTCGTGGGAGCTCTATCAGCTTCTTCGCTTGACGCTCCTTTAACCCCGCACTGTTCTGCTGTCATATACGCCAGGGGGAACAACACTCGCAGTCAAAATTACAGAAATGAAGCCTGCTTCTCAGGCCTAAGAACGACCCAACAACTATTCCGAACCTCGCAGCCTACTGCGGCTGTTGAGGTGAACTCGTCGGCGTCCCAATCGAAGGATTGCTGCCAGTAGGCACCGGCGGGGTCGTCGTGCTACCGAAAGGCGTGCTGAAACTCCCACCCCCCCCAGTTCCCGTGCTCGACCCGCTCGGTCCCCCGAAGTTAAACCCGCTTGGCGTGTTGCTCTGCTGACCACTAACACTCCCCAGCCCCACGCCGTTCGCGGACCCATTCTGCCCAGCCAAACCCTGCCCTGGAATTGCCGCCGCGCCACCAAACGAACCACCTGGAATGCGCATCGTGTCTTTCGACGGATCGTAGAAAAACTCCCACAACGAATAGTCAGTCTGATCGTTCACTGTCTTGATCGTGTGTCCCTTGGCAATGCTCGCTACTCCTGCTAAACCGCCCGAGTTCAGTTGCCCTGGTCCCGTCGTCGAACCCGTTCCTTGCGACCCCGCAGGTGAGTTCTGAAAGATCGAACTGCCTGTTCCACCCGTCTGAGCGAAGCCCGCCGTCGAGCCCGCCTGACCGGTCGCAAACAAATTGTTCCCAGTGCCTCCACTCAGCTGATTGTTCTGACCAGGTGCGCCCTGGCCCGGCATGTTTTGCCCCGGCTGTCCACTCTGCCCAATTAATCCACTCGGCACACTCGCTCCAGTCGTCGCCGGATCCGGACTTGCCTGAATCATCGGAGTCATCGGATTGGCCGCCCCATCGGTCGCGCCCGCCGGTTGCCCGCCATTCGCTGCCATCGCCGGCGCCCGTTGGTGCGCAACGGGAACCACCACATCTGATCCGGTCGAACTGGCCGGCGCAATGTTGTTATTAAACCCGGCAAACACCGAAGCAGTTGAAGCGTTTGATCCTCCAGTCTGCGAGCCACTGCTGCCACTAACGGTCGGCGAACCCGCCACGCCGGTCTGATTAGGTCCATTCGCCTTTAATGGATTCACTTTGGAGTCGATCAGCATGCCGCCCGGTCCCGCATGCAACAACCGCCAGTTGTCTTCGCCAGTGAATGGATCTTTGAACCGGTGGCGCAGGAAACGCATGCGATTGGTGTTCTCCAAAGCATCCATCGATGGAGGATAATGACCCACCTTCCGCAAATACAGCTTCACGCCATGCGCATATTCATTCCCGCGGTCAATCAGCAGCTGCTCTTTCTGTCTCCTGGCCTCAAACGACGCAACAGGCATCTCCAGATACAGCATGATCGCGATAGCCGCTGCCATCACAAACACAATCAGCAGCGCTGACCCTCGCTGCCCTCGATCCCGCACCCTTCGTTCCGTACTCCTCAAAGCCGGTTGCCTCATTGCTGCATCGCCACCGGTACAACCGCTAGAACCTGACCCTGCTTAATCGTGGTGTCTTCCATCCGGGCGCTGTTCGGTGTCAATTCCACCACCAGGTATCGCTTGTTCACCAGTTCGCCCTCTGATGCCACCACCACGTTGTCCCCATCCAGGAACAGCCCGCGATTGCTCTGTTTCCTGTCTGTCGGGCGCACAAATCCGTAATACTTCAGCGGAATGTTAACCGAGATCGAAGGATAACCGCTCGCTGTCGATCCGGGCAAATTCGTCGGCAATGGTCCCGGCTTGATGATCGGCACATGGGTAATCGGCAGTGCCGAGGCAGTCGTTGGTGCAGCCGCGCCAATCTCAAACAAGCTGCGCCCCCCTTCCGCCTTCTGTACCGATTGCAGCCGCGCAATCAGTTCCAGCCGCAACGTTGGGTCCACGTCGCCATTCTTAGGATCGATCGGACGCACTCGCAACACCGCTCTGTCATTTGTCTTAGGCTGGCGTCGGTTCACAATGGCCCGGGAACGATCGGCTCTCGTCGGAACAGTTGTCGCCTCGGTCCGTACCACAGGACTGGTACTCGCAGGAGGAACACTCTCTTCCCCGCTCCGCGAGTTTACCCAGAACAGTACCGCGGCGATTACAATCAACCCGCCCACAAGAATCTTGGGATCGATTCCTACCCGGATGCCGAAGATCTTGGTCTGGCTCGCAGCGCTCACCGGGTGCTCCCCAGCGGCGCAGTCCCGTCATCGCGAATGATCGCTTGAAAGCGGATCGATGTGCTGATCTGCCCGCCTTTCTGTTGAGGCGCTGCCTGCAATGTATCGAGCATCAGCAGCATCGGCGACCGGTCTACCTCGTACAAAAACCGTTTCAAATTCTCATACGAGCCTTCATAGCTTGCCGAACTATTCAGCAACGACAAGTCGGCTGTACCCTCCACCGGTTCTTCACTGTAAACAGCATCTCGCTCATGCAGACCCGAGATATTCGCCATCCGTTGAATTTCCGCCACGACCGTTGAGTAAGCCTGTCTCCTCGGCAGAAAATATTGCGCCTCAAAATTGGACGACTCCGTGCTGCCCGTTTGAACCTTTGCCGCCACTGTTTTCAAACGCAGTGCCTTTGCTCGAGTGCTGTTGATCTCGACGCGCAGCGCCTCCTGCTCTGCCGTTAAGTCGGTCTTTGATCCTCCCGGTGGCGCCAGATACAGGAACAACGCAATCGCGTTCAATACAGCGAGTACAGCGCAACTCGCCAGGAGCGCGAATCTCGTTCCGCCGCCAGGCCCGCCCGCTCCCGATGGCAGCCAATCAAATCTTCTGGTCATACGCCACCGTCACTCTGAATTTGTAAAGCGGATCATTCTGCGTGGGTGGCTGCTGCCCCAACATCTGCGCTGCCCCGAACAACTTCGACCCCTGCAAGCGTTTTAGGAGCTCGATAATGGTCTCCGGACGATCTGTTCCTAATACCATGTCGAGCTGAACGTGATTGATTCCGTTTGGATCCCCCGCGGGCACCTGCGGCAGACGCACACCCTCTAGCCGCATGTTGCTTGGCATGACCGTTGCTACATCTTTGAACACCCGTGTCCAGCTCACGGCCCGTCGCGCAATTAGTTCATTCAGGAAAACGCTGCGCGCAAACACATCCTCGTTCTCCGGCTTGCCCAGCACGTTCGCAGAGCCCGCCATGTCCCGCTGTGTCAACTGAAGCGCAGCTCTCTCTCGATCGATACTTCTCCGCAAATCCGCTGCCTGAGCCCTCGCGTTGTAGATCAGCCCGCTCAAGATGAAAAGCGAAGCCACTAACCCCGCACACACCAGCGCCACTGCGGCGTTCTGCGCTCGTTCCCGCCGGAATGGCAACGAAGCCAGATTAATCGGCAATTGTGAAGGTGAGCTCATGCTGCGTATTGCTCCAGTAGCCCTAGCAAACCGGCATTGGCCTGTGTCGCGGATCCGAACTTTGAACGAATTGGCAGATAAGGAATGCTGAACTCGCTCTGCGCCAGCCTCCCCAAACCATCTGTCTCGCTGCCGAAGCCACAAAGCAGTAATTGACTCACCGGTTTCCCGATCTGATCCTCCGCATACGCAAAGGTCTGCTGTAATGTTGGCAACACGTGGAGCTCCGGACGAACCATGCCGCTCTCCGTGTCACCAAAATCCACGCATCGTACCAGCCTCACGCGACCTTTCTCGATCAACAGAACCGACAACTGCGACCCCGCCGACTTGGCCAGCACCGTCAAACCTTGTTTGGCCGGCGAACACAGCCGTAAAGCGGCTAGCAAAGATGGAGTTACCATCCCCACCCGGTAACCGGCCTCAATAAAAAGACTCTCGTACTCCGTTAAGATCGGCTGAGCGATGGCTACAGCAAGCACCTCAATCCGTTTGGCCTCCGTAAACTGGACCGAGTAAGACACTTTCGCTTCTTCCACATGGAAGGGCACTGTCTTCCGTAGGCGAAAGCGTATCAGCGCCAATCGCTCTTCCTCACCCACCGGGAACTCTTCGAAATCCAGCATCGCCATTCGCACTGCATAATCCGGAATCACGATTGCTGCCGTCCTGTGCTTCTTCGGTTCCGCGCCGTGCGAGAACCGCTGCAACGCGTCCCGGTAAAGCTGCGGTTTTACCACATTGGGAGCAGCCGGCGAAGCAAGGATCGCCTTCTCTGACATAAACTCATGCTTGTGCTCGCCCGGCATCTTCGGCGAAACCGACGCGAGTGACAGCTCAGTAATCTCGAAAAGCCGGTCAGGCGGCGGCTCGGAAACCCACCGCTGAATTTGATCGATCAAAGCCAGTTCTGAGCCCTACCCTTCAATGAATGTCACCTTATTTGCTTCCCGCAAGGTGGTCACTCCGTCCCTCACCCGGTCTAGTGCCGACTGCCGCAAGAACGTCATCCCATCCTCCCGGGCAGCCCGCCTGATCTCCGAAGCAGGCCTTCGTTCCAAAATTAATTCCCGGATCTTCTCTGTCAAATCCAGCAACTCGTGTATCGCTGTGCGGCCGCGAAAACCGGTTCCGCTGCATTCCATACAGCCCCTGCCTTCGTACAGCGGAACTCTTTGCCACTCCCCTGGGTCCAGTCCGCTTTCCACTAAGAAGCCATCGTCGTAATTCACTCGGTAGCGGCAATGCGGGCAGATGATCCGAACGAGCCGCTGCGCCAGAATGCAGTTCAGCGAAGAAACGAAGTTATAAGGCTCCACACCCATATTGAGAAATCGCCCCAGCACATCCAGCACGTTATTTGCGTGTACGGTCGTAAATACAAGATGCCCGGTGAGCGCGGCGTTGATGGCAATCTGCGCTGTCTCTTGGTCGCGGATCTCCCCCACCAGAATCTTATCGGGATCGTGCCGCAGAATTGAACGCAGCCCCCGCGCAAACGTCAGCCCCTTCTTCTCGTTCACCGGAATTTGGGTGATGCCCTTGATCTGATACTCCACCGGGTCTTCAATCGTGATGATCTTGTCTTCATCATTCTTGATTTCACTCAATGCCGCATAGAGTGTGGTTGTTTTGCCCGAGCCCGTTGGACCGGTGACCAGCACCATCCCGTACGGCTCCTTAATGTAGCGCCGGAACTTCGTCACATCCTGATCGGAAAACCCCACCACCCCAAGCGTCAGTTGCGAGAACTTCTCGCTCATTGACTCTTTATCCAGCACACGAAGCACAGCATCCTCGCCGTGAATCGTTGGCATAATCGACACGCGGAAATCGATAAGCCGCCCTTTATAGCGAACCCGGAAACGACCGTCCTGCGGTACCCGGCGCTCAGCAATGTCCAGCTCGCTCATTACCTTGATCCGCGAGATCACTGCCGAATACCATTCCTTCGCAATCGGACTCATCGCATACTGCAACACGCCATCAATCCGGTACTTGATCGCCAGTTCCTGGTCGCGCGTCTCGATATGGATATCGCTGGCACGCCGCTCCAGCGCGTTAAAGATGGTTGTATCCACCAGTTTAATGACCGGTGCGATGTTCCCTTCATCAGAGGTCAGCCGGTCGATGGATAGGTTTTCATCCGCGTTTTCTTCATCGCCGACCACGTCCAGCGTGAAGCCTTCCGTCACACCTTCCAGAACCCGCTGCGACTGCTCGGTCTTCTTCAGCAGATCTGAAATCTGCGAATAGGTCGCGACCTTGACCTTCAGCTTCTTGGCAAGCAGCACCGCCAGTTCGTCAATCGAGACAATCTGCCTCGGATCCGAAAGCGCAATCTCCAGCGTTCCATCTTGCGCCCGTACCGGAACAAAGTGGTAGCGGAACATCAAATCGACTGGAACTGTTCGGAACAGTTCATGATCGATCTTCGTGGTCTTCAGGTCCACATAGTCGCAGCAGTAGCGGCGTGCAATCGCCTGCGCCTGTTCCGCCTCCGCCGCTGCATCTGTCAGCTTTAAAATATCTGTTGCCATTTACCTGATCGTGTCCGCGAGCGAGAAGATGGGAAGGTAAAGCGCCACCAGCACAAACGCCACAAAAATCCCCATCGCAATCATAATTGCCGGTTCAATCAATGAAAGAAGAGCCGTCATCCGGGTCGAAACGTCTTCTTCATAAAACTCCGCCACGCTGCTCAACATCTGTGGAAGTGCGCCCGTCGATTCCCCCACTTCCATCATGTCAACTGCCAGGTCGGGAATAATCCCCGTCTTGGTCAACGAGAACGAAAGTGATTTTCCTTCCCGCACCATCGCCGACGTTGTCTCGAGCGACTTCTCAATCAGCACGCTTCCGAGCGACCTGCCCGCTGTCTCGAGCGCTTGCACCAGTGGAATGCCTCCTACTAACAGCGTTCCCAGCACGCGCGACAATTGGGCCACTTGATACTTCGTCCAAACTTCTCCCAAAAGCGGCAGATTCATCTTGATGCGGTCCAAGGTCTCCTGAGATGACTGCCGCCGCGACCAGAAGTAAGCTGCCACCAGCAGCCCCACCAGAACCGCCAGACCTAGAAGAACGTAGCTGCGCGCCGTGGTCCCGACCGCGATCAGAATCCTGGTAGCGGCTGGAAGCTTCGCTTCCATACTGTTGTACAGAGCCGCAAAATTCGGCACTACATACGTCACCAGAAACACAATCAGACAAGTGACAAGGAAAATCAAAACCGCCGGGTAAAGTAAGGAGACCAGCAGCTTCTTTTTCAGCGATAGTGTCAGTCGTTGATAGCTGATGTAGCGGTCCAGTACCTCGACCAGTGAACCGCTTTTCTCCCCGGCCAACACCGACGTAACGTAGATCGGAGGGAAAACACCTTGATGCGCAAAAGCATCGGATAATATGGTGCCGGTTTTTACCTCGTCGCGCACCGCCTTGATGTGCCGCCCCAACTTCTCGTCCGTCAACCGGTCCGCTAACAAATCCAAACTCTTCAGGATCGGTAAGCCCGCTCGGATCAAGGTGACAAACTGCTGGTTAAAAATCAAAAACTTTTCAAGGTTGACCTGCTTGCCGCCGGTAGTTACTGCTCCCAGCCGCGCGCCCAGCGTCTTTGCTCGAACCGAATAGACCAGGTATCCCTGTTGCGCCAGCCGTTCCCGGGCTTCTCGCTCACTCGGCGCGTCAGACACCTGCTCGTGCATCTGCCCTCTCGGGTCGGCGTACCGCAGCACAAACTCAGCCACCGCGTCTACCTTTCCCGCGCATCGACTGGCATCGAGTCCACCACTTCCGCTCCGGGAGGGATGGAAAATCGGAATGCTTCCTCGCTCACCGGCGGGTTGATTCTCTCGTCCGTAAACCCGTAGGTCAGCTCCGATTCATCCCGGCCTAAGACCTTCAATGTCTTGATTGAACCCTCCCCATCGACAAGCATTTCGATACTTCGATAGGGCGCCCGCTCGTTCTTGGCCTCAGCAATCAACCAGGATCCTCCCTGCGCTGTTTTGAGCTGGAAGTTGATAAACTCCTTCTTCAGATCGAGCCGCCCCAGCAGGAATGCCAGTGGCGCTCGCATATCTTCAGTGTCTTTGAGCGCTACTTTCTCTACCCTGTTATCGGCAGCGGTATACAGGTACACCGTCCTGCCATCGGACACGAACAGCTTCCCCCTTGGCCGCGAGTAATCCCAACGCATCTTGCCTTGCTTCCGCAGGGTCAGCGTTCCCGACTCAGGCGGTCTCGGATGCCCCAGCAGGCTGTAGCTCTCCACAAAATCCACCTGCAGAGTCCGCGCCGCGTTATACCGGCTCTGCACTTCCGCAATCACACGATCGGTGGCAGACGGCGCCGCAGGCATCAGGAACGCGCAAACCAATGCCGCAGCGAACATATGTGAAAGACGTAGCACGCCAACTATTCGTTTAAGGAGACAGCCGGCCTAGCTGCCAACCGCCTTCGTCTCTCCTGGTATATACCAGCCGGTCGTGCAGCCGATTCGGTCTTCCTTGCCAGAACTCCAAAAGCACCGGCTCGACACAATACCCACCCCAGTTCTCGGGAGGGGGTACATCGTCGGTATCCCTATAAATCTGCTCCAGCTCGCGAAGCCTCGCTTCGAGTGGACCCCGCCCCGGCAGCGGAGTACTCTGATT
Organism: uncultured Bryobacteraceae bacterium; assembly: GCA_964245395.1. Classification (GTDB taxonomy): domain Bacteria; phylum Acidobacteriota; class Terriglobia; order Bryobacterales; family Bryobacteraceae; genus Bog-105. Next base: position 25,394 of record CAXTMN010000050.1, read on the forward strand.
GGACACAACTGCCCCCAAGCGGCTACCCTTCGGACGTTTCCGGAAATACCTCTCAGACTTTTCCCGGTCTACCTGCCGCACACCGCCCTCCACCCGAACCTGCCGCTCCAACTCCCCCCAGTAGAAGGTCAGAGATACAAAGGGGTTCAACCCGATCTCCTGCCCTGTCCTGCTTTCGTAGTTGGTGTAAAAAACGCACCCATTTTCGGTCACTTCCTTCAGCAGAACGATACGGCCAGAGGGCTTTCCCTCACGCGTCGCCGTTGACAGTGTCATCGCGGTTGGCTCTTTTAAATCAGCAGCTTGCGCCTCCTCCAGCCAGCTCTCAAACTGCCGGAAAGGGTTCGTTTCGCAATTTTTCTCGTCGAGCGCCCCCTTCCTGTACTCCTCCCGCAAATCCTCCAGCGACATTCCTAGGGGAGTTCGTTTCGCAAAAACGTCCATCGGTCCTAGTGTGGCACCACCCCATCGGCTGCTATACTCGATTTCGGCATGGTGTATCTGTTAACGACCCTGCACGTCTTCATCTGCCTCTTCCTGATCATCGTCGTTCTGCTTCAGAGCGGCAAAGCTGCAGATCTGGCGGGTGCGTTTGGTGGCATGGGTTCACAAACCGTTTTCGGACCTCGCGGGACTGCGACCGTCCTTTCTAAGGCGACCACCATCGCCGCGATCCTGTTTATGGTGACCTCACTCACCCTGGCAATCATGTCCAACCATGGGCCTTCCTCAACAGGTAGCGTCCTTGAAAGGCGCAAAACATCAGCGCCCGCCCACAAGACCGTCCCACCACCGTTCAACGATAATAAAAAGTAGCTTTTCTTGCGGAGATGGCGGAATTGGCAGACGCACTAGCTTGAGGTGCTAGCGGGTAACACCGTGGGGGTTCAAGTCCCCCTCTCCGCACCACTTATTCATTCATCGAAGTGGCTTCCTTATCCCGGAATTCACGGAGTCTCACCCTTTTAGGCTCTGGACAAGCGCCGCAGTATCCCAGTAGAACGGACTAAGCTCAAGGATTTTCCCCCCGCGCATTTTAAAAAACTGCAGAAGTGGCCAATCGAGAGGTTCACCGTTTCGACGGTTTATCGCATATACATGCGATTTGCTTACGATGACATCCCCGCTTAAGTAAAGTTTTGAATCCTTGACCTCCATGGAAGACCATTGCTGAACGAAAGCCTTCATCCAAGCCTCGAATCCCTCATGCCCCCTCCATTCGCCTCCATACGGCAGCGAAGCAGGCTGATAGATCACGCACTCCGGGTCCAACGTGGCCGCGATTTCCGAGAAGTCTCCCCCACCAGCAGCAAGGAAGGCCTTCTCCGCTTCATAGAAGCGCGATAGCACGGCTACTGACGGTTCCTGTTCGGGTTTACTCATGACAATCACCTATTTGGTTTGCTATCGCTATTTGCTGCTCTGCGCAGCAGCGACGTACTCCGGGACATGCCAATAAAACGGCCGGAAATCCGTGATCTTGCCATCCTTTACGGTAACGACTTGCACCATCGGTAAATCCTGCACAGATCCATTTCGCCGCGAACGCGTTTTGAAGCGGCACGTCACGATAACTTTGTCATCTTTCTCATAGAACTCCTGCTCCGTGACCTCGAGCTCGTCGAAGATTGCGCTCATCGCCAGCGCCCACTCCTCGTATTGCTTATGTCCCACGTACTCACCACCAAACGGTAGATCTGGCGATTGGTGCAGGACGACTTTCGGATCGAGAGTAGCGGCTATTTCATCGAAGCTGGCTTTTCCGCCAGCCTTCATGTACTTTGCTTCAGCCTCATAGAAGGCTTGTAGCACTTTCCTAGGCGATTCCGCTCCCGTCAACAAATTCTCTCCTTCAAATGCGTATTCAACGCAAGTAAGGTCTGGGCGTTTTCTCGCCCAATCCGCACCTTTGCGTCGTGGCCCAAGATCAGGTCGTCGAACCAGCGAGCAGCGACGTCCATCTGTTCGAATGGATAATCGACCGAAAACAGGACGCGTTCTAAACCGATCTGCTCGATGGCATTTAGCAGCGGTTTTGCGTGAAAATGCCCGCTGGTTGTAAGCCAAAAGTTCCTGCTGAAGTAGTAGGAGGCGCGATGCCTTGCCGTAGCGCCCTTGGTGCCCTCTCGTTGTTCAACCAGGCGGTGCTGCAAACGGGGCAGAAGGTCCGGCAAGCCCTCTCCGAGATGGCCCAGGATCACTTGCAAATTGGGATAGCGATCAAATAGTCCACTCAGCATGAGGCGGACAGCATGACTTGCGGTTTCATAACCAAAAGCCCAGGCGGAGCCGCCCAGTTCGGGATATCCCTGGATTGCACGCGTCTGAGACGGAAGCGGCTCACGAGGGTGCAGGTAGATGGGAACATGTACCTTCGAGACGCGCTCCCAAAACTCCCACACCGGTTCCTCATCAAGATATTGAACCTGTTCTCCCGGACCTATATTCGAATAGCCGTTGACCAGCGCACCCTTGAAGCCGAACTCGCCGACACAACGTTCCAACTCGTCAGCTGCGCCTCTGGGGTCTTGAAGCGCAAGCGCAGCAAAGGCTGAGAAGCGTTCCGGGTGTTTCTGAACGATGGAGTACGCGTGATCATTCGAACACTTTGCCAGGTCCGTCGCTTGTTGAAGATCCACCACCGATTGCACGCCAGGTGAGGTCAAGGAAAGAATGCAATGCTCGATTCCGGCCCGATCCATCTCCGCCAAGCACAAGTCGGGATCGAGTAGGCGGCGAGCGACATCTCCGGTGTAGGCCCGGCCATTGCGGCTCTCCTCGCCCTTTGCGTCCCAATGCTTGTTGTTCAGTTCTGTCGAGAAATGTTCCTCGAGAACGATCTTGCCTTCCATTACGCCTCCTTCGACATCAGATCGATCACACTGTGCGGGACTAGAGCCGCTCGTTCTAGAGCGTTATCTCCGAACCCCTGGGATCACTATGAAAGCTACCCGCGCCTCCTGTCCGGAACGTCGAGGAAGTACCAAAAGTGTCTTCCATAAATTGCATGTAGACGATCTTTCCATCCCTGACCTTCGCAAAAATGCAAAAGGGAGAGGTGATCGCTTTACCCAGAGTGTTCGATTTATAGGTAAACCTTCCTAAAACGACGACGTTCCCGTGAGACTCAACAATGTCTTCTATCTGGAAGTCTTGGTTTTCCCAATATTGGCCGACTTGAGTGTAGGTATCGACGATGGCTTGGGGTCCCTTCGCGGTACCGGCCCAGGGCATTATCTTCTTCAACTCGGCATTCTCATAGTTCAGTGACACGTACGTTGCATCCGGCGCAACCAGCCGGCTGACGACGGTCATGTTCGTAGGGTCTTTTAAGAGAGCCTGTACGATCTCCGAAGGTGTTTGCGACATTCTGTCTCCTTTTTGTTATGCTCGGCCTGCCATTTCGCATGACCGAGTAGTTCCGTTGCGCTGCTCGGTTGTACAGCCTCAATGCGCTTCAAGTCGCCCGTAAAGGCGAGTATGCTGTTATGTGAGTCCGTTCACAGAACGGATTAGCCGACACTTACAGACTAACTAGTCTCTATAGGACCATACCTTCCGATTCCGATCCCAATGGTGACCTATGATCCCGCCAGATAAGAGCTCTGCAGTGTTTCGAGGTCTGCACGAAGCTTTCGGCACTACCGTCATCGATGACTTCCGTGCGGTGTCCCCAGGCCTCAACTCGGACCTTATCTTTCGCATCGTCGTACACGGATCTCCATAGCTGCCGCATCTTCGCATGCAGGAGCGCTGCCGCCATTTTCCAAAGCGTTCAATTACCTCACAGCGCATAACGGATTCATTTGGAGGTTCCGCAAGGCCGGTTTGCTCCCGAAGGAGGAAATCGACGATACCTTCACCCGGTACGAACGAGTGTGCGCTACTTTCCCGCGTCTCGACTCCGATATAGTGTCGTGCCACATGGACCTGAAACCGGAAAACATCGTGTTCGACGGCCAACGCGTATGACTAATGGGCTGGCAAGCTGCTCTCTTGAATGACCGCTACTTCGATCTGGCGGTCGCTGCGGACTTCATGGTTATCAACGACGCAGACGAATGGACTTACCTCGAGCAGTATTTCGGCCGACGGCCCGATGAGTACCAACGTGCGCGATTCTTGTTAATGCGCCAAGTGATGCATATGTTTTCCGCGACGGTCTTTCTCTTGTTGGGGGCAGCGGGCAAACCGCTGCATGAACGGGGGCTGAATCCTGGCTTATTCTGGCGGGACTGTTAGGTGCTGGGCTTCTCGCGATTCTTCTTTGTAAGAATCAGCCGAATCCCTAAAGCTTTGGAAGCTCAACTAGCGGCGGACTCACGGCCGCTTGCCTTCGGAACCCGGGCTCACTCACAATAACCACAACCGTCCCTGCAATAAAATCATGAAGGGCCCTCCGCTTCCGGTTCGTGAGGAGGACAAGCAGTTCACTCCAAACCCAAATATTTTGCACAACGCTCACCACGCCGTACCAGACTGGACCAATCGCTACAAGATTCGGCATTGCCGACGAGATTCGCTCAGCCTCGACAAACCGGGAGTACACGCTCGCGAACGCGATACAAGTTAACAGTTCAAAGATTAGGTCGGGACCGGCACGTAAGATTGACTGTCGACAAGTTACTGACATTCCGTCAGTCTTCAAGATCCGCAGCCCCATGATCAGCTTACCGGGCGAGCCGCCGAAACGCTTGACCAGATATACCTCGAAAAAAACCAGAAGGAGCAGAGGACCCAAAGCTATGCTCCAGGTAAATGATCTAACCGAATGTCCGAGAAATGCCGGTGTCAAGGCCAGAAATATTATGAGCCCGTCTAAGAACGAGGAACAAAAGCGAGGCCAGAAGCCGGCGTACTGACGCGAGTCTTCTTCGACGATGGCTACTTGTGGCGCTGTAAACACAGAAGGATTCCATCGGGTCGCTTGCACTTTCAATGCCAAGTAAGGTGAATGATTACCTGCA
>CAXTMN010000050.1:30399-32847 GCA_964245395.1 uncultured Bryobacteraceae bacterium
GTCTTCGGCCTGACGAGTTGCTGGCGCGAGAAGCCTCATGAACGGAGAGCAGCAGCCTGCTCTTCTCGACATGGCCGTAGATACGTTGCCCGGTAGGCGATCTCTGCACCAGCAACTTACCCTATGCGAAATTGCCGGGCGATCTCTTCGGCAGACCGAAGTGTCAGCGCGACAAATGTCAGAGTGCCGTTCGTGCATCCGGCTGTCGGTAACGTCGGCGCGCCTACTACGAACAGATTTTCATGATCGTGCGTGCGGCCGTACGAGTCGCAAACACTGGTCGCTCGATCGGTCCCCATGCGACAGCCACCTGCCGGGTGATCAAGATAGTCACTCTCAGCAACCCGAACGATCTTGGCATTGTCAGCCAGGGCCAAAGGCGTAAACACCCCGTTTATGTGCTGCTTGGTTGCAGGTAATCTCGCCTCGGTCGCCGCGTCCAGTTTATGGACAACTTTGGGGAGCGGATCGCCCCACTGATTCCGATGAGACCGGTCGAGTGTGACCTGGCTGTTCTCGTCGGGGTGCACGTCATAGTAAGCTCGAACGCGTGCTACGCCTTTCTTGTTTCGTGCACGCCAATCAGCAACTACCTCATCACCCAGCAGCACGCGCCCGTTTCCATCGCTAATACGTACGGGCTTTCCGGCGTTCGACCAGATCCGGAGGTCGTGCCGTACATAAGGTTGACCAGGAGGACAACGAAAAAACTGGCGTGAGATCAGCCCGTACTGGGTATTCATGCCGGGAAAGATCTGCCTGTCGAGGTCGACGATTGCGGAAATGAAGGCGTGGCCGGTCGAGTACTTTCCCACCTGGCCGGTGCGGTTCGCAAGCCCATTCGGGTAGCGCGAAGAAGCAGAAAGTAGCAGCAGGTGGGGACTCCAGGTGTATCCGGAAGCTACTACAAAGACTCGCGCGCGATATTCGACCGGTTCACTTGGACGGTCGCGGTTTATGGCCTGCGCAGACATGACTTGGGAAGTGCCGTCCTGAGGTATGAGCTTCCGGACAAGCGTGCGGTCATGCAGCGTGACTTTCTTCTGTGCAAGCAGGCGCTTAAATGTGAAGTCGGGAGAGTATTTCGCTCCCGTTGGGCAAATGTCACAAGTGCCACAGCGCAAACAGACTGAGCGGCCATCATAGGGTACCGTATTCTTAGATTGCGGCGTACCTTGAAAAGGAATGCCGCTCTGATCTCCCCACTTCTTCAACTCCGCCAAGTCGTGCGTGAGAGGCATTGGCGGCATCGGATACGGCTCCGATCGGCTGTCCTCGGCAAAGGGACTCGGTTCCCCGGATACGCCCATGCGCCGCTCGGCCTCACAGCAGTATTTCTCGAGTTCAGCCCATTCAAGAGGCCAATCCACATAAAGTCCAAACATCGACTTGAGACGCAGATCCTCTTCGGAGAACCGGTTGCAAGTCCCACCCCAGTGCAATGCCTGGCCACCTACAGCCATTGTTCGAGAAATTTGACCTTCGGCGGCCTGATCGGGAATGAAATCTTCCGGCCAGGGATTCTCGCCGTACTTGACCATGCGATCGCGATATCTGTAGCGGTTCTCGAGGTCAAAGATAGAACGGCCAGCCTCGAGTACGGTAACAGACAGCTGCGGTCGCAACTCGGACAGTTTTTCCGCTAACATCGCGCCCGAGATACCCCCGCCAATAATGCAAATATCAGTCTCGTGAACGGGCATGTGTTCCTCTTCTCAGCTCAGTCGTGCAGGGGGTCGTCCTGACGAAGAAAGCCCGCGGCAATCCTCCCTCTTGATAGCCGCGTTGTAGAGGAAATCCTCGCCGGCGCTGCTGTTATAGAAGAAGCTCAGCAGGTCCGCTACGATGTGCTGACCATTCGGAGATGACGGCAGGGACGTGACCTTTGCTTTTACCAGAGCATCAGCAACAATCGCCCGCTTGTCGGCATCGCTCAGTTGGTTAAAAGCAGCGCCTTTCGCGCCAGCGGCTGCACTGAGTTCCCGCAGTTGTTGCTCGTAATGGGCAGAAGGGTTCGGGCCTAATACGCGGGGCCGCGGATGACCGTATCCATAACCGGCATCCGCGCCGGCCGGGTAACCTTGAATCCATTCCTGGAAGTGAACCGTGACCGCCGCGACTCGCTTTTGACCGAGCGATGCGGGCAGCGCCACGGCAGACACTTCATTCAACATCAGTAGGTTGGCACCCGTCAGAGCCGCCGTTTGGGCTTGCGCCCAGCGCGGGAGAACGGAAGAAATGATGCTGGACGAGATCCACCAAAACCAAGTGCGTCTGAGCATAGTATGCGTTTCTTTCTTGTGCTTACTCGTGGAGCGCAGCCGTGGATGGATTCACTATTTCCTGAATCGAAAACGCTGCGAGGGTGGCATCCGGCCCCGAACCCGTAGCAACAACAATAAATTGATGGCCCTCACGAGTCCGGTAGGTCATTGGAGTGCCATACGC
>CAXTMN010000051.1:0-11111 GCA_964245395.1 uncultured Bryobacteraceae bacterium
TCAGTGTCCTATCGCGCCACCTGACTGTGTTCCCACCGTAAGACGCCAACCAGACGGAAAAAGCGTACAGATCCCAGACGGGAGCCAACCAGAAAAAGCTTGCGACGAGGTTTGACCGAAGAACGAGGACGCCATTAATGAGGGCTGACAATCCACGGAGAACAAGGAGAATGGCCCCGGGAACGCCCGCTCCGAAGACGAAGGCAAGCAGCGCCCACACACCAGCGTGAGTGATGGGCAGGCCCAGGTAGCCGGGACCCTTGGAGAGCCTGATCGTCCGGGCCCAGCGGAGCTGATGAAGCCAGACGCCGTGCCAGCTGTCCTCGCTCAACGCTGTTTCGACGATGTAGGTGGAGAGCACCGCATGCTTACCTAGGCCTGTGACAGCTTTCGCTAGCTGATAGTCATCGGCCAGGTAGCCGGCGATCGCGGCAAAGCCGCCAATCGCCTGAAGATCGGCAGCACGAAAGGCCAGAGTTGAACCAAAGCCAAACTCGCGAACTCCGACGAGTTGGGCAACCAGTGTGCTTGGGATAAAGTCGGTAGAAATTCCGAGTGACTCCCAGGCAGCAGGAATCGTATGAGGCTGGGCGCGATAGGGACACGTTACGATACCGATCTTTGCTTCGGCAAGTGGGGCGGTGACTTCGGTGAGATATTCCGGTGTCACTCTGATATCGCTGTCATTCACCACGAGTATTGGATAGCGAGCACGACGGGAAAGTTCGATCAACATCCCGGCCTTGGCATTTGGAGCATCGGGCGCTCCCACGATCAGTTGGATGGAGACTTGGGGGAAATCAGCCTGGAGTCGACGCACTTCGGGCACGGCCGGATCAGCCTCGTCGCGAACACCGAAGAGGATCTCGAACGGGGCAAAGTTCTGATCTGCTTGCGATGCAAAAGCCTGATAGGTGTTCGGATCCAACCCCCGCAGCGGCTTCAGGACCGAGACGCCGAGAGTTGGGCGCGCAAAATTGGATGTTTTCCGAGCTCGCTGTCTTCGGAAGTGTCGAAGGCCAGCGAAGATAGCCAGTACCTGGTAGGCAACGGCGGGCAGCAGGATCAACCGGGAGATACGCACGCGAGAGTAAGCCGTGGTCGCTAACGAGCCAGTAGAATGACACCGCAGAGGACAAGTAACGCGCCAGCCGCGCGGCGCTTGCCCACATCCTCGTGCAACACGAATTTTGCCAGGACCGTTTCCAGCACAAAGGTTGCAGCCGATGCGGGAACGGCGAAGCTGAGGGGCGCCGTCTGAACAAGTGCCATAAAAGCAAAGAAAGAGACGGCCATGCAGACGATGGAAAGAAAGAGGTATCGACGGCTGACAATCATTCGGAGCAGACGAGCCAGGCCACGAGCATTGACGCTTTGCTCACCACTTCGCTTCATCTCATAGCTTTGAAGCAGATCACTCAGCACCGTCGCAAAGACGATTATCGAGAGCAGGAGCCACTTCATGAGAATGGCGGGCGCTCTGCTGTTTTTGAATCAGTCGCACCAACCATGGCTGTCCCGAAAAATATGAGAAGGGTGCCGGCCCAGTGAATCGAAGTGATTGTCTCATTTAAAAATAATCTTCCAAATACAGCAGCAAGTATGTAGCCCAGGCTCGTTAACGGAAGCACAAAACTCAAATCAGCCCAGCTAAGTAGAGTCATCCTGGCAAGAAGCCATACAGTAAGCAGTACGATCCCGGTGGCGACATAAGGATTTAACATTGCCCGCAAGTAGGAGAGCGGATCCCATCCGACCTCCTCCGAGATGTGACGCATACCCCACGCAAGAGACAAATTGCCAAGAGCATTCAGACAGATGACCGCGGATAGCAGGCAAAAGGTTTTCGCCTTAGACGCACACCGATGTTGATCGCACAGAGCGTCCTGTGCCAGAACGGAGAAGGCTGAAGTGTCTTCTGCCGCCAGTCTAGTCTCCTGAACTCACAGCAACAGGTTCTTCCTTGTGCGCCCTGTGATCCTTTACGAACTGCTTACGCTTGGAGCGAAGTGCAAGGTACTCTCGCGCTTCCTTATATAGCCGGCGACGTTCATCGTTGTTGAAAAGAGCTTTACCCACAAGCCGCATAGCGACTTTAGGTCTAAAATAAAATTCCCCGTAGAAGCGCTCAACCCACTCAACGAGCTCAGCCTTGTCAAGGCCAGGATATTGGTAGTTAGGTAGCTGGTGACCAGCGTCGTCTGTCATCTTCTCGTCAATGGAGATGAGACCGTTCTTCTTGACGTGATCGTAAAACTCGGTTCCAGGAAAGGGATGTCCGATGGAGACCTGTATGGTCTCGACATCAAGCTCTTTCGCAAAATCAATGCTCTTGCGAATTGTCTCGTGAGTCTCACCCGGAAGACCTACGATGAAGTCACCGTGGATAATTAGGCCGAGTTTTTTGCAATTTGCGGTGAACCGCCGAGCCATATCAATGGTTGCGCCCTTCTTGATGTTTTTCAAGATTTGCCCATCGCCAGACTCATAGCCAACAATCAAAAGCCGGCAACCGGCATCTTTCATTGCTTTGAGCGTCTCGTAGTCGGTAGTAACGCGAGACGTGCAGCTCCAGGTGAACTTCAGATCTTTTAGCTTGTTGCAGAGCTCAATCGTGCGAGCCTTCTGGTAGTTGAAGGTATCGTCGTCGAAGAAGATTTCCTTCAAGCCGGGAAAGCTTTGGAGAGCGGACCGGCACTCGTTGACGATGTCGTCGGAGGAGCGCAAGCGCCAGCGATGCCCGGAGTGGGTCTGTGGCCAAAGGCAAAACGTGCACTGGGCCGGGCAGCCACGGCTCGTGTAAAACGAGATATAAGGATGGAGCAGGAAAGGAACGTTATACCTGGTGAAATCTAAGTCACGGCTATACACTTTGGTAACCCAGGGCAGGGCGTCCAAGTTTTCGATCGGACTTGACTCCGGATTGTGCTGGAAACTGCCGTCAGGGCGGCGGAAGACAACTCCGGGCAACTCTTCGACAGGCTTGCCAAGAGCATAATCGCGGATCTGATAGTCGAACTCTTTCTTAACAATGAAATCGATCGCAGCTGAGGCACGAAGGCTTTCCTCGGGCTTTACGGTGACGTGCGGACCGACAAAGGCGACCTTCAACTTAGGGTTAAGGTCTTTCATCATCTCAGCAATCCTGACATCGACGTGAAACCCGGGAGTTGAGGTGAATAACACTAGCAGCTCGTATTCAGGCGCCAAGGCTACAGTCTGATCGATGCTCACCTTGTGAGGCGGAGCATCAAGCACCGTGCTATCGGGAATCATCCCTGCCGGGTAACACAGCCAAACCGGATACCAGTAAGATTCGATTTCCCGGGAAGCGGGCCAGCGGGACCCAGCACCACCGTCAAATCCCTCAAATGATGGGGGGTTAAGAAAAAGCGTTCTCATGCACTCCCTTGTGGACGATCCTTCAGATTACTTGTTTGGGGTGGATTACTCAACCTGCAATGGCTCACCGGGCGCACTGCCCATTGTAGAGGCGATTTCAGCATCTAGCGGAACTCAAGTCTATTTTCCAGGCATCGAATGCATACTAACGGCGGACTCCGATGAGTCCACATGTATGTCATCATCAACAGCGCTTTCGTTGAATTTCGAGTAGTTAATGTTCAATTCGACTCTCCCTATAAGCCGGGTATCGATGGTGCTGTTCATGTATGCGGGAATAGATAGGCCATTCTGAATAGCAAAAGCTCGCTCGAAATCAACCTTCTTGAAGAAGACACTAGGGTTCTTCACCAGCCGCCCCTTTTCGAGGAGAGGAAGGCAGGTCCGAGTGTCTAGCCAGATCTCGCCTTTGAACAATCCCACTCGTTTCTTGCGTGGCGACAAGGCGAACACATAAACGTGTTTTCTGTCAGTCGTTTCTTGTTCGCCGTGGTATTTGAACTTGTAGTTAGCCGGAATAATAGCGAGGCTCTGATCGCCCTGCTCCTGCTGTTCGGCTTGCAGATAACGCCCGATTACCTGATTCTTGATCGTGCTATCGCCCTGAAATCTCAAGACATGATAGGTAATCTGTCCAACTTTCGAGATCTTTCGAAGGGCGGTAAGCCGTCCGTTCTCCTTCAGCCTCGGGACGAAGGCGTTAATGTCCACTTCCATGGAAGCGCCTCGGAGACTGTCTTCGTGGTTTTGCGTGGCGAGCAAAAATTTGCTAAGAATTGCCGATGAAGGAGAGTTCGATGCGTCCTCACCCGCGTCGGAAGCATGAGCGAGACAACCTGCGGTGACGAGTAAGGCTAAGAACAGCGTCACCCGCACTTTCTGTCGCAAATTAATCATGTTCAAGCTACCCACTCCCAGGCGGGGCAAGTTGCTCTTCCGGAACCGAGGTGTCAGTTTACCAGAGCGAGCAATGAACTGTTTCCTTTCTTCAATTTCCGAATGTTTGCTCTATCGGTTTCTTACTCTACGATTGCTTAGATGAGTACAAGGAGAAAACTGTGCAGCATTGAAACCCTGCTTTTCTTCTTATGGTACCCTGCGGATCAACTCTGTCCATTTAGCACGTTACTGGCCTTTGAGCAAAGCAGTACGGTCCAGGCTTCAATCGGCTTATCGAAAAGATGCACACTGCCCAACGGTTGAGTACGGCTAAGATGAGAGCTTTACAGCCGACAATATGCGCCGCGACTATCACAACTGGTATAGCCAGCGATTGGGACGAAATATGGAATTGCTGGCCTACGGTTATGCCGGCCTTCCAGTTTTGGTATTCCCTACTTCTCAGGGACGGTTTTTCGAATATGAGAACTCCGGGATGATTCATCCGATCTGGCAGAAGATCGACTCGGGACAACTGCAGGTGTTTTGTGTCGACAGCGTAGATTCTGAGAGCTGGTACAACCGGAACATTCACCCCCACGAGCGCGTGATGCGCTACATAGCTTTTGAGGGTTACCTTCTCGAAGAGGTAGTACCGTTAATTCGAAATCTGAATTGGGCACATCAAATTTGCACGACTGGTTGCAGCCTGGGTGGCTATCACGCCCTGAATTTTGCCCTGAAACACCCCGATTTAACGTCGGCCTGCATTTCGATGAGCGGAGCTTTCGACATGAGCTCCTTCATGGGCGGCTACTACGACAATGAATTCTATTTCAATAACCCGGTTGACTACGTACCCAACCAAAACGATCCGTGGTTTCTCGACCGTTATCGGGGAATGAGATTAGTTCTCGCGGCTGGGGATCACGATATCTGCCTGGGAGAAAATTTTCGGATGGCGAACATACTCGGCGCGAAAGGAATCCCTCACTTTCTCGATGTCTGGACAGGCGGGGAGCGGCACGATTGGCCGCTGTGGCACAGGATGGCGCTAAAATTCTTCTGACCTCTTTTCAGGCTGATAGCAGGGAAAGGGGCAAATTGTTCAACTGAGGTAAGAATGCGAAAGATCGGAATCATCTATGGAATGGAAAACACGTTTCCTTCCGCGCTGGTTGAACGAATCAACAGCAGGAACATCCCTGGCATAAGCGCAGAACATGTTCGCGTGGGCGTCGTGAAGATGGCGGAGCCAAGTGAGTATCGCGTGATCATCGACCGCATCTCGCACGACATCGAGTTTTACCGCGCCTATCTCAAGAATGCGGCCCTCTCGGGGGCTATCGTCATCAACAATCCATTCTGGTGGAGCGCTGACGATAAATTTTTTAACTACGCTCTGGCCAGCAAGATAGGTGTTGCAGTTCCCAAAACAGTCGTGTTGCCGCACAAGGTTCACCCGACGGGAACAACAGCCCAGTCCATGAGGAATCTGAGCTTTCCGCTTAATTGGGACGAGATCTTTGAATACATCGGTTTCCCGGCATTCTTAAAACCGTTCAGCGGCGGCGGGTGGAAAAACGTTTTTCATGTGCATTCGCCTCAGGAATTTTTCGAGGCTTACGATCAGACGGGAACCCTGTGCATGACGCTGCAGTCTGCCGTGGATTTCGATGAATACTTCCGGTGTTACGTAGTGGGCCAGGAGAAAGTCCGGGTAATGAAATACGATCCGAAACTGCCCCATCATATGCGGTATGTGAAAGACGGGAAGGCCAGCTCGACTCAATTGCACGATCGCGTTGTCAAAGACGCGATTACGCTTTGCCGCGCGCTCGGCTATGACTTCAACACGGTTGAATTCGCGGTTCAGGATGGTGTCCCGTATGCGATTGATTTCCTGAATCCCGCCCCGGACGCCGACGTTCATTCGGTTGGGCAAGAGAGCTTTGATTGGGTCGTGGACAATATCGCGGACCTGGCAATCAAAAAGGCGTTAAGCGAGGAGCAACCACAGGTGCAATACCATTGGGGATATTTCCTGAATGGCGAACCGACGCAAACCTCAATCGGCCAAGCTGCCCGATAAGGAGGAGAGCCGTTTACTCAAAGGAGGCGTGTGAACGATGAGACCAAGTTTTACGATTGGGATCGAAGAGGAATATCAGACGATTGACCCTGAAACGCGGGATCTTCGTTCGCATATCGATCTCGAGATTATCGCTAAGGGTAAATCGCTGCTGAAAGAGGCAGTAAAGGCTGAGATGCACCAGTCGGTTATCGAAGTAGGTACCGGCGTGTGTCACGACATCAAGGAAGCAGCCAGCCAGGTGAAGGATTTGCGATCCCAAATATGTAATCTGGCGAGGCAAAACGGGTTACGGCTGGCGGCTTCGGGGACCCACCCGTTTTCAGACTGGCGGACGCAGGCAATATACCCGGACGAGCGCTATGAAATCATTGTGCAGGATCTCAAGATAGTGGCCCGTGCGAACCTGATCTTCGGGTTACACGTGCACGTCGGCGTCGAAGATCGCGAAACGGCGATCCACCTGATGAATGCGGCCCGCTACTTCCTGCCGCATATACTCGCTCTCTCGACCAATTCGCCCTTCTGGCTTGGCATGGACACCGGGCTCAAATCATATCGCTGTAAGGTGTTCGACAAGTTTCCTCGCACCAACATTCCTGATCTGATTCCCAGCTGGGGCGAGTATCAGAGATTTGTAGACCTTCTGGTTAAGACCAATTGCATTGATAATGCAAAGAAGATCTGGTGGGATATCCGGCCACATCCAAACTTCCCGACAATTGAATTCCGTATTTGCGATGTTCCGATGAGGGCGGATGAGACGATTGCCATTGCGGCGCTGATACAGGCGACCGTGGCCAAGTTGTATAAAATTCATTCCGAGAATCAGACCTTTCGGCTCTATGATCGTGCGCTGCTGATGGAGAACAAGTGGCGGGCTCTCCGATATGGACTAGATGGGAAGCTCATCGACTTTGGAAAGCAGATCGAAGTGCCGGTCCGCGATCTAATTTACGAATACCTGCATTTCGTCGACGACGTAGTGGATGAGTTAAATTCCAGAGACGAGATCAATTACATTCACCGGATTCTGGAGCAAGGGACCGGTGCAGACCGGCAGCTTCGCATTTTCCAGGAGACCTGTGATCTGACGAAAGTGATGGACTACATTGTGTATGAAACGGGGGCTGGATTATCTGCTGATCGGGTTCATGCAGGCGCCACAGTATGAGCACGAATCTGGCTGAGACTCCATTTGATGGAGAATTGCGGGCCGGAGCGCACAACGCGGTCTTTGTTTGCCTGAAGATTCAGCCTTCGGAGAAGGTGACGCTGATCACCGATCGTGATTCAACAGAGATTGCAGCCAGCCTGGTATCGGAATTGGAGCGTTGCGGGTGCACCTATAATGCCTTTCTGCTGGAGGAATTGGCCGAACGTCCCCTCCTGGACATGCCTGAAGTCGTATTGCAGGACCTCGCATCAAGCCAGGTCAGTATCTTCGCCGTAAAGGCGCAGGCAAACGAACTAAAAACACGCATGCAGATGTGCGAAGTGGTGAATCGCCATAGGCTGCGGCATGCTCACATGGTCAACATCGAGAAGAAGATCATGATGGAGGGCATGCGAGCGGACTTTTTGAAGGTAGACGAGTTGACCAGGCGAGTCATGGGCATAGTGGACAAGGCGCAGTTCATCCGCGCAATGACTCCAGCCGGCACCGACATCCGCGCGGATCTGACCACCGATTACCGATGGATTAGAACAAGCGGCATTATTAGTTCTGACAAGTGGGGCAACTTGCCGGGAGGCGAGACATTTACGTCTCCGCTGGATGTGAACGGCACGTTTGTGGTCGACGGTGTTGTGGGCGACTATCTCTGCGCTAAATTCGGCGACCTGAAGGACACTCCGTTGACTTTAGAGGTGAAGGGGAACCGGCTGACCGATGCTTTCTCCGCAAACAAAGAATTAGAGAACGACTTTTGGAGCTATACGCACCGCGACGAGAATAGCAACCGCGTTGGGGAATTTGCCATCGGGACGAATCTGGCTGTACTGGAAGTGGTCGGTAACATTCTGCAGGACGAAAAAATTCCCGGCGTACACATGGCGTTTGGCGATCCCTATGGAGCCCACACCGGGGCGCCTTGGAAGTCGTCAACCCATATCGATGTGGTGGGTCGTAACTTTGATATTTGGGCGGATGATCGCCAGATCATGCGCGCCGGACGATTTCTCGTATAGCGAGAGACCACTTTGATTCCGGAGCTTCGTAAGACTTTCAACGCGCAGTGGAGGCCAGAGCTTTACTCGGACTTCGTTCGCTACACAACTGAGGCGGCGGGGATTCCAGTTGGTTTTAGATTGAACGAAACGCCCATCTTCTTGCCGGCCCGACTACTGGAGAAGATGGTTCGTTACGGGATCGAACTATACGACCAAATTGGGTCGAACGTGTAATACAGAGAGGCTTCTGAGGCGGCTATACCTGATCAGTTTCGAGTTCCGAACGAGGATCCACATCCTTTGTTCATGCAAGCTGATTTTGGACTAGTTGAAGAAGCAGACGGCAGTTTCGAGCCCAAGCTGGTAGAGATCCAGGGATTCCCGTCCATCTATGCTTTTCAAGCAATTTTAGCTTCTGCGTACGAGGCGGCATACGGGCTCAATAAGACGATAGGAAGCGGTCTCACGCCGTATCTCGACGGCTTGAACCAGGAGCAGTTCAGGCAACTGTTGGGACGGGTTATTCTCGGCGGACATGCTCCGGAAGAGGTTGTGCTGCTCGAGATTGATCCTTACCGGCAGAAGACGGCTGCTGATTTTTTCCTCACGCGAAAGTGGCTGGGCATCAAGATTGCGTGCGTAACGGAAATCCGCAAGGAGGGACGAAAGCTGTTCCTCGACGGAACGCCTATTAGGCGTATCTATAACAGAGTGATCGTGGACGAACTGATGCGCAAGAACATCAAGCCGGCGTTTTCTTTCACGGACGATCTAGATGTGGAGTGGGCCGGACATCCAAATTGGTTTTTTCGCTTGAGCAAGTTTTCACTTCCCTGGTTCAGGCATGTCAGTGTCCCTGAAACGAAGTTCTTGAGCGATGTGGATACGCTTCCCGATGATCTGGACAACTATGTCTTGAAGCCGCTTTATTATATTGCGGGTTTGGGCGTGAAGATTGGACCGAGTCGGGAAGAGATTGAGGCCATTCCGGATACCGAGAGGGGCAATTTCATTTTGCAGCGAAAGATGCACTTCGTCTCGACAATCGACACACCAGCAGGCATGACGAAAGCAGAGATTCGCATCATGTATATTCGCGAAGGCAACCAGTGGAAGCCGGCCACGACTGTCATTCGGACTGGCCGCGGCAAGATGATGGGCGTTGATTTCAACAGGAACCTGGAATGGGTGGGAGCGTCCGCCGCTTTCTGGATCCCTGAATAAGGGCACAGTGTGGCAGGACTAACATAGAAGACGTTATGGCTGTCGACCCACGAGCAGGTAAACTCGCCAATCCCGCAGACCTGGTGAATGTTCCTCGGCTGATCACCAGTTATTACGCGCTAATGCCGGATGTGACCGAAAGATCACAACGGGTTGCGTTTGGTACTTCAGGACATCGCGGGTCATCGTTTCACGGTTCGTTTAACGAAAACCACATCATTGCCATCACTCAGGCAATCTGCCGTTATCGACAGGCGCAGGGGACAACGGGGCCGCTGTTTTTGGGCATGGACACGCACGCGCTCTCCGAGCCGGCATTTGCCACAGCACTCGAGGTTTTGGCTGCGAACGGCGTGCCCGTGATGATCGACGAAGGGAGCGGCTACACGCCTACGCCTGCAGTGTCGCACGCCATTCTTACTTATAACCGGGAACTTACTGATGGACTGGCTGACGGGATTGTTATCACGCCTTCGCATAATCCGCCAGAGGACGGTGGGTTTAAGTACAATCCCCCATCAGGCGGGCCTGCGGACACCAGCGCAACCAAGTGGATTGAGAATCACGCCAATGAACTTCTAACCGGAGCGTTGAAGGACACGCGGCGGATCCCGTTCGCACATGCCTTAAAGGCAGGCACAACGCATCATTATGATTTTCTGTCGGGATACGTCAACCACCTCAGTTCAGTGATTGATCTGGCGGCTATTGCCGCTTCCGGTTTGAAGCTGGGCGTAGATCCGCTGGGCGGGGCGGGTGTGGCGTACTGGCCGCGCATCGCTGACCAATACGGCCTCGACATGATCGTCGTGAACAAGTATGTGGACCAGACCTTCCGGTTCATGACCGTTGACTGGGACGGCAAGATCCGGATGGACTGCTCGTCACCGAATGCAATGGCCAGCTTAATTGCTTTAAAGGATCGCTTTGATGTGGCCTTTGCCTGTGATCCGGATCACGACCGGCATGGGGTGGTGACTCCGAGTAAAGGATTGCTAAATCCGAATCACTATTTGGCTGTAGCCATAGATTACCTGTTCCGCAATCGGCCCGGATGGCAGAATGCGGCAGGTGTCGGCAAAACTCTGGTGAGCAGTAGCATGATCAACCGGGTGGCTGCCGATCTTGGGCGAAATCTGGTCGAAGTTCCGGTTGGATTCAAATGGTTCGTTGATGGATTGCTCGACGGAAGTCTCGGGTTTGGGGGCGAAGAGAGCGCCGGGGCGTCTTTCCTGCGAATGGATGGAGGTGCGTGGAGCACCGACAAGGATGGCTTGATTATGGGTGTTCTTTCGGCTGATATCCTGGCAAGGAGGGGTGTTGAGCGAGCTGTATACTATCG
>CAXTMN010000051.1:11121-12788 GCA_964245395.1 uncultured Bryobacteraceae bacterium
CGCATCGATTCGCCTGCCACACCGGACGAAAAGAGCATTCTGGCCAGGTTGTCTCCGGAACAGGTTTCTGCAAAGGAGCTTGCCGGTGATCCGATTGAAGCCATGCTCACGACCGCACCCGGAAACGGAGCGGCTATCGGCGGATTGAAGGTTGTTACAAAGAACGGGTGGTTTGCAGCACGCCCCTCGGGAACCGAGAACGTTTATAAGATCTATGCAGAGAGCTTCAGCGGTCAAGAACACCTCGAGCGATTGCAAAGGGAAGCGCAGTCTCTGATCTCAAGGACGTTTGAAGCGGCGGGAGCAAAGGCGAGCGCAAAGGCAAACTGAACGGATTCGCATGATAGGGAAAGTAGAACGGTTTACCAGGCGCGGCCTGCTTGGCCTGCTCGGAGTGCCTGTGGTCCAAGCGTGGGCTCAGGGCGTATCGTCGCGAACGGTAAAGGCTCAGCCGCGTGGGAAAGCTTCAGGGCTGCCGTTCAATGCTTGCTTTACCGATGTGAGCGCCGAAGCGGGATTGCATACTCCGCTAATATATGGCCCGGTTGATCACAAGACCTACATTGTGGAGACCGTAGGATGTGGGTGCGCGTTTTTTGACTACGACAACGACGGCTGGCTTGACATTCTCCTTCTGAGCGGCACCAGATTCGAAAGCGCTCCGGAAGGAGCGACGAATCGCCTGTACAAAAACAATAGGGATGGAACGTTCAGCGATGTGACGGAGAAGTCTGGGCTGGGGCGAAGCGGATGGGCCTCCGCCGTAACTGTCGGTGATTACAACAACGACGGCTTCGAAGACTTATTCATCACTTATTGGGGCCAAAATGTCTTGTACCGGAATAACGGAGACGGAACCTTCACCGATATTACCGAGCAAGCCGGACTTAAGACTGCGCAAACGCTTTGGGGCTCAGGATGCACATTTGTTGACTATGACCGGGATGGGCGTCTGGATTTGTTTGTCGCCCATTATCTGCAATTCGACATGAACAAGATCCCCAAGCCAGGTGACAGTGCGTTTTGCAATTGGAAAGGTGTTCCGGTGAATTGCGGCCCTCGTGGGTTGCCTCCCGGATTTCTTTCCCTATTTCACAACAACGGAGATGGAACGTTTACCGATGTAAGCACTAAGTCAGGCGTGTCGAAAGCAACAGGGAGTTACTGCATGACAACGGTGGCGGCTGACTTCGACAAAGATGGATGGCCGGATATCTACGTTGCATGTGATTCCACCCCCAGCTTTTTGCTCAAGAACAATCATGATGGAACCTTCACTGATATCGGCCTTGAATCCGGTGTGGCCCTGAATGAAGACGGCATGGAGCAGGCCGGCATGGGTTTGGGCATTGGCGACTACAACCTGGATGGCAACCTTGATATTTTGAAAACTCATTTCGCGGACGATACCGCGATCGTTTATCGCAATGATGGCAAGGGCAACTTCGAAGATGTGACAAACTCAGCGGGTTTGGGGGTGGAAACACGTTATATCGGCTGGGGTGCGGGAATGTTTGACTTAGACAATGATGGTTATCCGGATCTCATGTGGGTAACTGGAAGTGTTTACCCCGAAATTGAAAAGGTACTACCGAACTACCCCTTCAAGAGCCCGCGCATCGTTTTTCGGAATCTGGGGAACGGTAAATTTGAGGAGTTACTGGAAC
>CAXTMN010000051.1:12798-32598 GCA_964245395.1 uncultured Bryobacteraceae bacterium
CCCTCACGCAAGCCGCGGTTGCGCGTTTGGCGATTTTGACAACGATGGCGACATGGACATTCTGATCATGAATCTGAATGAGCCGCCTTCTTTGCTGAGAAACGACGTAACAGGTCGTAATCATTGGATCAAAGTCAAGTTAGTCGGGACTAAGTCGAACCGAAGTGCGATTGGAGCGCAGGTAATTGCCCGCTATGGAGAGAAGAAACAATTGCAGGAAGTTCTGGCACAAGCCAGTTTCTATTCTGTCAATGATAGCCGCTTGCACTTTGGACTGGGAACGGTTGACAAGGTGAGCCTGGAGATCCGCTGGCCGGCCGGGGGCATCGAGCGGGTTGCCGATATTCCCGCAAATCAGCTTGTTGTTGTCAAAGAAGGCGAAGGGATCATTAAGCGAGATGTTTTCGCACGCCGGAAGAGTTGAGGCTCTGATTGCCGAAGATAAGTCCGTCTACAGTATTGAAATGTGCAGGCCTGTTGTATGCAGCGTTTGTGCGAGGTCAGGAGCATCCAGTTGACGCCAGCTTGATGCAATCCCTTGCGGCGAAGGCGACGGTGATCAACGGTCAGGTTACCCGGCTTCGTGACGGACAACCTTGGGCGATCAGTGAAGGAGATCAGATCTCGGTTCAGCAAATCATTTCGACTGGCGTGGATGGATATGGTCACTTTCAAATCCGAGGCGGGAGCAGCTTCGACATATTCAGCAACTCACGTATCATTTTCCGAAGAAATCCAACTGGCCCGGGCGATTTGCTGGATCTGATTTCCGGACGGCTGCGCATCAAAATGCAGCCAGGGCTGGGGCAGGAGCAGTTACGGGTTTTTTCGAAAGTGGCGGTGATCACCGCACACGAATCTGCCTTGATCGGGCTGGCGATAGACGAGGACAGCACGCTGCGAGTAGACGTGATCGAAGGCGATGTGCGAGTGCAACACCGATTTTTGCCCCGGAACGAGCCCGTTCTAGTGAAGGCTATCGACGCTATTCTCGTTCAGGCGGACCAGCCCATCTCTCGTCGGCTAAACAGAGGCTCTTTATACCGGTATACTGTGAGAATTCTTGCGGCTATTACGCCGGGCCATTCAGGCAGTCGTAGCGGGGACGTCATCGAAGGTCCGAAGTTCCTGGCCGACCGGAGAGCTTGGCGGGGAAATGCGGATTGTGGATGGTAGGCGATTATTGAAGTAATGATTTGCAGTTGTCTTAGACCGGTGCACTACGCCATGGTCGCGTTGGCCTTCACGTGTTGTTATGGAAACCAACAGCCTGCTGCTGCTGTTGCGGGTACGGCGATTTTACAGGCTCCTGCCCCTTCGCCAGCAGGTTTGGAAACGCCGTGGGACGTTCGTAAGATTCTTTCAGATTTGAC
Source organism: uncultured Bryobacteraceae bacterium (assembly GCA_964245395.1). Lineage (GTDB taxonomy): Bacteria > Acidobacteriota > Terriglobia > Bryobacterales > Bryobacteraceae > Bog-105. The sequence goes on from CAXTMN010000051.1 coordinate 14,172, forward strand.
CAGCAATAGCCAGCAATTAAAGCCAATTTTGCTGGGCATGAGTCCTCAGCAGTGGCACGATGCGAAGGATGCGCCCAGCACTTATTTGATCCAGTGGCAAGCCGCTCAAGGACAGTTGAACGACGTTTCGATAACTGCCGGTCAGCTTGCTCAGAAGACAGACAGCTTGCACCTTGCGCTGGAGGTCTATTTTCGGTTGGAGGCTTTGGAGACGACCACCAGATCCCTGAACGAAGGCGTGCAAAAGTATGCGGATCGGGCTACGGCGGACAAGATGAATGCTTTGATCGCCCATAACTTCGATAATCGGGAGCGCTTTCGAGATTACGTCCGTGATCTAGCGGCCAGTGTGGAACAGAATTTCAGGATAGCCGATGAGGAAGCGCAACGCTGCCGGGGTACGATCAGCAGAGAACCGTCTCCTAACGCCGGTAAGAAGGGGACGAAACATTGATGGAAGCAAGCCGGTTTACATGCTCAATTTGCGGGTATAGCTCGAGCGACATCTGCGTAACCTGCACGCGCGATGCGTGCAGTAATCACCTTTGTCAGCGCTGTCATCGGTGCAGTGATTGTTGTGCGTGCGATATGCCCGTGACAGCTGATAATCGTCCCGATACGCCCGCGGCCCCGATTGAGTTCAGTCCGGTCGAGTTTCAAGGTGGGCCGATCTGCGAAGCAGCGGATGATTAACCCTGCTTCTTCGGCAGGATTCGAAAGTGCTTCTTCGGTGCTTGTGCCTGGTCGATCACTGCCTGACGATCCTCATTTACCCACGCCTGCTTAATTTCATTCTCGTCCAAGGCAGCTAGTCGTCCAGCCAGAATGAAAGCAGGAAGTGCGTGTTGCAAATCATGCCAGTTGGCCATATCGAGCACAGAAGCCAACGCGCGTTCACGGATCAGCGCCAGTGTGTCTCCGTTTCGATTGTCGGTGAGGTTAACAAGTGCGAGAGCGGCATCGTAGCGATCAGACCAAATGAGCGAATTGAGTAGCTCGACGAACCATGTGGGCTGGATGTGAATCTGCTGTTCAGGATGCAGCTTGGCCCCAACCGCGACTGCCCTTAGCGAGCGGATCGCGTTTTCACGAACGGCCTCTTCGTTGTCCTGCAGCCCATATTGAAGAGAACCAACCATTACATCCGTTGTGCGCGGTCCCCTGGGAGCATATTGAAGCAGGTAAGCGGCAGTGGAGCGCTGCTCCGGATCAGCTGCCTGGCGGATCACCCGATCCAGCAGGGGAAGATTCGCTGAGATCTCAGCAAGAAAATGCTGCTGCAACTCTCGGGCATCAGGGTCAGCCATTAACGAATACCCATTGGTCAGATCCTCGTCCGGATGGCGCCCCCGCCGCAAGCTTGCGCCGACTGCGCTGAGAAAGTTGCGATATTCATTAACGAGTTCAGGAGGGAGTTTCACGTCACCTGTGGGCGGCGCGTGAAACTCGGAATGGGGCGCATCACGCTCCTCAACTCCGACATACAAAACCATGTTGCGGCCCGCGCAACAGGTTGCTTCGACGCGCGATGCCAGCACGCCCGAGAGCTTGTCGATGCGTTCTTCAGCATCTTCGCGCCCGGGCAACGGATCACCCTCCTTGGCGCCGAGCGCCGTTCGGATTTTCTGCAAGGACACCTTACGGGTCCCGTAGATCTCAATCGAGCCGATCCGCGGCGTAATGTCGTCCGCCCTGACGGCCAGGCAGACCAGGAAGGGCAGAATACAGGCAAGTCTCACAGTTTCAGTATGAGACGTCGGATAGAAAGTTCGGTTTACGCCTGCTTTGCTGCCAGATCGCCGACGAGAGGAAGCTTCACCATCTGGTTGTTGTAGGCTGCGTACATCATGTATATCCACAAGATGAAGATCGCCAGGTAGAACATCGGGAAGAACACCAGGCCAAGCCCATGTGTAAGGGCGGCGATGATCGTGAATAGGATTGATATGACAACTGCGATCACAATGACGGCAAGGTGGGCGAAGATCGATTGGAATGCGTGAAAGCGAACTGTCTTGTTTTGGTTGTAAGGCGCAATAACCAAAAAAATAATACCGGTCACTAGCCCAAAGAGATAACACAAAGCACTCGCTGCCCCAGTGCTGAGCCCGGAAGCGTTCACCGCCGATGATGAAGCTCCCGTGGTTGAAGCAAATCCGGACGAAGTACTGCTTGCGCCGGTGCCTGCGGCTATGTGGCTTCCGCAATTAGAGCAGAAAGCTCCAGAAGCCTGAGCGCCGCAGTTTGGACAATATGCCATATCAAGATCTCCTCGCTCGTAATTGGTTCGAGTCTATTACAGTCCTGCAGCAGATGCCAAGTTACTCCGGTCATAGAAGTTCCAAGTAACCAGGGCAAACTCGCCGATCTTTCAAGCGGGAGCCTGCAACTGATAAGAACGAACTACGGGTCTGAGCGCCAGGTTTACAAGAATCATCAGAAGGGAAAACAGGGGAAGAAGAAGGAGTGCGCGATGGTACTGGTCGCCTTTAGCAAGCGCTCCGATAATAGGGGAGCTCACGACTAGGCCCAGCCACCCGCAAGTGATGACGATGCTCATGGCAGTGGCGGCACCACGCTGGAACGTATCTCCAACAATGGCCAGCGTCGTGGGGAAGACCGGAGCCATACTGAGACCGGCGCAGAACACGGCCAGGGTGATTGCCGTATTTGAGCGTAACGAAAGCATCGCGTAGGTGGCGATGGCCATGAGGATAGCGGAAGCCATGGTGACGGTCAGGGCCGGAACTCTAACCAGGATTCTGGATCCGGCAAGCCTGCCGACCAATATTCCAAACGCAAAGCCATAACTGACAACACGGCCAGCCGTAGTTGGATCGAAGTTTACGGTGATCAGGTAGGTCTTGAGCCAGTTCCAGATCCCGACCTCGCAAGCAACATACAAGAAGAGAAACAAACAGAGCAGTTGCAAAGCAGGGCGCGAAAGCAACGCAGGGACTTCGTTCAGTCGAAAGCTCGCTTCTCCGGAAGGGGAAGGCATAGGCGTGGCGATGTTGATAACCAGAGCGAGAGCAGTAAGCCCGGCAATGGAATAACAGAGAAGAGCGGGACTTATTTGAGTGCTGGCCACGTACGTAGTGACAATGCCGCCGAGGCCGAAGAACAGATTTAAAGAGTTGAGAGCGGAACCACGACGCCCGGGCTCCACCGCGCCGACCAAAGCATTGGCCGCAGTAACAACGATGCTACCGCCGACCCCAAGAATGAAGTAGACGACAAGAAGTCCTCCGTACCCACCCGCATTCGGAGCGCCCAGCATGGAGAGAATGATCAGCGACAGACCGGTGAGAAGGGCAACTTTGTTGCCCTTGAGGTCGATCACTGGTCCGGCCGAGAGGGCTGCTATTACTAAGCCGATGGCATTGACCATGGCGAGGCTGCCCTGCTGCTCAGGAGAAAGTGAATAGGTGGGCAGCAACGCACCAAGAATCGGCGCGATCAAACCATAGACAAGAATCGCTAACGTCGCAGCAAGAATAAGCACCGGAGAATGGTATCAAACCGCCGCGCCGGCAAAGGCCTTCTGAGCGACGGCCTGGGCTAAGATTTCGGCAGCGCAAAGGCAGTCTGCCTGGGTGACGTCGCGATGAGTCACCATCCGCATGTGGGTCAAGTTGATACCGTTGGCAAGCACACCGCGCGATTTTAGATCGTTGCTCAAATCGGGAGCAGAAACGCCCAGAGCCGAAACGTCGAAGATGACAATGTTCGTTTGTATCCGTGAGACGTCGAGAGATATGCCCGGAATCCTGGCCAGACGCTCCGCCAGCAGCCGAGCGTGGGCATGGTCGGCGAGAAGGAGAGCGGGCGATTCTTCCAGAGCAACCAAACCGGCAGCTGCGAGCACGCCGGCTTGACGCATACCGCCTCCTAGTCTCTTGCGGAGAAGACGACCGCGGTCCATTGCTTCCTGAGTACCTACTACAAGCGAACCCACGGGGGCGCCCAAGCCTTTCGACAAGCAGAACATCACTGAGTCAGCATCGCGGGCTATTCGCGCAACAGGCGTTTCGATGGCAGCTGCAGCATTAAAAATTCGTGCACCGTCGATATGCACCTTCAGATTGCGGCGATGCGCTTCGTAACAGATCTCATCGATCGTTTCTAAGGGATATACAGTGCCGCCCGACATGTTATGCGTATCTTCGAGCGCAACCAGAGTCGTGGGCGCATTGTGAGGCCCTTTTAATCGAATGGCAGCTTTGATGCCCTGCCAGCTCATGATTCCGTCAGTCGTGTTCACGACCCGAGCGAGGCAACCAGCGAACCATGACATCATCGAAAGCTCCCAATCGACGAGATGACAGCGAGCCTCGCAAATTACCTCTTCGCCGTGAAGGGTATGCATCTTCACTGCAATGGTGTTGCCCATGGTGCCAGTTGGAACGAACAACGCTGCTTCCTTACCAAACAGATCGGCCGCGCGCTGCTCAAGCCGATTTACAGTGGGGTCCTCGCCGTAAACATCATCACCGACCTCGGCACTCGCCATGGCCGCGCGCATCTTCGCATTGGGCCGGGTCACTGTATCGCTGCGCAGGTCGATTAATTTCGTATCAGACATTTATAAACTCCTGAAGAATCTCGTTTGAAAGCAGAAACCCCTGGTCGGAAAGCCGCAGACGGCTACCCTCGCGAAGCATCAGCCCGGCATGGGTCCACTTTTCAATAGGTGCCGAAAATCTGACGAGTTCCGCCGGAGTTGCTTCGATGCCGCTGGCCAGCCGCAAACCAACGAAGAAATGCTCCTCCGCATTTTCGGACGGGGCTCGCTCACCGGTACCTGACCGACTTAAATACGTCTCCAGTTTGTCTGGATTCCCCCACCGAAACTGGCCGTCAAAGGAGTGAGCGTCTAAGCCGAAGCCGATGTACGGATCGAGTAACCAGTACTTCAGATTATGGCGCGATTCAAAGCCGGGTCGTGCGAAGTTTGAGATCTCGTAGCGGCCTAAGCCGCTGAACGCCAATCGCTGGACAGCGCGCTCGTATAACTTCGCTGTAACGTCCTCACTGGGAACTGTTCCGGCGCCGTACCGATTACCTCCAAGGACCAGTTCATTTCCCAGGCGGCTGTCCTCGTCAACTTCGAAGATGTAAATCGAAACGTGCGGAGGCGCAAGCCGGTCGATCCAGTCAAGTGAGGCATCCCACGACCTTTCTGTCTGCATGGGCAGTCCGGCAATTAGATCGATATTGATGTTGTAGATCCCCGCGGCGTGCAGCATTTCAATGTCGCTGACCACGGTAGACGCATTATGGCGGCGGCCCGTCTGACGAAGCTCAGGGTCAGCGAAGCTTTGAACACCCAGGCTGACGCGGTTCACACCACCGTCCACCCACAGATGCGTTTTTTCTGGAGTAACTGTGCCGGGAGCACACTCGATCGTTACTTCGTTGAGGGCAGTGTCAGGGATAGCAGCAATCAGTGCCCGGAAAAGTTCCAGAGCCATTAAGCTGGGTGTTCCTCCGCCGAAATAAAGCGTTTCTGGCAGCCAATCCCAAGAATGCGCCTGAACTTCCTGGAGCAGAACCTGTCCATACTTTTCCCTCGACAGGCCCGAGTAAACGTCAGATGCAAAATTACAAAAGCTGCACTTCTGGCTGCAGAACGGGAACGAAATGTAAACGCCGGGCACAGTAGTTACAAGCGAACTTCTTCGTCCAGGAGTTTACCGACAGCGGTGGCCATCAATTCGTCCAGAGTCTGGTTCGTATCCGGAAGGATAAAGGCTTCCCGTGCAGGATTCCAGTCCAGCTTGAAGCTTCTCGAATGAGCTGACACCCAAATCTGGCGGACAGGTGAGTTGGGGCTGACAACAAACTTTGCCTTCGGTTCTTCAAATTCAATGGAGAGCGCACCGGCATTAAAATCGGGTTCAAAATCGTAACGGTCTGAGGCTATGGAAAGCTTTCGGTACAGTGAGTTCAAGGCAATGTCGGCCCGGTTCTTAAATTCTTGCTCATCCATGACTTATCCTTATTGTCCACAAACGGCTGGCAACTTTGGTAACTTTCCTCAACGGTCCGACATCTGCTAACTGCGATCCTATGGAGCTTTCGTGTGTCCGCCAGACTTTGCTACCAGGCACAAGCAAGCTTTTCGCCGATTACTTGTATTCGTATGACAAGGTTTCGGAGTTTTATCCTGGGCACTTCTCAGACGAAGGCGCTTTGATTCGCGCAGCGGAGCAGGTCCAGTTCCCCGAGTCTCGCCGGGCGCAGATAACCGAGGCATTGCGGAAGCAGAACGCCGACTCACCGTTGCTTGCCAAACTAGCCCAACCTGGTACTGTTGCAGTGGTCACAGGACAGCAGGTAGGCGTCTTTTCGGGTCCGGCCTACACCGTTTTCAAAGCGTTGACCGCCGTTGCGCTTGCTGACGAATTAACCCAACAGGGCATTCCCGCTGTTCCTGTCTTTTGGCTAGCGACCGAGGATCATGACGTTGAGGAAGTCTCGCATGTCTGGGTGTTCGATCAGGACGCGACACCGCGAGAACTTCACATTAAGCCAGCAGGGGCAACCGGCGGCCCTGTTGGGGATCTACGGTTATCCGACATACCAATCGCGGAACTTAAGACAGCGCTCGGCGAATTGCCGTTCGCTGATGAGGTGCTTAAGAAAGTAGAGGCGGCCTATTATCCCGGGAACACTTTAGGCGGTGCCTTCAGTCAACTCGTGCGCGATCTTTTAGGTAGTTTTGACCTGCTTTTTCTGGATCCGCTATTTTCTGAGGTTCGCGAAATCTGCGCACCTTTTCTGAGCGGTGTGGCGGAGCAACTCCCGGATCTGACCGAACGCTTACGTGAACGCAGCAAGCATTTGGAAGAGGCAGGCTATCACGCACAGGTTCACATCGAGAGCGATGCATCGCTGCTGTTTCTGCTTAGCGAAGGCAAGCGCATCCCTCTGAAGTGGCGGGATGGCCGCTTCGTGACCAAGGAGCGCTCTTTCAGCTTGGCCGACTTGCAGGACATGTCTCGTCAGCTTTCTCCCAACGCACTGCTCAGACCGGTAATGCAGGACTTTCTACTACCGACCGTCAGCTATGTCGGAGGTCCGGCAGAGATTGCCTATCTGGCGCAGAGCGAGGTTCTCTATAGCAAGTTGCTGGGGCGCATGCCAGTTATCTTCCCGCGGAAGAGTTTTACGCTGCTAGACGGGCGGGCAACTAAGCTAATGGGCAAGTACGGTATCCACCTGACAGACTTGCTGGATTATCAGGAGTTGGTGAAAAGCAGGCTGGCGGCGAGGCTTGTTCCCGAACAGTTGGCTGAAGGATTCGTCTCGCTGAGATCCAACGCTTCATCGGCACTCGCCCGGCTGGAATCGAGTCTGGCAGATTTCGACCCCACGCTCAGCGCGGCTGCGCATAAGAGCGGCGCGAAAATCCTGTACCAGATTGAGAAGCTAGCGCAGAAAACGGCGAGAGAGACTATGCGCCGCGATAAACATGCGGAGAAGGATGCTGCATACCTGAGCAATCTTGTGTATCCTAAACGGCGTCTTCAGGAACGCGTCTACTCCATCATTCCCTTTCTGGCAAAGCACGGCCTTGATCTGCCCCGGAGAGTCTATGCAGAGACGCAGCTAGATTGTCCAGATCACATGGTCCGGACGTTTTAGTTCCGTATACTAGCGGTAGTTGAAGGCTCTGCTGATTTGCGCACTAGCGTGTTTGTTTTGCGGATTTCTCCGGGCCGATTCGCCTCTTAGTTGGGCAACCCGAGCTGAGGAACAAATCCGTCACCACGATTCGCAAGGGGCGCTGCAGTCCTTGTCTGAAGCGGCTGCGGCACCGGGTCAAACCCCCAAATCAGAAGACCAGATCGGCTTTCTCCTGGCTGTTTTGGGGAAGCAACCGGAAGCAGTGGACCATTTCCAAAAAGCCCTTGTGTTAGATCCCAAGTATGCTTTAGCCCATTTCCACTTGGGAGTGGCCTGTTGGTTGAGGAGTGATGTCGAACAGGGCATCCTCGAATTGGAGGCGGCCGTGAAACTTTCGCCCTCAACGTTCGATTATCGGTACCGGCTCGGAGCTGCTTACCTGCAAACTGGATCCTATGAGAATGCCCGCAGAGAACTGACGGAAGCTGTTGCGCTCAATGCAGCTCATGCGGACGCCTGGGACTCGCTCGGTCGGGCACTGCAGAAAACACGCGATTTGGGCGGGGCTGCCAATGCATACAAATGTGCCCTGGATTTGGACGGCAAGAACGATGATTATCGAAACGACTATGGTTCGATGTTGATCGAGACCCGTCGTCCGGATCAGGCTATTGAGGAGTTTGACAGGATCTTAGCCCATGATCCGAAAAATGGACGTGTTGAAATCAATCTCGGCTATGCGTATCTGAAAAAGGGTGAGTTCGATCTGGCCAGAACCGCATTCCAGAACGCGCTTGAAAGCGATCCGAGTTCAGCAGCAGCTCATTACGACTTAGGCATCGCTCTGAAAATGAAAGATCAGATCGAACTTGCTCAAAAGGAGTTCAAGGAAGCAATTCGACTCGATCCGTCGTTGCCCGAAGCACACTACACGCTGGGCATTGCCGATTGGCAGATGGGCGACTTCCACGGCACGATCACGGAAATGCGAGCGGCCATCGAAGCCCGTTCGGATTATGCCGAGGCTCATTACATGTTGGGCATTGCCTTGAAGCAAAACGGCGACTTAGAGGGTGCCCTTCCAGAGTTAAAGGAAGCCATTCGACTCGATCCAAACACGCCCGGACCTTACAACACCATCGGACAGATCTTGAGAATCAAGGGCGATAAGAAGGGCAGCGAAGAAGCATTCGCTACCGGTGCGAAGCTGAAGCGAGACAAAGAATCGCAGCTGGCCAATACTCTGGAACAGGGTATGAGAGGAGGCACCATGCCGCAGCCGATTCCAGCGGCGCCGCGGCCCTGACTCCTGCACCAGCATGTTCTCGCGACGGTCATTCATCCGGTCATTGTGCGCTGCCGCACCCGTTTTCTCTTTTGACCAACTTTTTGCTGGCGTGCCGCTCGGCGTCCAATTTGTTAACGTTGCGCGTGAGGCCGGACTCACTACCAAGACCGTCTTTGGAGCTGAACGAAAGAACAAATATTTGTTGGAAACAACAGGGTGCGGCGTCGCGTTCATTGATTACGACGGCGACGGATGGCTCGACATCTTTTTCGTCAACGGGACTCGATTTGAGACTATCTACCCAAAAGGATCGGAGCCGGTCAGCCGGCTTTACAAGAACAATCGCGACGGAACATTCACGGACGTGACCCTAAAATCTGGTTTGGCGCGCACCGGTTGGGGACAGGGCGTCTGCGCCGGTGATTACGACAATGACGGTCACGACGACCTGTTTGTTAGCTACTGGGGCGACTGCGCCCTGTACCGCAACAACGGGAATGGGACGTTTACCGATGTAGCGGCTAAGACCGGCGTGACGACTCGCACCCAAACGGGCCTGAAACGTTGGAACACAGGATGCGCGTTTGTTGATTACGATCGGGACGGGCATCTAGATTTATACGTCGCCAATTACATTGACTTCGATCCGAAAACTGCTCCCCTGCCCGAAAGCGGACCTTGCCTGTATGAGGGATTGGTGGTAGCTTGTGGGCCGCCGGGATTGCAGGGGGGCAAAGACATTCTGTTTCACAACAACGGCGATGGCACCTTTACCGATGTCTCTGCCAAAGCCGGAATTCTAAAGAAGAATGGGACCTACGGTTTAGGCGTGCTAGTAGGTGATTTCGATAATGATGGCTGGCCGGACATCTATGTGGCCGATGACTCAGCGCCTTCTGCATTCTGGCAAAACAATCACGATGGTACGTTCACGGACATTGCGTTAGAGGCCGGTGTTGCTTTCGGTGCGGACGGCAAGACGCAAGCTGGGATGGGAGTAACGGCTGCGGATGCTTACGGCGACGGCAAGCTTGCGATCTTCAAAACGAACTTTGCGGGTGATACCTCAAGTCTGTACCGGAATCTAGGGGAAGGCAATTTCGAGGATGCGACCTTTCAGGCTGGGCTTGGCCGGAACACCCGATTTCTGGGCTGGGGAGCGACCTTCATCGATTTCAATAACGACGGATGGCCAGACATCCTCACCTGCAATGGGCACGTTTACCCGGAAGTAAGCGAGAAGGCCAGCGAGTCGGGATATCGAGAGCGTAAGGTTCTGTACCGCAATCTGGGCAACGGAAAATTCGAGGATGTGTCGACGGAAGCAGGGCCGGGGATCCTAGAGACCGTTCCAGCGCGAGGCTGTGCTGTCGGCGATTTCAACAATGACGGCTGTTTAGATGTTGTTGTGAATTGTGTCAACGACGTGCCGCAACTTCTTCGCTGCGAAAGCACGCTCCAGAATAACTGGATTGCCGTCAAGACTGTCGGAACAAAGTCGAACCGGTCCGGCATTGGGGCCCGGATTTACTGCAAGCCCAATGGCGAGCACCCGCAAGTGGACGAGGTGCGCAGTGGCGGCAGTTACATTTCACAAAGCGATCTTCGGGTTCACTTCGGTGTGGCGAAGGCGACGGAAGTGGATCTGGAGATTCACTGGCCCAGTGGCCAGGTTGATAAGCTTCCGAATATCGCTGTCAATCGTGTTCTGACCGTGGTTGAGGGCAAAGGTCTCGTGTGAAGCGAGCTTGCGCAACCCCAGGCTTGCTGCTTGCAGGTGGTCTTACTTTACTGGCCCAGACAGCGACAGATAGCAAAGCGTCGTACGTGGGAAGTAAGGCTTGCGTTGGATGTCACAGCGCTATCTACAAGAGCTACTTCAATACCGCCATGGGTAAGGCAAGCGGAATCGTCGGACCGAGCGGGACCGGCCAGCCTGCTCCGGGATCTTTCCTGCATGCGGCATCTGGAACTGAATACCGGATCAGATCGAGCGCTGACGGTCTTTATCTTGAGTACCAGAAGGCATCATCGGACGGGCCCATCTCGGGGAAACGGAAGCTTGAGTACTACATTGGGTCAGCGTCGCACGCGCGGGGGTATGTATACCGCGAGGGCGGCTTTCTTTATCAGGCACCCGTCTGCTACTACGCCAGCCGCCGAGGCTGGGACATGGCTCCCGGATATGAAACCCAGCCTTCCATCTTTCTCGGACGCAAAATTGAGCAACCCTGCCTGGACTGCCATTCGAGCAAGCTGGCGAGCGGAGCTTCCAGTGTGGTTGATGATCCGCCCTTTACGGAAGGAGCAGTTGCGTGCGAGCGATGCCATGGCCCAGCAAGTGAGCACCTGGCCCGATTTACTCCTGGGCAGGATCACACAGGTATCGGGATTCTAAACCCCGTCAGGCTCTCGCCAGTAGAGCGTGACAGTACCTGTGCTCAATGCCACTTGACGGGAGAAGTACGCATTCAAAGGCTCGGAACCGCGGTGGGCCTGCTCAGGGCTGGCAGCAAGTTGACAGACCAAGTTGTGCCTTTTATCTGGTCGTCGCCCGATCAAAAAAGGCTTAAGGTAATCGGGCACTTCGAAGGGCTGGCTCTCAGCCAGTGCAAACGTCGAAGCGGTGACAAACTCTGGTGCGGTACCTGCCATGATCCGCACAGCGTACCTGAGCCAGAGCAGCGGGTTGCGTATTTTCGAGCTAAGTGCCTGACCTGTCATACAGAGGCCACCTGCACCGCCTCCGCAGCCGTGCGAGCCCGAAAGGCTGATGATTGCACTGCCTGCCACATGCCCAAAAGTCAAGCAGTTGACGGATTGCATGCTGCATTTACCGATCACTCGATTATTAGAAATCCAGAGAGCAGCCTTGCTGGGGAAGCGACCACCTTAGGAAATCTGGTCCCTTTCTGGCCAGGTACGGGAACGCCCCGCGATTTGGCTCTCGCGTACGCTGACGTGGCTTGGAGGTCGCATGCCGAGTCGGATTATCGCAGAGCGTTTCAATATCTGAAGCGGGCTTTGCCCGATGCCCAAAGTGATCCAGACATACTTGCCGGTCTGGGATTTCTGTATGATCTCTCGGGGAACCAGGCAGAGGCTGGGGAGCTTTACAGGCGCGCTTTAGCTGCGAACCCGAACAACCTTACGGCGCTTACGAACCTTGCCCAACATGAAGCAGGATCGGGAAATACGCTAAATGCGATTCAGCTATCTCAACGCGCGGTTCGAAATGATCCGGGACTGGCAACGCCAGGTCTGAACTTAGCCCGATTGCTTCTGGTTGTGAACGATTTTGCAAGTGCTAACAAAGCTATTCAAGATGTTTTGCAGTTCAACCCCGATTCGCAAAAGGCCCTGTCGCTGCAACACAGCATACAAAAAGAGGGGAGCGCTGTTAAGCGCTCCCCTCAGTAGTTCTCCACGTCTGAGTGCGGCCTTAGAAGTCCATGCGAGCTGCGAATTGCAAGCGGCGCATAGTGGAACCAAAAGCAATAGCCGTGATTTGGCCTGGGTTGTTCCCGTCGAAATTTGTATTCGGCAGCGCTAAATTAGCATGGTTGAACAGATTGTACGCTTCTCCCCGGAGTGTCCAAGCTAAGCGCTCAGTAATGTGAAACGCCTTGGATACTTGGAGATCCTGGTTGATGAAAATAGGTCCACGCAGCGTGTTATATCCGAAGTTCCCGAAAGTTCCCGGGGCGGGCGTGGTGTAGGCGCACGGATTTAGATTCAACCAATCCGCACGGCTTTGATTTGCCGCATAAGCGCTGCAGGTGCCCAAGCTGGGTCGTCCTGAAGGACCAGCATAAGGACCACCCACCCGGTTACTCAAGCTGGGAGTGAATGGAAGTCCACTGTAGAAGGTAGTTATGCCGCTCAGATTCCAACCACCGGCTACCAGGTCCAACGCCTTATTAATATGGGCCCCGTACTTTCGCCCATGTCCAAACGGAATGTTGTAGTTTTGAGAAATAACTAATTCGTTGTTCGGAAGGGCGTTTTCTTGGCCGTATCCAAGGGGACGGTTGTAAAGAATGTCATACGAGTTTGCTTCAGTCGAAATGGAGCGTGCAACTTGATACGTATAACTCGCCTGCACACCGTAACCGGTCGAGTAAGTTCGCTTTAACTGCACCTGCAAGGAATTATAGTCGTTATTCAAGCACTGGCAGTAATAGTCAATCCCTTGAGTCCAGCCGTACTTTGCATAAAACGGATAGGCAAGGTTCGGGTTCTGAATTCCGGGAATGTAAGCCTGTGAATTGACGTTGATGTTGAATCCGTCGCCAGACCCCGGGCCGACGTGGCGTCCCACATTACCGACATAACCGACTGAAAGCGAAGTGTTGGGAGCAATCTGCTGTTCAACAGTTAAGTTGTAGGCCTCAACGCGCGGCAAGCGCACATCCGAAGATCGAGCTTTGGCGTTGATTCCATTGGGCAGCAAGAACTGTCCATTGGAGTTCACAGTAAAGAGCCCATTCGGTGAAGGCGGCCCTTGCGCGAGGTTGAAGACACTTTCGAAGGCGACCCCATCAGGAGTATTTGGAGTCTGATTGAACAAAACCGGTGGGTTCTGCGTCACGTTGTGTCCAAATGTCGCACCGAAAGTACCGAGTTCGTAAGCCCATCCGTAGCCAGCGCGTACAACAGTTTTCGGTGTCACCTGGTAAGCAATACCGAGACGTGGCGCCAGGTTTAGGTAATTCATCTGCTGAACACCGTGTACCGACACTCCACCAACACCAAACACGTTGATCAGTCCAGTCGAAAGATCCAGTTGAGCGCCGTTCCCAGCCCCATTTACCTCCTCCGGGAACACTAATTCCCATCGCAGACCGTAGTTGACGGTGAGCTTCGGGGTGACCCGGTATGAATCTTGGCCGTAAAAGAACCATCGGCGTTGGTGCTCAGAGGCGTTTGTTGTGGTGCTGACATAGCGCTGGAATGAGGTTACGTCGCCGAGAAGGAATGTCGCAAATGCTAAACCGCCGGTTGCTTGCAGGCTACTGGTGCCGTCAGCATTTGGTGTGACTAATCCGGTGTTCTGAGTATCAAAATTAAGCTGTCCAGCGCGACGGTTATCGCTTGGAACACGTAAGTTTTTCGCATACCGAATATCAGCGCCCACCTTGAAGGTGTGATTCCCGACGATCTTGGATAGATTGTCCGTGAACTGATACTGCCCTTCATCCTGGGTCAAGGGGCAATTACATTGATTAGCGCCCAGCGAATAGCCCAGACTGGTGATCTGGTTGTTATTAGGGTCCGTGAAATTGAAGTACGGCAGACCAGACGTGTAATAGGGGTCCCGATTGAGACCCGGAGCACCTGCTGCAGTAGCAGGTGAAGTACCCAATCCATTTGGCGTGGTCTTCACGTTGTACTTCATGTAGCCAAACCGGAGTTCATTGACCAGCGTGGGAGAGAAGGTGTGGGTAATACCAAGAGCGATGCTCTGATTTCGGACGTAGGAGTTGCCGGCAAAAGAGACGTTGTTAAACGCCGGTCCACCCGCTAAGTTCCCGAATGCGCCAACAGCCGAACGGGCAAACTGCTGATTGCTATAGCGCCCAAAAATGGTTGTCTTCTCATTTAGGAAGTAGTCTTCGCGAGTGTCAAACTTATTCGCATCAAAAGATCCGGAGCCCGATGCCGCGTAATTTGGCAACAAGGGATTCGCGTTCACTAAGTTCGGAAGCGGAAAGTAGTTAAGGAAGTTAAGCGCCTGTTGACTCAGTCTGTTTTGCGGGATCGTGTTATTCGGGAACGGCGTTCGTCCCAACCCTAATGTCGGCCCGGGTGTCTGCACGCCTGTGGTCGGATCGTAGATGGTGTTTTGCGAATTTGCAGCCGAATACTGGCTAAAATTCCCGGTACGAGCAAGCGCCGTAGGAACTGTGGTTAGCACCGAGCCCCCAAATGCCTGGCGAATCAACTCAGCGTCGCCAAAATAAAACAGCTTGTCCTTAATCAGAGCTCCGCCTAAAGATCCGCCAAACTGGTTGTAGACCAGATTCGGCGCTCTACCGGAGGCGTCAGCGAAGGGATCGCGTCCAAAGTCTTGAAACCCCGGGCTGTTGTTCCGCAAGTATTCAAAAGCGGTGAAGTGAAACTGATTCGTGCCTGACTTGGTTGACGCATTCTGGATGCCAGCGCCGGCATAGCCGAATTCAGCGTCATAGTCCTGCGCAGAAATTTTCTCTTCCGCAAGCGCATCAATGTTCGGGTTGATCACCACGATCCCCAGGATGGGATCTTGATTCTCCGTACCATCCAGCTGGTAACCGGTACCGCTGAAGTGCTGACCGTTCACCTCGATCTGGGCACTTCCCTGCGGATCTTCACTCGCCGCATGTGCGAAGCCGATCCGCGAGGTTCCTGGCGATAACAACTCCAAAGCCTGCGCGTTACGCCCTATGCTCGGAAGATCGACCAGAGTCTGAGCGGTAAAAGTTGTCTGCACGTCTGCCCGATCGGCCTGCAACGTGGGAGTCGCTGCCGTCACTTCGACGGTTTGCGACACGTTACCAGGCTGGAGAGCAGCGTCAATACGCGCAGCAGCATCTACCAGGACCGCAACGTTCTTGAACTGCTGTTTAGCAAACCCCGCTTCTTCGACCGCCACCGCATAGGTGCCGGGGATCAGCTGATTGAATTCATAATTTCCCGATTCATTGGTCGTCGCCGTGAATTCGGTGCCTTTGGCTTGGTCGGTTACCGTGACCTTAGCGTTCTGAACTGCCCCACCGGTGGAATCCGTTACAGTCCCGAAAATCCTGCCGAAAACTTGCTGAGCGCTCGCATTGCTGATTACCCCTAATAGCAGCGCCAACGTTACAACCAGGAACCGCGCGGTTCCTTTCTGACTAACCATGTACTTTCTCCCTTAGAAAGCAATCTAGCGGGCGAACCACTCCCGGTACACCCTCAACTCACACCAGGACTAGTGTAATCCACCTAAAGGTGGAAAGTAAAAACATTTATCGGTTGCATGACAAAGATTGATCTGTCTCAAAGTTTGTCAGATTCTCAAACCTTCTGTGGGCTTAGTACCGTCTGCTCTGGAGGCAGAACCTCTTTTATAATCAATAGCGTGCTTCTCGTAGCCGTGTTGCTGACAATGGCGGCGGATACGGCTACTCTTCACCAGCAGGGCGTGCAGTTCTATCATCAAAAGCAGTACTCCCAAGCGGCCCTTGCCCTTGAATCCTCAATCAAGAACGAGCAAGCGGGTTCGGCGGCCTATCAGGAGTCGGCACTCTTCATCGGTCAGAGCTACTTCATGCTTTCCCAGGCGCCAAAAGCAATTCCCTGGCTTCAAAAGCTCCCAACGGTGAACGAAGCAAACTACATGCTCGGTTACGCTTACCTGCAAACCAAGCAAGAGGAACAGTCTGAAGCTGCATTTGCCCGGCTATTTACGCAAGACCCAGCCTCTGCCGCCGGACATCTAATGGCAGCTCAGATGATGCTGAAAAAAGATTACGATGACGAGGCGAATAAACAGATCGAGGCGGCTCTGGCACTTGAGCCAAAGCTGCCCGAAGCCCACTTTCTCCTAGGTGAAATCCAGATTTTTCGCGGCAGACTAGCCGAGGCGATTCGAAGTTTGCAGCAGGAACTCAGTCTGAACCCGAATTTTGCCCAGGCTTGGTACCGGTTAGGCGATGCGTTCACGAGGCAGGAAGACTGGGGCGCGGCAATTCCCGTCCTGCAGCGTGCGGTGTGGTTGAATCCGGAGTACAGCGGTCCCTATATTCTGCTGGGAAAGGCGTACTTTAAACAAGGCAATCTCACCACTGCGGAAGGACTGTTGCGTAGAGCGCTCGTGCTGGACCCCCATAATCAGTCGGCAGCTTATCTTCTAAGTCAGACGTTAATGGGAGAGGGGAAACGCGACGAAGCGCGGGCCGTCCTGGACAAGCTTAAGGCGGAAAAGAAGCCGCCTCTCTTACCGGAGCAGAGCGTTCCGGAGCCGTAGTGCCTTGCTCCACTAACGCATTGTCAGCGCCTGCCGGATAAGGGATTCGGTCTCTTCTTTAGTCAGGCCTGTGCTGATGAAGAGTTCCTGACGTGCTCCGGCGCTCAGAGCGATTGCTTTCCAGCCGTTGGTGGTGGGCACAGTAATGCGGATAGTAGGCTCGCCTTTTGCGTCCCTGACCTGTCTGATGACACCCGGGATAACTGATCGAATGCTATCGTTCGTCTTTAGAAGGCGCTCCAGCACAGGACGGAGGCCGTCGATGATGCTGTGTTCGATCTTAAGTTTGTTCTGGGCGGCCCGGAGCCTCATAAGACTACTTGAATCGGTTCGTCTATCAAATGTCAACGGAGGTTCAGGCTGTTAGCATCGATTCATATGGGACCGGACGCGACGAATGACCGGTACTCGCGGCAGATTTTATTTGCTCCCATCGGCGCCGGCGGGCAGCAGCAGATTCGAGATGCTTCGGTTTGCATTGTGGGCTGCGGTGCGCTGGGAAGTTTTCAGGCCGAGGCTTTAACCCGGGCAGGAATCGGCCGGCTGCGGTTGATTGATCGCGATTACATCGACTACACCAATCTGCAGCGGCAATGGCTCTACGGCGAGTCAGACGCTCAGAGTGAGATGCCGAAGGCCTTGGCGGCAGCACGCCGGCTCGAGCAGGTGAACTCGGAAGTAATAATAGAGCCGCTGATTACCGACCTGATTCCCTCCAATGCAGAGGAGCTTATTGCAGGCCACGATCTAATCCTCGATGGGACCGACAACTTTGAAACCCGCTATCTGATCAACGATGTTTCGGTAAAGCTTGATATTCCGTGGATCTACGGCGCGGCGATTGGATCCTATGGAGTGACATTCCCGGTCATCCCAGCGTTGGGGCCCTGCTTCGCCTGTCTTTATCCGGAGCCTCCGGTGGGATTACAGCCCACTTGTGATGTCAGCGGAGTGCTCGCTTCAACTACCGCTGCCGTAGCATCGCTCCAGGTCGCGAGCGCGCTCCGTTATCTGGTTGGCTGGCCCGATTTTCAATGCCGAGTTCAAACCATCGACGTCTGGAACGGCAACATGCGGTCTATGAGCGGAGGAGACCGTGATCCGGATTGCGCCATTTGCGCCCGCCACAAATACAGCTTCCTTCTTGGTCACAAGCAAGTGCCGGTTAGTCTTTGCGGGAGGAATGCCGTGCAATTGCATGAACGAACCCGGCCTGTCGACCTGCAACAGTTAGCGGTTCGTTTGCGCCCGCTGGGAGACGTTCGAGTAAATGATTTTGCCCTGCGCATGTCCATGGCTAAATACGATTTGACCGTCTTCCCTGACGGCCGCGCAATCGTCAGAGGCACGACAGACATAGGTGTCGCTCGTGGCCTTTACGCCAGCCTGATTGGGGCCTGAACCCATCGGCAACTCACCGGCGCACCCGGCATGCGAACATGGAGAAATCTCCACCGGGGCGGTTAGCGCAGCCGGTTAGAGCGCCTGCCTTACAAGCAGCAGGTCCACAGTTCGAA
>CAXTMN010000052.1:0-13001 GCA_964245395.1 uncultured Bryobacteraceae bacterium
CCTGAAAACCCGTAAGCAGCCCGTCTTTGTTATGCTCAGAAATTAACAAAGAGTTGAGGTTTTCCCATGTCCGGACACAGTAAATGGGCTACTATCAAACACAAGAAAGCAGCCCTGGATGCGAAGCGCGGTAAAGCCTTTACGCGCCTAATTAAAGAGATCATGATTGCCGCTCGTAATGGGGGCGATCCTGACATGAACCCGCGATTGCGTACGGCCATTGTTGCAGCCAAGGCGGTCAGCATGCCCGCCGACAACATCAAGCGGGCAATCATGCGTGGCACTGGCGAGCTCGAAGGCGGTCAAATCGACGAGATCCTGTTTGAAGGATATGGGCCCGGCGGAGCTGCGGTTCTGGTAAACGTCGCCACTGATAACCGCAATCGGACTGTCAGCGAGGTTCGTCATCTGTTCTCAAAGAACGGCGGAAATCTTGGTGAAGTGGGAAGCGTGGCGTGGATGTTCGAACGCAAAAGTCAGATCATCATTGATGGCGAGAAAGCGACCGAAGATCAGTTGATGGGAATTGCCCTCGATGCTGGCGCAGATGACATTCGCGATCAGGACGGGGCGTGGGAGATTTTATCTGCTCCTGAAGCACACGAAGCCGTGATGCAAGCCCTGGAAAAGGCAGGGATTCCGACCGAGTCATCCGAGATCGCCATGATTCCAAAGAACACGGTCAAACTGGAAGGCAAAAATGCAGCGGCCATGCTGAGAATGTACGACTTGCTCGAAGAACACGACGACGTTCAAAGCGTCTTCGGCAACTACGAAGTCGATGAGGCTGAAGTCGAGGCGTTAGCTTAGCCAGGGGTGGGTGCCTAGGGCTTTCCCAAGCCCTCTCCTCTGCTAACGGTTTGCTGCCACTAAAGATCGGATGCGAATACTAGGCATAGATTGCGGGACCGAGAGAACCGGTTTCGGCATCGTCGATTCCGACGGCCGGAGTCACCGCTTAGTTGAAGCAGGTGTGATTCACACCAGGACTTCCGACCGCCTGGAGCACCGGCTTGCTACGATTGCCAGCCAATTGCGCCAACTGCTTACTAGATGGACGCCCGAAGCCGTTGCAGTGGAAGAAGTTTTTCACTCGGTTAACGCAAAGTCGGCTCTGAAGCTTGCGCATGTCAGGGGAGTCGCTCTTTTAATAGCGGCGGAAGCCGCTCTACCGGTGAGCGAGTACTCACCTCTGGCCGTTAAAATCAGCGTCGTGGGGTACGGCCGCGCTGAGAAACATCAGGTCGAAATGATGGTGCATTCCTTGCTCGCGACAGACCGCAAATTCGACTCGTACGATGCCACCGATGCTCTCGCCGTCGCTATCTGCCACGGCGCAAGATTTAACTTCCCGGCTGCCGTCGGAGCACAACGCTAGATGTGGCCTCGATTCTTCCTGCTTGCAATAATCGCCTCAATCAATTGTTTGGCGCAGGCCGTCCCCAGGCTTACCTTTACGAAGAGTTTCCCAGGAAGTGTTCCGGCATATGTATCACTTCGCATTGACCGGTCTGGTGCACTCGAGTATAAAGAAGCCGTTCAGGACGACCAGCCCGTTCAGGCGCAATTGCCTGAACCCGACACCTCTGAACTATTCTCAATGGCGCAGAAACTGGACTACTTTAAATCGGCTTTGGAATCCGGATTGAAGGTCGCGAATACAGGAAAGAAAGTCTTTCGCTATGAAGTTGATAACGGTACTGTCACCGAACAGACCTTCAACTATTCCTTGAACCCTGTCGCTCAACAATTACTCGATCGCTTTGAACAAATCGCGCAAACTGAGCGCGCACTTATTGAGCTGACACGGACCGTTCACTATGACAAGCTCGGCGTCAACGACGCCCTTGCTGAAGTAGAAGCTTTGTGGCTCAATAAACAGCTGGCAGCTCCGCAACAGTTCGTACCGTTGCTCACCCGTATTGCGACGCACGAGTCGTTTATGCATCTTGTTCGCGACCGCGCCGCCCGCCTCAAGGAAGAGTTTGCCAAATCGGCAACTGCGGCGGTCACTGCTTCAAAATCCGAATAGATGGATTTCGAACCTGCATTTCAGCGCGTGATTTGGATCGTCCTTGACAGCGTTGGAATAGGAGCAATGCCCGATGCACAGGCCTACGGGGACCAGGGCAGCGACACGCTGGGCAATATCGCTCGAGCACGCCCTTTGCACCTCCCAAATCTGGTTCAGCTTGGCCTTGCGAACATTCGAGACGTCTCAGGGCTAACGCCCGCAGCGCACCCGGCTGGCGCTTATGGCAAGTGCGCCCTCGGATCGCCGGGGAAGGACACCACAACTGGTCATTGGGAAATGGCAGGGATTATCTTGGAAGAGCCGTTCCCGGTCTATCCTCACGGCTTCCCTTCAGCCATCATCCATGAATTCGAACGCGCTATCGGTCGCAGGATCCTGGGCAACAAGCCGGCTTCGGGCACGGAGATCATCAAGGAACTAGGAGCGGAGCACCTTCGAACCGGCTCGCCCATCGTTTACACCTCAGCCGACAGTGTCTTTCAAGTGGCTGCACATGAGTCAGTAATCTGCATTGAAGAGCTCTATCGGATTTGCGAGGTCGGTCGCGATATCCTGTGCGGCGCCAATGAAGTCGGCCGCGTAATTGCCAGACCGTTTCAGGGAGATGCCGGCGCTTTCGTGCGCACGTCAAACAGAAAAGATTACGCCGTGGCTCCGCCGGCAGGAATGCTCCTGGATTGTCTGTCAGAGCGAAACGTACCGGTATTAGCCATCGGCAAGATCTCGGATATTTTTCTTGGACGCGGTATCACTCGTAGTATGAAGACCAGGGACAACGAAGATGGAATGCGCGTCACCCTACAAGCAATGACGGAGCAACCTAACGGTCTGATCTTCGTCAACCTGGTCGATTTCGACCAGCAGTTTGGACACCGGAACGATGTGGAAGGCTATGCCGCAGCACTCGAAGCTGTAGATCGCTGGCTGCCTTCACTGAACTTGCAACACGGTGACATGGCCGTGATCACTGCCGATCACGGATGCGATCCGACGACTACATCGACAGACCACTCTCGAGAATTTACGCCCTTGCTCGTGTACGGCCCGTCTGTTCGCTCCAGTGTCAATCTGGGAACGCGAGGATCTCTCGCCGACATTGGTCAGACAGTGGCAGAAAATTATGGAAGCCATATTCCTGCTGGAACAAGCTTCCTCCCTCAGATCAGAAAGGACGATTCGTCATCCCGCAGCCTATAAGACGCCGCATCATGGCGGCGAACTGGAAGATGTACAAGAACGCCCAGCAGACAGCCGCATTTTTTGAGCAGTTTATACCACTGCTCGATGGGACCTCGCGATGTGAGGTCGTCGTTTTTCCGGTCAGTCTGTCGATTCCCGCAGCGGTCGAAGCTTGCTCGGCCTCCTCAATCTACATCGGGGGTCAGAACACGTATTGGCTGAAGGAAGGAGCGTACACGGGCGAGATCTCCGCTGACCTGCTTCATTCAGCTGGCGCCACCTGGACGCTGGTTGGGCACAGTGAACGCCGGCAATGCTTTGGCGAGACCGACACCGATGTTCTGAAGAAAACTCAGGCCGCTCTTGAAGCCAAGCTAACGCCCATTGTTTGTGTGGGTGAGCGTGCGGAAGAACATAAGAGCGGCAAGGCCCATGAAGTTCTTGTTCGACAGTTCGCCGGTGGCATCGCTGGATTAACCGAAGAACAATTTGCCGAGATAGCTGTGGCGTACGAACCTGTTTGGGCCATCGGAACCGGACAGACCGCGACACCACAGATTGCTTCGGAAGCACACCGCTTAATAAGGTCTGAAGCAGGGAAGCGCTTCGGCGAGGAAGCGGCAAGTCAGTTACGAATCATTTATGGTGGCAGCGTTAAGCCCGACAACATTGGAGGCCTTATGCAAGAAGAGGAGCTCGACGGGGTACTCGTAGGCGGGGCCAGTCTGGACCCGGTTTCCTTTTCGAAGATTGTTAAAGCGGCCTAGCGTTCGCCGTCTCTCTCACGTTTCTCGCGCGCCGATTTGCCCGGTAAATCGAACGGGTTCTCATGCACCTTCTCCCGAATGCCGGAGTGAAGTGTTTTCGCCAGGGAAATACTCGCCTCTCCAAAGCGGCCGCGGATGTGATCTACTGACCGGAAAGCATCGCGTAACCTGGCTGTCTGCGGCTCATCGAGCAAACTCATTTGTCCCTCCACCGGCTTCAGCGTTCCTGCATGAACGCCGAGCAAGCGAATGGGTGTCTTGCCATCCCAAGCCTCGCGAAAAAGGCGGATTACCGCCGCCGCTATTTCGCGTTCGAGCTGTGTCGCATGGTCGAGCGAACAGGCGCGCGTGATCGTTGAAAAATCCTGGTAGCGTAGTTTCAACTGAATCGTACGTGAATAGAGTTGATGCTCCCGCAGCCTTTTTGCCACCATCTCCGACAGCCGGAGCAGGGTAGTTTCCAGGTGTTCCGGATCGTTCACATCCTGGCTGAACGTATTCTCGTGGCTAATCGACTTCGGATTCTCATCTTCACCGATGGCGGCATCAAACCACGCGCCAGCATCCCTGCCGCGTGACTTTCCCGCAAGCGCGAGACCCCACTTTCCAAATCGCGATGCCAGGAAACCTTCATCCAGCCTTGCCAGGTCGCCCACGTGGTGGATCCCAATCCGGTGAAGCTGCTCTTCGGTCTTTCTGCCAACTCCAGGAATCTTCCGAATCTGCAGAGGCGCCAGGAAACTCACTTCGCAACCCGGGAGAATGTACAGGAGGCCGTTCGGCTTGGCTTGATCGGAGCAAACCTTAGCGACCAATCGCGACGAAGCTAAACCCAGAGAACATTTCAGTTTGGTCCCCTCTCGTACTGCCTCGTGCAATTTATGAGCAGCCTCGAGAGCAGGTCCCAAAAGCCGCTCCGTACCCGTCAGATCGAGGTAAGCCTCGTCGATTGAAGCCATCTCGACTCGAGGAGAGAACTGCTGGAGGACAGCATAGGCCTTTTTGGAGTACTCGCGATATCGCTCAAAATGACCTTCTATGAAGGTAGCTTGTGGACACAGTCGAGCTGCCGTCCGAAGCGGCATCGCAGAGTGCACCCCAAACTTGCGCGCGGCATAGGAAGCCGCAGCAACGACCCCCCGTTGATTGGCCTTACCGCCCACCACGACCGGCTTGCCTTTGAGCGACGGATCGAAGAGCTCCTCGACCGAAACAAAGAAGGCGTCCATGTCGACGTGGCAAACCAGACGTTGCATGCGAGACTACAGGGCCAGAGTCGCTCCAATCACACGGGGCAAACCGGCTAGATCATGAATAACCGTGATATCACTCCAATGCACCGCAAGCATTGCCTGAACCTCATGGAGCGATCGGTACCCCAGCTCCATCATCAATCTTCCGCCGGGTTTTACAGCCGCGACAGCCGCGGCGATCAATCGCTTGTAGATCTCGAAACCGGTAGCGCCTGCGAACAACGCAAGGTGCGGCTCCCAATCCCGGACTTCCCTTTGCATGTTGGCGGCATCCTCTCCCGGAACATACGGCGGATTTGAAATTAACAGATCAATACTTGATTGTCCAATCGCCTCAAGCAGGTCCGTGGCAAATAAGGTGACCGGAGCCTTGTGCCGGGTCCGGTTTTTACCGGCAATGGCCAGCGCAGCCGGGGAGATGTCAGAAGCATGAACGGGGCGATTAGCCTCGAGAGCCACAGCTATTGCGATAGCACCCGATCCGGTCCCCACGTCCAGTATGCGATTTGCCGGTTTATCTCTCAGATAAAGAAGAGCAGTCTCCACCAGATGCTCTGTTTCAGGGCGGGGGATCAGTACGTCCCCGTTTACGTAGAACTCTCGTCCATAAAATTCCTGGCGATGAGTGATGTACTGTGTGGGCTTTCCATGCAGCCTTTCGTTCAAATAACGGCCGTAATGAATCCAAGGCAATTCGCTCAGCTCATCCGTTCCGTGAGCATACAGGTGGGGACGATCGCACTTCAGAGCGTGACACAAGAGAACTTCAGCCGTTAGGCGCGGCGCAGAAACGGCGGCACGATCGAGTATATCTGCCCCTTGCTGCAGAGCGATCTGCACTGTCATGAAAGCTCCGAATGCAAAACAGCAGCGAAGCTAAGCTGCCCGGCCTTCATCGCGAAGCCGCTCGGATTGAAAGTAATCCGTCACAGCGTCGATCACCGGCTGGATGAGGCCTTCTATGACCAGATCGCGTTGATGCAAAGTGAGTCCAATGCGGTGATCTGTCAAGCGGTTCTGCGGAAAGTTATACGTCCGAATTTTCTCGCTACGATCGCCGGTTCCCACCATGCTCTTCCGCTCTGCACCAATGGCCGCAAGCTGTTTTTCCAACTCCATCTGGTAAAGGCGTGACCGCAACACCTGCATGGCCTTGGAACGGTTCTTGATTTGCGACTTCTCGTCCTGGCAGGAGACGACCGTATTCGTCGGCAAATGTGTGATGCGAACCGCCGAGTAGGTCGTGTTCACCGACTGCCCACCGGGACCTGAGGAACAGAACGTGTCGATTCGGATGTCTTTCGCATCGATCTGCACATCGACCTCGTCGGCTTCCGGCATCACGACTACCGTGATGGTGGAGGTGTGCACACGTCCTTGCGTCTCTGTTGAAGGCACGCGCTGCACCCGATGGACGCCGCTCTCGTACTTCAGACGGCTGTATACCTTATGCCCGGTCACCATAGCGATCACTTCGCTCAAGCCGCCTACCGACGACTCACTGAGGGAAGTAATCTCCACCTTCCAGCCTTGCTCCTCTGCATAGCGCGAGTACATCCGGAATACTTCACCCGCGAACAAAGAAGCTTCGTCTCCGCCGGCCCCCTTGCGAATTTCAAGAATGATGTTCTTATCATCGTTCGGATCCTTGGGCAGCAGCAAAAGGCGCAAATCCTGTTCGATGCTCTCGACCTCAGGCTGCAGTCGAACCACCTCCATCTCCGCCATCTGCCGTAAGTCGGGATCGGATTCCTCTAACATCAACCGGGCATCTCCAAGTTCCTGTGAGGCTCGCTTCCACTCGCGATACTTGGCCACTAGCTCGGTTAACTCACTCTGCGCTTTCGTTGTCTTGCGATACTGCTCCGAATCGCTAATCACGTCAGGATCCGCCATGCGAGCGGTCAGCTCGTTGAACTGCTTTTCCGATTCGTCTAAGCGCTCTTTGTATTGCATGGTATCTTCCCAGGGATCTTCGCTTATGCGATAACCAGTTCGCCGCCTTGCGCATGCTCTAACTGCATCGCACGTTCAAGCGCACAGATCGCGATCTCGGTCTGTTCACTCGAGGGCGGCTGAGTAGTCACCCGCTGAAGCCACAACCCGGGCGTTGTCAGAATCGACATCAAACCGCCTTGACGCTTAGCTGCGAAACGGATGATCTCGTAGCTTACTCCGACAATCAGCGGTAACAGCGCGATCCGTGCAGCGAACTTGCCCCAGAAATTATCAATCGGCAGGAAGGCATATCCGATGGCAGAAACGATCAGGACAACTACCAAGAAGCTGGTCCCGCAACGCGGGTGCCAGGTCACAAAGCGTTGTGCATTGTCCACCGTTACAGGTTGTCCGGATTCAAAATTAAAGACGACTCTATGCTCCGCACCGTGGTATTGGAAAAGCCGACGCATCTCCTTCATCCTGGATAGCAGGAACATAAAGCCCAGAAAAATTGCAATTCTCAAAGCCCCGTCCATCAGATTGATCGGCAGGCGTCCCCCAACAGCGTGGAAATGCTTACCCAATTGAGTTGCCAGGTAAAGGGGTACGAACTTGTAGAGCGCAATCATGAAGAGAAGCGAGAAGGCAATCTGCAAGATCATCGAGCCTTGGCTCAGATCTTTTGAGGCGCTTGGCGAGGTCTCTCCGCCTTTCTCTTCTATTGCACAATCAGCTGAGAATTTGAGAGCCTTCATGCCTAAGGCCATCGCCCCACCCAGAGTGCCAAAGCCACGAAGTACAGGCCATTTGAAAATCGGGTATTTCTCCGAAAGGCGCGGCACCGAACTTTCTTGCGTCACCACTTCACCGGATGCCTTGCGAACCGCGACACAATAGCTGTGGGGCGATCTCATCATCACGCCCTCCATCACAGCCTGACCGCCGATAAGGGTGGTCTCCTCGCCGTTCTCAAGGACCGGAAGTAACTGTATGTGCGTGAAAAGACGCACTATTTCTCGAACTTTCAAACAGGAGGCTCCTCTTGAAGTATAACGTGATCCGGAGCCCCACAGGATAGTCGAAGGGTCGTCCTAGCTATGGAATGACTAAGTCCTGTCCAACCTGAATCTTGTCCGGGCTGGTCAGCTTGTCACGATTCGCTTCGAAGATCTTGTTGTACTCATTTGCGTTCCCGTACTGCTCCTTAGCGATCTTCGATAGAGTATCGCCTGGTTGCACTGTGTACGTCTTTCCAGGGCTCGAAGTGCTTGCCGCAGCCTGGGCCTGAGCTGGTTGCGGAAGGCTGGAGTCAACTGTCAAATCACAGGTCAAGTCGCTGAACGAGCTGTCTGCTACCTTGATCTGGTTCCAGACATCGTTCTTAATATCCTGAGACGGCGCCGCGCCTTGGATAAACAGCTTATTGTCTTGAACGTGCAAATGAGAGAGGACAACGCCCTTCTGTTTAATCGTCTCCAGTGCCGCTTGATACTTCTGCTTCAGTTCGTCTATTCTTTCCATATCATTTGCTCCTCAGACTGGACCCCGGCAGCAGGAAAAGTGTTGCGGAGAAGTTCAGGCGTTCGTATAGACCAGAGACTACGGCCGAATTCCGGGAACGTTTGTGCGGATCTTATAAATTCCGCTACTAGCGGTAATGTACAGAGTCTTCGCATCGGAATCTCCCCAGGCAAGATTTGCGGTCCGCTCAGGTACTGAAATTGTTCCCAGATGTTTGCCTGCCGGTGAGAACACCAGAACTCCACCGGGCCCTGTGCTGTATAGATTTCCCTGCTGATCAACCTTCAGACCGTCCGGGGCCCCGGTCGCCTTTTCTGAACTTGCATCGTGAAAGACCATTCCACTACCGAGCGTTCCATCGGATTTTACTTCGAAACGCATCCAGATTCGTTGCGGCTCTGAATTGTCAACATAAAGATACTTCTCGTCTGGCGAGAAGGCAAGGCCGTTGGGTCGGGGCAGATCGGCATTCAAAAGCTGCAGCTTGTCATTTGCAGGCGCAGATCCGGGAGCTTGATTAAGCGCTCCCGGAATCCGGTAAACGCCGCTGAACTTCAACGCCTTTTCCGGATCGTTCTCTTTCTGTGTCGCCAATCCGTAGGGTGGGTCAGTGAAGTAGAGCGAACCGTCGGACTTATAGACCAGATCATTGGGGCTATTCAGCGGCTTTCCTTCGTAGCTGTCCGCCAGCACCGTTTGTTGAGCGTTTGACTCCAGTGATTCCAAGCGCCAGACGTTCCTCCGTGCATGGCCTGCGATGGTGAGTCGCCCGTTGCGATCCAGAGTCATCCCATTCGAACCGGGCTCCTTCCCGCCAAAAGGCTTTGAGCTTTGATATCCGCTAGGTTGCAGGAAAAGGCTCAGGCCGCTTCCCGGAGTCCATTTGCGAATACTATTGCTAGGGATTTCAGCAAAAAGCAAATAACCCGAATGGATCCAGATGGGCCCTTCGGTCCACGTAAAATCAGGCGACTTGGTGACCAGTTCTACGTGAGCGTCTTTCGCGAGAAGCCGGTCGATTGAGGGATCCAACCGAGACACGAACTCGGGTTGTTGTGAGAAAGCCATATAGGAGAGGAGGGTCAGAAACGTGCCGATGGTCGGGAATGCAATAATGCCCTTCACGTCCAAGGATCTTATAACATCGCACTTCGCCTTAAAGGGAGGACCCGCAAAAGAGGATCAGGCCTGCTCCGCTCTTTGCAATGACGGGCAGGCCTGGCTCACATTCATTCTTCGTAACAGCCTGTTATGAGATTCGTGCGAGCCGATCCAGCCCATCAAAATTCGTTTTCCCGGAGGCCAGGCTTGCATTCCGTTATCCTTGACATGGCAGATCCCCAGACACAAAGACCGGAAGTAGCATTAAGCAACCCACATGCCGACCACGCTCACGTTATGCTCTCACTAGAAGAATGAGCTTCTCGACGTCTGCACCCCTTGTGTTCCTTCGCTCACTCCTGAGCAATCCCGCGAAGGTAGGTGCGGTCGCTCCAAGCTCTCCTAAGCTTTCAGAGTTGATGGCTTCCCGCGTTGATCCGGACGGTTCCCCCGTTCTTGAAGTCGGTGGCGGAACGGGAGCGATTACGCGCGCTTTGCTTCAGCGCGGACTCGATCCCAAAAGATTGTTTGTCATCGAGCGGGACCCCTCGCTTGCCGCCTTTCTCGCACGAGAATTCCCGGGTGTCCGCGTTCGTTGTGGCGAGGCTATTCATGCGGCCCGCATCCTTTCGGCTGAATCAATCGGGTGCGTACAGACGGTAGTCTCCAGCCTGCCCCTGCGTAATCTGTCCGCGCCGGAGCAATTGAACACCGTGAGCGAGATGGTGAAGGCGCTCTCTTTGGGAGGCCAGTTGCTGCAGTTTACCTATGCGGCAGGTTGCCCTATTCCTAGCCGCCAACTTGGTCTTCATGCCGAGTGTCTCGGTCGCGTGTGGCTTAACTTCCCGCCCGCTGCCGTTTGGAGATTCACACTGCAACCACAAAGTTGTGGATCAGTGTCAAACGCCCGCAGCCGCCATCAACTTCACGCAATCGAGTAGGCTTCATCCAAGCGAAGAGATAGGCACTTCGCTGCTCCTCCGGAACGCATGAACTCAGTGACCGGAGTCTTAATGACCTCGAAGCCGCACTCGTTCAATTGCTCCTTCAAATCTTCGGAGGCATCATTGAGTACAACCTTGGTACCCAAATTAACTGCGTTGCAGGCAAACCGCACCGCATCGGCCTCTAACACCGCGATCCGCTTTTCCTGCGATACACGAGACTCAATTGCCTGGTTGCTTGCCGCGGTAAAAGCCGGTGGAAAATACAGCAGATAGCCACCCTCCAGCGGACAGAAACAAGTGTCCAGGTGGTAAAAGCGTGGATCACAGAGTTCCAACGGTTGTACTTCCACTCGTAAGTGTTGCTGAAGATGGCTTTGAGCTCCGAGCTCTGATCGGTAACCATGACCGAACCAAAGCAACGGGTGAGAACGATCGAACAAGGCATCGCCTGCTCCTTCGAATCTCACACCATTCGGAAGAGTCTCGACTGTGAATCCCTCTTGAGTGAGCCACTTGCCGAAGTGTTCAGCCTCAGGCTGCCGTTCGGGAAAGCGAAAGCTGCTGAGCACGGCAGTTTGTCCAAACAGAACAGCGGCATTTGCAGTAAAGACCAGGTCGGGCAGCCCCTTCACCGGAGGGAGAGACGCCACTGTTGCGTAGCGGCTCAAAATCTGACGTAACTGAAGCCATTGGCGGTCAGCCACTTCGTTATTGGTTGCAGAAAGCTGACCTTGCATCCATGGATTGATGACGTACTCCACGCCGAAATGATCCGGAGGGCACATAAGAAATCGCGCTTGTTGCATAAATTAAGCCTAGACCGGCAATCTTCAATAAGTGTGATGCGGGCCTCCTTGATCTCAAATGAATCCGGCATCTCTCTTGCGCTGGTAAACTGAACACTAGATTCATCATTGGAGGTTTCATGCCCGCTCTGCAGCGCCGGAAGTCGGCGGTCGTCAACGTCGGAAACG
Organism: uncultured Bryobacteraceae bacterium; assembly: GCA_964245395.1. Lineage (GTDB taxonomy): Bacteria > Acidobacteriota > Terriglobia > Bryobacterales > Bryobacteraceae > Bog-105. The sequence continues at coordinate 11,719 of CAXTMN010000052.1, forward strand.
TGAAGGTTGGCGGCTCGTATCCGATCGTCGTGCAGTCGATGACCAATACTGACACCGCTGACTCGGCCTCTACGGTCAATCAAGTCATGAATCTTGCGCGTGCCGGTTCAGAACTGGTCCGCATCACTGTTAACACCGACGAAGCAGCCGCGGCGGTCCCCAGGATTGTCGATACCCTGCGCACTTTCGGAGTTGACGTACCAATCATTGGTGATTTTCATTACAACGGACATCTTCTCCTAAAAAAGTACCCTGCCTGCGCCCGTGCGTTATCGAAATACCGCATCAATCCCGGAAACGTGAACATCGGCCGCAAGCAGGATGATAACTTCCGGGTCATGATTGAGGCCGCAATTGAGTACGATCGACCCGTCCGCATCGGAGTCAACTGGGGTTCACTCGATGCTTCGCTTTTAGCCCAGATGATGGACGAGAATGGAAGACGTTCTGAGCCTCTCGAAGCTGCGGATGTGATGAAGCAGGTCATCGTCGAAAGCGCCATTCGCAGCGCCGAAAATGCGGAGCGTTACGGTTTGGGACATGACCGCATCATCCTGAGCGCCAAAGTCAGTAATGTTCAGGACCTGATCGACGTGTACCAGATGTTAGCCGCGCGTTGTGATTATCCGCTGCATGTCGGCCTAACTGAAGCTGGACTGGGGTCAAAGGGCATTGTCGCAACCACCGCTGCTCTTTCCGTTCTCCTGCAGCAGGGAATCGGCGACACCATTCGAGCCTCCCTCACACCGCTTCCCAACGGAGACCGCACCGACGAAGTGATTGTCTGCCAGCAGGTTCTTCAGGCGCTTAATCTCCGTAGCTTTACTCCCCAAGTCGCTGCCTGTCCCGGATGTGGTCGAACAACCAGCACCTTCTTTCAGGACATGGCAGATCAGATCCAGACTTACCTCCGCGAACAGATGCCCCTCTGGCGTGAGAAGTACACCGGCGTCGAGGAAATGAAAGTCGCCGTGATGGGCTGCATCGTTAACGGACCAGGAGAGTCGAAGCACGCCAATATCGGTATCTCGCTCCCCGGCACCTTTGAGACGCCGGTCGCGCCTGTGTATATCGACGGCAAACTGGCTACCACTCTGCGAGGGGAGGCGATTGTAGCCGAATTCCGTGATCTCCTCGACTCCTACGTCGCGAATCGATATGGCAGAGTTGAGCTGCTTGTTGAGGCACTAGCCTAGGGGAACTTTCGATGGCCGGCGCGGCAGACGAGATCGGTGAACTCCGCCAGGTAATCAATCAGCTATCAGCCCGAGTGCGCCTCCTCG
>CAXTMN010000052.1:13011-25800 GCA_964245395.1 uncultured Bryobacteraceae bacterium
TTCCAGCTCAGTGCCTCCCTCCGTAAACCAGACCCGGCAGCTTGAATCCCGCTTTGGATTGACCGTAGTCAATCGAGTCGGTGCGCTGACGCTTGCTATCGGGATCATCTTCGTTTTCAAGTATGCCGCCGATAACCAGTGGATCGGTCCCGTTGGCAAAGTGCTTGCTGGGCTCCTGGTGGGCATCGCACTTCTCGGCGGCGCAGCCTGGTTACACGGACGGGATCAGCGTGTGTTCGCCCAAGGCTTGGCTGGATGTGGACTAGCAACCGTCTATACGTCGCTTTACGCATCTTTTGCTTATTACAAGCTCATACCTGAACTCCTGGGCTTTCTCCTGATCGTTGGAGCGTGTGCCTTTGCTATCTTTATCTCTGCTCGCCTGCGTAATGGGGCTATTGCTTCGCTTGGCTTTGGTGGCGCGTTTCTTACCATTGTTCTTCTCCGCGGTAGCTATCCTGGCCTGACCCTTGAACTTTCTTATCTGCTACTTCTTGAGGCAGCCGCAATCGCGACCGCTATACGGCAGAAGTGGCCTCTCCTGATTCCGGTCAATGCGGCCTGGGCTCTTCTCTGTGCCGGAATTTTGATAAAAGGGGCAGCGGGGTTCATCGTCTTGAGCCTTGTCCTTGCGGCTCTCCATTTTGGAGTGTCCGCCCTACGAGAGCGTCAAATCCAGAGTTATGCCTACCTGGTCGGTCACATCTGTGTGCTTCTGGCCTTGCTGCGGGCTATTGATCACTGGGCAGGCCCATCGACCCTCGTTGGGACTTTGGCTTCCGTTGCTCTCGCACTCTACGGAATCGCGACTCTTGCCACAGGCATTGCGCTACGTTCCGTGCCTAATCGCGGTTTGGGACTCACATTGCTCGCGATCGTAATCGCCAAGCTTTATTTCTGGGACGTTTGGCAGCTGAACTACGAAGTAAGGATGACCGCGTTCGTCGTACTCGGAGTGTTGCTACTGGTTGCCTCCTACATCTACTCGCGTTGGAAATCACGCCCCGAATCGGGCGGATAAACCTCCCTACTTCGCCACGATACCCTGGATTTGATCCAGTTCCCGGCCGGCATCAGCGGATCTACCTTGCGAGGTGAGTTCCCGGTAACGTTGCAGGTGATCACGAATCTGCCGCAGCTTTTCAAGTGTCTCCCCGGACGGCGTTGGGCCTGTGCTGGTCAACGTCGCAGACGTTGAACCCGGAGTGGCTGGTCCGCTGGAGTTAGGCTGCACCGGCGCTTGCGCATTGCTTGCGTCTTCGCTCAATTCCTGAATGAGCTGTCCGAGTGATTGCTCATACGTATCCGCGTAGGCCAGCCTGTTGCCCATCGCCAACGCCACCTTCTTCAGCTGCGGCATACTGGCTTGGCTTGCTTGTATATAAATCGGCTCGACATATAAGAAGCTGTTGTCGATCGGCAGCACGAGTGTTTGCCCGCGCAATACTTGTGAGCCCTGTTGATTCCACAAGGACAGATCTTTCGAAATGGTTTGATCCTGATTTACACGCGCATCGATCTGCATCGGACCGTAGATGATGTTCTGCTTGGAGAGTTTCTCAAACACCAGTTCCCCTAGATGAGCACCGTCGCAACGGGCCGACATAAACCCAATCAGATTATCTTTGTTTGCCGGAGTGAAAGGTGCAATCAGCATAAACTCTGCACGATCTTCCCCGGGCAGTGTTGCTACTACATAGGTCGGCGTCGCCGTCCCGACTGAACTGTCCCCTTGCTGCCGGTTGCCCACGCGTGCTAAATCCCACAAATCGGCTCGATTGTAGAACGATTCCGCATCGCGCATGTGAAACGTGCGATAAAGTTCTGCTTGCGCGCTGAACAGTGTTTCCGGATAGCGGGCATGCGCCCGGAGGTCGGCGGGCATGGCGGAAGCAGGCTTGAACAACTGAGGAAAGAGCTTGCGATATGCCTGAATCAGCACATCATCCTCATCGAAAACGTAAAGGTTGGTCTCCCCTGAATAAGCATCAATCGTTGCTTTGATGGAATTCCGAATGTAATTTACAGTTTGGCCGCTGCCCATTTCCAACTCTCGTGAATAAGGATGCGCGTCGGAAGTCATGTACCCATCCGTGATCCACACCAGATGTCCGTCCGTCGTTACCACAAGGTACGGGTCGTTGTCCCATGTCAAAAAGCCCGCAAGAGTCGATAGCCTCTGCAAAATCGGACGATGAATCATCATGCGACTGCTTGAGTTCAGATAGCTAGTCAAGAGAATGTTCATGTCGCCGTATTCAACAGCGGCAGCCACCCGAATCAGGGGCGAAACAGAAAATCCACCTACGCTGCTGTATCGCGTATAGACGGATTCAGAGCCAGAAGGATAATTGAACTCCTCCTGGCCGGTATTAACGAATACCGGTTCATGCGCTATCTCACCGTAGTAAATCTCCGGCCGGGTTACTTTCAGACTTTTGGTCGATACTTCCGTCGGTGCATTCTTGATGAACAGGACGGGCAATCCGTCAGGCGTGATCCGATTCGACTCCGCCATTACCAACCCATAGCCATGCGTGTAAATCAAATGCGGATTGATCCATCGATTGCGGGCGTCTCCCAACTGACGAATGTCAAGCTCACGGGGAGCAACCAGGACTTGCCGCAGTTGGCCGTCTATGTTGTACCGGTCAACATCGGTGTCCATGTAGATATAGGGACGAAGCGGTTGGATCTGGGAGACCGTATCGTGGAAAGCGCGCCAATCCCAAAGCCTGACGTTGTCGAGCAGTGACTTGTGCTTCGCATAATTAATCGGGATCTCAGGCGCTGCCTCGAAGTTCGCTTCCTTCACATGCTGATTCAGACCATAGGCGGACCGGGTTGCTGCGATGTGATGTTGAATGTAAGAACGCTCGAGCGTAAGCTCGTTCGGGCGTACGTAAACCCCGCTCACCAAAGAAGGCAGGAAATAGCGCACCGGCAGGATTAGCAAAAGCACTAGTGCAAGCCGTCCCCGCCGCGCAAGCATGAGACCCGCCGCAGCAACAGCGCCAAAGATCATCAGCCATTGCAAAGGCAAGATCAAATGGTCGGCAACCCAGTCGACCCCCACCAGATACGATCCATGATCCTGAAGCAGCAGATCGAACCGGTTCAGATAATATTTCACTGCCAGGCCGAGCAGAAAAACGGCGAGAACCAGACGCACAAAATGCGAGTTGAATGCGTCAGCGAAATCGAATCGCTCAAATTCGAAGGAGCTCGTGGGGTACATCGAGGGCAGCCGCCGGGCCACATTCTCGGCATGGGCTGCCAGCCAGTAGATCAGTAGCGAAACGACCGTCCCGACCAGAACGACGTGCAGAAGTGTGTTGTAAAAGGGCAAAGAGAAGAAGTAGAAGTGAAGTGATTTGCCAAAAATCGGATCGGAGAACTCGCCCGGGTGAGGCGCCACACGAAGGCCACCGAAATATCTGACCACCGTCCAACTGTCCACAGTGGCATTGGCTGCTATGATCGCTACCACTAGCAACACAGCAGCGCCGAGTTTCACAATAAGGGACCTCCTCAGAAAGCCAAAGAGCGGCGTTTCTGCTTCCCGCCGCAATCCTACCCGGAAAGCAGCAAAGAAGGCGACGTAGAACAGAAGAATTGCGACAAGAATGGGTCCTGTTCCATAAATCAACAAATTGAGCCAGGTCTCGGCCTGATGTAGTTCCGACCACCACGCGTACTCAATCAGCGTCGATGCGATATAGCGGAAGGAAATGAGCAGAATAACCAGGGCAACAATGCCAAAAATCAGCGGGCTCCGGCCTCGCCGCTCACCAATTAAGTTGTCTGCCATCTAAATAGAGAGTAGAACTTGCTAATCCGGACACTCTGAAACCTACGGAGAGAGTCTCTGAGAATAGCAAGTCTCAAGCTGCGTCCGCTTTGCCTTGTAGTAAGTTGAGCAGTCCGCGAGCGACCTCGCTGAACACCTTGCGACGGCGATGGATGATCCGGACCGGGCGGAACAGTTCAGGCGGATCAAAGTGCAATGCATGTAAGCGCCTCTCCCGAATCTCCTCCCGCATCACGCGCGCGGGCATGATACTAATGCCTGCACCGTGACCGACCGCTTCCTTGATCATTCCAATATTGTCGAAACGCAACGTCAACTCGACAGCGACTTTACGATCCCGTAAATACCGTTCGATCTGTGTCTGTATCGGCAGATCGTCATCGAAGCCAATGAATGTTTCCCCTTCAAGCGCTGAGGCGATAACCTTCTCCTGCGAAGACAACCGGTGATCCGGACCCACCGCGACAACCATTTCTTCGTCACGCCAGGCAATGGCCACGACCTCGCGAGAGGACTCCGCGTAGCTCATCAACCCGAGATCTGCCTGATCTTCTTCGACTGCTTCCCAAACCCGATCCGGACGCTTGTAGGAAATCTGCAGTTCCGCGCTAGGGAATGCTCGAACAAATTCAGCTTCGATCTCTGACATTTCAGAGAGCCCCACCGAGTAGATTGCCACGAGCCGCACCAACCCATTCGCCTCTTTCTTCAAACAGTCCAGCGCGGCCTGCAACTCGTCATCTCGGCGCAGAACATCCCGGCAGTACTCCAAATACACCTTTCCCGCCTCGGTGATCGCGAGAGGACGCGTGCTGCGGTCGAACAGCTCCACCTTGAGTTCGCGTTCTACCTCCTGGATAGCCTGACTTGCAGCCGATTGACTCAGTTCGTGGAACCGGGCCGCCTTGGTGACGCTCCGGTATTGGGCTACATCGCGGATCAAACGCAGATTCGCTAACGTCACGTCCTCACTACGCTATCATAAGCAATTCTGATATTAATGGCTGGATAGATTCGATTTGACGAATACTCCAACCCCCCGCTATACTTCGTCTATCTTGCCAGTGTGCCCGAGGAGCTATACGTGTCCCTGCCCAAAACACTAAGTGGTTTACCGGCATCCGATGGCCTGTATGACCCCGCACATGAGCACGATGCATGCGGTCTGGGTTTTGTCGTGAATGTGAATGGCAAACCAACTCACAACATCATCGAAAAAGGCCTGGAAATCCTGGTCAGTCTGGCTCATCGCGGCGCCTCTGGCTGTGACGCCGAAACGGGTGACGGTGCCGGTGTTCTTATCCAAATTCCACATCGGTTTTTTGCCAGAGAAGCTGTTATGTTGGGGTTCCAATTACCTCCAGCCGGCGAGTACGGAGTGGCCATGTGCTTTCTGCCGGTTGAGCGCCAACAGCGGCTTGCCTGCGAAGGGATCCTTGAAAACCTAACCCGCCAGGAAGGACTTCGCGTCCTTGGATGGCGCGACATACCGGTTGAGGTGGACGCGATCGGGCGAGAAGCTCGAGCTTCTCAGCCGTACATCCAACAATTCTTTGTGGGGCGGCCCGGCAACATGACCGGCGACCAGTTCGAACGCAAGTTATACGTTGTTCGCAAGTTGGCCGAATCGCAGGTCGCGCAGTCTGATATGCGCGATAACTGCTTCTTCTACATCCCTTCCTTCTCGTCTCGCACCATCATCTACAAAGGTCTTTTACTCGCCAACCAGATTGGCGAGTTCTATACCGAGCTTTTAGACCCGGACACGAAAAGCGCTCTATGCCTTGTGCATCAGCGCTTCTCCACCAACACGTTTCCCAGTTGGCAATTGGCCCATCCCTACCGCTATCTCTGTCATAACGGCGAAATCAACACCGTCCGCGGGAATGTCAATTGGATGAACGCGCGTCAGTCTGTGCTCTCGTCGCCTCATTTCGACGACATGAGTAAGCTGTATCCGTTTGTTCAGGGCGGGCGAAGCGATTCGGCTGCGCTCGACAACGCCGTTGAACTGCTGACCATGTCTGGCCGCTCTCTGCCGCACGTAATGGCCATGCTGATTCCAGAAGCCTGGGATGCAGACATGACCATGCTTCCGGAGAAACGCGCTTTTTACGAGTATCATGCCTCATTGGTTGAGCCATGGGATGGTCCCGCAGCAGTGGCCTTCACCGATGGTCGCATGATCGGCGCCACTCTTGATCGCAATGGTCTGCGTCCCGCACGCTACCTGATTACTAACGATGGTTTGCTGGTGATGGCTTCCGAAACCGGAGTGCTCGCCTTCAAGCCCGAAGAGATTGCCTCTAAGGGCCGCCTGCAGCCAGGCAAAATGTTGCTGGTCGATCTAAGCGAGGGACGCATCGTGCCCGACGAAGAGATCAAGCACGAACTCGCTTCGCGGCAGCCATATGGCGAATGGATTAAGAACAATCAAATCACCCTGGACGCTCTGCCCGAACCGAATCGCGTGCAGCCCTCTGACCACGAAACCGTTCTGATGCGTCAGCGCTGCTTCGGCTACACCGACGAAGACATCCGGCTCCTGATTTATCCCATGGCGGTTGGCAGCGAAGAGGCTATCGGCTCCATGGGAACGGACACGCCGCTCGCGTGTCTCTCCGATAAACCACAGTCGCTTTTCAACTACTTCAAACAGTTGTTCGCTCAGGTCACAAACCCGCCCATCGATCCCATTCGCGAAGAGCTGGTAATGTCTCTTACCAGCTACATCGGTACTGAGCGAAACATGCTTGCCGAAACTCCGGAACATTGCCACACCTTGAAGATGCCCATTCCGGTGCTGACCAACCGCGAACTCGAGAAGTTGCGCCGTGTATCGCGCGGTGATCTTCTCGCCTCCACGCTGCCCACCATCTTTAGCGTTCACGATGCTGAAACGGGATTGAAGCGAGCCCTCGACAGCCTGTGCCGCCGCGCGTCCCTGGCCATCAAGGCGGGCTATACTCTACTGATTCTGTCAGACCGCGGCGTTGATGAGGAATTTGCTCCTATCCCGTCGCTCCTCGCCCTCACGGCCGTACATAACCATCTGGTTCGCGAGGGCACGCGCACCGGCGTCGCGCTTATCATCGAATCCGGAGAGCCCCGTGAAGTCATGCACTATAGCCTGCTGCTTGGTTATGGTGCCAGCGCCATAAACCCCTATCTCGCCCTCGAAACCATCGACGAACTTGCTGCCTCTGACGATCTGCCGGGCACCATCAGTTCCGAGTTGGCTATTAAGAACTACATCAAAGCCGTCAATAAGGGACTGCTCAAGGTGTTCTCGAAGATGGGCATTTCAACCCTGCAAAGTTACCGCGGCGCACAAGTCTTCGAAGCTCTCGGTTTAAACAAGGAATTAGTTGACCAGTATTTCACCGGAACCGCATCCCGAATCGAAGGAATCGGCCTTGACGTGCTCGCCAAAGAAGCCATCGCTAAGCACAGTTTTGCTTTTCGACCTCTTTCAGAATCGGAGCTTGAGCTCGCTACCGGCGGCAACTATCAATACCGCATCAATGGCGAACATCATTTATTGAATCCGGTTACGGTAGCGCGCCTGCAACATGCCATTCAGCAGCAGAGCTATGCGACATTTCAGGAGTACGCAACGCTCATCGACCGTCAAAGCGAACAGCTTTGCACGCTTCGTGGTCTGATGCGGCTGAAAAAGTCCTTGCATCCGGTGCCGATCGAAGAAGTGCAACCGGCGAGCGAAATCGTAAAGCGCTTTGTGACAGGCGCTATGTCTTTCGGCTCTATCAGCAAGGAAGCGCACGAAACCTTAGCTGTGGCCATGAACCGGATCGGTGGTCGCTCCAATACGGGTGAGGGCGGGGAAGATGAGGCTCGCTTCATCACTCTTCCCAACGGCGACTCCAAGCGTAGCGCCATCAAGCAAGTAGCCTCTGGCCGTTTCGGGGTCACTACCAACTATTTGGTGAATGCTGATGAGCTGCAAATCAAAGTCGCCCAGGGCGCCAAGCCGGGCGAGGGCGGTCAGCTGCCGGGCCACAAAGTAGACGATGAGATCGCTCGCGTTCGACACTCGATTGCCGGCGTCGGCCTGATTTCTCCGCCCCCTCACCATGACATCTACTCCATCGAGGATTTGGCTCAACTCATCTACGATCTGAAAAACGTGAACCCTACCGCTCGGATCTCCGTCAAGCTTGTCGCCGAAGTCGGAGTGGGAACAGTTGCTGCCGGTGTCTCAAAGGCACATGCCGACCATGTGCTCATCAGCGGCTACGATGGCGGAACCGGAGCCTCTCCGCTGACCTCTATCAAGCACGCTGGCATCCCTTGGGAGCTTGGCCTCGCCGAAACACAACAGGTTCTCGTCAAAAACGATCTGCGTAGCCGCATCCGAGTTCAGGTAGATGGCAAACTGCAGACCGGCCGTGATGTAGTCATCGCCGCTTTGCTGGGCGCTGAAGAGTTCGGCTTCTCTACGGCGCCTCTGATCGCCATGGGATGCATCATGATGCGCAAGTGTCACCTGAATACGTGTCCTGTCGGCATCGCCACTCAAAACCCCGAACTGCGTAAAAAGTTTGCAGGCACTCCCGAAAACGTCATCAACTTTTTCTTCTTCGTGGCCGAGCAAGTCCGTGAATGGATGTCCGATCTGGGCTTTCGCACCATAGACGAGATGGTTGGTCGCGTCGACCTCATTGAGATGCAAACCGCCGTTGCGCATTGGAAGGCTCGCGGACTCGACTTCTCGTCCATGCTGAAGTACCCGCAAATGCCCGGGCGCGTCGGCCGTCGCTGCCTGATCGCCCAGGACCATGGATTATCTGAAGCGCTCGACCACAAACTGCTCGATCAGGCCCACGGCATCATTGAGGCCGGCGGTCAGGCCGAAATGGAGTTTCCGATTCGCAACGTTCATCGCGCAGTGGGAGCAATGTTGAGCGGTGAGGTTGCTCGGCGTCATGGCTCGCAAGGCTTGCCCGCGGACAGCATTCGCGTCCGCTTTAACGGTTCAGCGGGACAGAGTTTTGGGGCTTTCCTGGCCTGCGGAATTACCTTTCTGCTAGAGGGTGACGCGAACGACTACACGGGCAAAGGCCTCTCGGGCGGCAAGATTGTCGTGTTTCCGCCGAAAGAATCCACCTTCGCTCCAGAAGAAAACATCCTGGTAGGCAACACGGTGCTCTACGGAGCCACCAGCGGTGAAGCATACTTCAACGGCGTGGCCGGTGAGCGTTTTGCCGTTAGAAACTCCGGCGCAATTACGGTCGTGGAGGGTGTCGGTGATCATGCTTGCGAATACATGACCGCCGGCACTGTGGTTGTGCTCGGGCAAACTGGTCCAAACTTCGCTGCCGGAATGAGTGGCGGGCTGGCCTATGTATTCGATCCTTCCGGCGAATTTTCTCAGGTCCGCTGCAATAGGACCGCCGTCGACCTTGAGCCTCTCTTCGACTCTGAAGACCTGTTAAAACTCGAGCACCTGATTCGCAAGCACGTAGACTACACCGCGAGTCCGCTCGGTCATAAAATTCTTGATAATTGGGCCGGCAACGTTCGTCACTTCATCAAGGTGTTTCCACAGGAGTATCGGCGCGCCCTGGCCGCCAACGTGTCTGCCCAGCGCAAATTGCCGTCCTTCGTGCAGAGCGTTGCGGCCTCTGCTCCCGTCGGAGAGCGCGCTTAGGTCAGCACAATGGGAAAGGTCACCGGGTTTCTCGAGTACGATCGCGAAACTCCTCATCGTCGCCCTGTCCTTGAGCGGGTTAATGATTGGTTCGAAGTCTACCAGGACTTCCCAGAACCGAAGCTTAAAGAACAGGCTGCGCGCTGTATGGATTGCGGCGTCCCCTTCTGTCACACAGGCTGCCCCCTTGGCAACTTAATTCCCGATTGGAACGATCTTGTGTGGAGAGGCCGCTGGCGCGACGCGCTGCGGGCTCTTCACGCCACCAATAATTTCCCGGAATTTACCGGCCGCATCTGTCCCGCTCCGTGCGAAGCGGCGTGCGTGCTCGGGATTAACGAGCCGCCCGTCACCATCAAAGTCGTCGAGCAGAGCATCGTCGATCGCGGATTCCTGGAAGGCTGGATCCACCCTGAACAACCTCGCCGGCGCACCGGCAAAAAGGTTGCCATTGTAGGATCGGGTCCCGCCGGCTTGGCCGCTGCTCAACAGCTGGCGCGGGCTGGACATACCGTCACGGTATTCGAACGCGAAGATCGGGTCGGAGGTCTCTTACGCTATGGAATTCCCGATTTCAAACTGGAGAAAGATGTCGTAGACCGCCGTCTCCATCAGATGATTGCCGAAGGCGTCAAATTTCAAACAGGCGTTCATGTTGGCGAGCACCTGAGCGGCGTCGACCTTCAACGTGACCACGATGCCGTTCTGCTGGCCACCGGCGCGGAACAGCCTCGCGATCTGACCATCCCTGGCCGTGACCTGAATGGCGTTCACTTCGCGATGGATTACCTGGTTCAGCAAAATCGTCGCGGTGCTGGAGATTCGTTCAGCAGTGCCGAAGAACTGTCCGCCGCTGGCAAGCGCGTCATTATCATTGGCGGTGGCGACACCGGTGCTGACTGCCTGGGCACCGCACACCGCCAGAAAGCCGCGTCGGTTCATCAATTGCAGATCCATGCCATGCCGCCTGAAAGCAGGCACAAAGCCACCCCGTGGCCGCTTTGGCCGCTTCAGCTACGGGTTGAAGCAGCCCACGAGGAGGGCGGCGTCCGCGAGTGGAGCGTTCTGACCACTCACTTTAGCGGCGACGAGAATGGCCAAGTTCAGAAACTCCATTGCGTTCGCGTCGGCCCCAAGCCTGATCTGGAGCGAATGCCCGGAAGTGAGTTCTACCTAGAAGGAAACATGATTCTGATCGCGATTGGCTTCTCTGGCCCCGTGCGCAACGGTTTGCTTGAACAACTTGCCTTCAAATTTACCGAACGCGGCAATCTTGAAACCGATGCGGGATATATGACCTCCGTTCCCGGTATTTTCTCAGCCGGCGATGCCCGTCGCGGTCAATCATTGGTTGTGTGGGCTATCGCAGAAGGCCGCAAGGCCGCTCACCACATCGACAAGTATCTTATGGGCGAAAGCCAGATCGCAGCGTAGTTTCGCTGATGCGAGGTCACCTACTCAAATAATCGCCCGACGTAATTCGTCGTTTATCAGATATGTCCAAAGCGTACAAATACGCCGATGCCTCAACCCATTGACCCGAGTCAAGCAGCACTGGAACCGGCGATCTGCAGTATTCATGCGGCAGGGGATCGTTAAAGCCACATCCCTCATACCGATCGAGCTCCACATAGGTTAACTGTGGAGAGTGCAGACTGTACACGTCACCGAGCACCCAATCGCCTTCTGGCTCGGACCGGACAAAGCCAGGATAGTTCTGCACCATGAAAAGCTGACCTCTCGCCCGACCCCGGCCAACCCAATACGCCTGCCTCGCAAGAAGCTTTGCGAAATCATTATCAGCACCCAAGCGCAGCGTTCCATACACAAACAGATCGTTGCTCGCGCTCACCTCGGACAAACTTTGTCCCCTCGCGACAAGACACTGCTGTCGCAGCTAATCGAACCGATGCTCCCGCCTGTGATGTCCAAACGCGAACCGAAGCTAAGGCCAATATCGGTCATTTTGTTCCCCGTTACTGTTGATTGAACTAGCGTTAAGCCGCTTCCGCCATCGACCTGTACTCCCAAACCCTTGTTCCCGGTGCTGAATATAGCTGCCTGGTGGATCACCGTAAGGTTAGATCCTGTCAGAACGCTAAAGCCATTTGCTCCGTTGTCGTGCGCGTTGATCGTTGTCGTTCCGGGAGCGCCGGAGAACGCTGGTGTATTGAACAGCGTCAAAACAGACGTCTCTTCCAGGTGAACCCCATCGCCGACATTGTCGTGTGTATCTAAAAGAGCTGCTGCATCCAAATCCAATCCGGCCTTAGAATCTACTGAAACTCCGTGGACGCCATTGCCCGTTGCTATGATCGTTCCCCCGAAAGCCACCATGTGCGCGCCCGAGACAATCGTCAGCCCTGTGGTGACGTTATTTGCCACCTCGATCCGGCTGACCGGATCGGCGATGAACCCGCTGGCGCTGGTCCCAATCTGGATGCCAAGGACGTTTTGGTTCACGGTCAGATTCGCCTGGTTGAGCAGCAGGCTCGAACTGCCGTTGATGTTGATCCCGAACACTGCGTTCGCCTCAGCGGCATAACTGCCAGTTACAACGAGCGAAGAGGCCGCTTCCACGTCAACGCCATTGAGCCCGTTACGTTTCGTGCTGCCGCCAGCAACCGTTGCCGAAGAGTTTGCCTCAGCTAGGATTCCGATAGCCGCGTTGTCGTGAACGGAGACGTTCCGGATCATTACCTGAGAACCACCGTTCACAACTATGCCGTTCGCTCCGTTCTGCACATCGAACCCATCCAGCATTACGTCCAGCGCTCCAGTGACAGTGACCGCGTCCAGCTTGTGGCCGTCAACCGCTGCACCACTGGCCGATCCGCGAAGAGTCAGGTGACTCTTATTCACGATTACTGGGCCCTGACAAACGCCGCTAAACAGAACGGCATCTCCTCGTTCAGCATGGTTGATCGCCGCTTGCAGATTTCCACCATCACTGCAGTTCACCCGCACAGTGTCGCCAAACAGCGTCCCGCTAACCGCAGTTACAAGAACAAGCAAAGGAAATAGCTTCATGACTCCTCCTTGACATGAACCATGACGATATTGCCACTATCAGTCTGTAACGTCAATGGTGAAGCTGACCCTTAAACATCTACGGCAGCACGCGATCGCAGCATCCCTATTTCCTCCGGCCACCCTGCGCAAGGCCGTCGAGCGGCTTGGCTTCGTCCAGGCAGATCCAATCCGGTCTCCTGCGCGAGCCCAGGACCTCATCCTGCGGCATCGGGTCAAAGACTACCGTGCCGGCGATCTCGAGGAACAGTATCCGTCTCTCGATCTGGAAGAAGAC
>CAXTMN010000052.1:25810-30974 GCA_964245395.1 uncultured Bryobacteraceae bacterium
GACTTTCTCTACGCGTACGGTTTCCTGCCGCAGTCAACCTGGGCTCTTCTTCACCCGAGGGTCAAAGGAAAGCTAACCGCGGCCGAAAAGCGAGTACTCGAGATCGTATCCGCCCACAAGCGGATCCATCCGCGTGAGCTCGAATCGCATCTTGGCCGGAAACGGGAAATCAATGCCTGGGGCGGCTATTCCCAGGCGACCACGCGCACTCTGCAGGCTCTTCACTATCGCGGCCTTTTACGGATCGCCGGACGTCAAAATGGAATCCGCTTGTACGAACCGGCAACCCGGCAGCCCGAGCAGATCGAACCGGGCGAGCGGCTACGCCAGCTTGTCCTGCTTATCGCAGCCATTCTCGCTCCTGTACCTGAACGTAGTCTCCGTGGGGCGTTACAGCATCTGAGACATGCTGCACCCGCCCTGGAGGGAAGGCACTCAGCTCTCACAGAGCTAATTCAGACAGGCGAATTAACCGGTGCAGTCGTTCAAGATGTCCGCTACCTCTGGCCAGCGGAGCGCGTAACGCGAAAAAGAGCGGAAGAAAGAGTGCGTTTTCTCGCCCCTTTCGATCCGCTCGTCTGGGACCGGCGACGATTTGAACATTTCTGGGGATGGTCGTACCGCTTCGAAGCCTACACTCCGCCTCCCAAACGAAAGCTAGGTTATTACGCCATGCCGCTTCTCTGGCGAGACGGAGTGATCGGATGGGTGAATGTCTCGAAATCGTCGGCGGACCTGAGTGTCAAGTCAGGTTTCGTTACAGAGGAACCAAACGATCCCTCCTTTCGCAATCAGTTCGAAGCAGAGGTCGAGCGGTTCCGCCACTTTCTCCGCCGCCGCGAGCAAAACTCTTAGCAGCAGCAAAACTGCCCGAATGGCTGATGCGCATAGACGGCAACGTGCACAACACTTGATTCATGAGCGCAGTTTTACAACAAATCTCGCAAGCTCTCGCCGCATTGGCAGAGCAGGTTCTCACTGGCGTCGTCGCTGTCCGGGCCGGCGCCTACCGTGTCGTTAGCGGAGTAGTTCTTCGCCCGAATCTAATCGCCGTGGCTGATCATGGGCTGAAGCGGCGGGACCGCGTCCCCATCTATGCTGCCGGCGGCGGGGAAGGAACAGCGGTGTTGCTGGGACGCGATCCAGGCGTGGATGTTGCCCTCCTGAAGGTCGAGGGCGTAGAGATTCAGCCGCTGAAGTCGGCCAACCTGGATGAGTTAAAGCCCGGCATGCTGACCACCGTCGCAGGCCTGACCATCGACGCCGGCCCCTCGATCAGTGTAGGGATTTTAGGCGCCGTCAGTGGTCCACGGCGTACCTTCAAACTGGGAACGCTCGACCGCTTTTTCAGGCTCGACGTAAACCTCTATCCCTCACAGTCAGGAGCCGCAGTCGTTACTGCTCAAGGTGACCTCATTGGAATGGCCACGCCCGGCCTACTCCGCCATTCCTCCGTCGCTGTTCCCGTAACCACTCTCAACAAGCTGGCCGATGAACTTCTTAAACAGGGTAGAGTGCGCCAGGGCTACCTTGGCGTCAGTCTTCAATCCGTGGCTATCCCGGAATGGTCGCAACAAAAGTTGGGCGGCCAGTTCGATGCCGGTCTCATTGTTCTCAGCGTCGAACCCGAATCTCCTGCGGATATCGCTGGCCTTTACTTAGGCGACATACTGGTTTCGCTTGACGGCAAACCGCTTCGTGACATGGACGACTTGCAGCAGGCTCTACCAGGGGAGACCGTGGGCAGCACGATCGAACTGGTCCTGTTGCGCGGTGGAGAGGCATTTCGCCGGCAAGTCACGGTCGGCGAGCGCACCAGTAAACGAAACGCGTAATTAACTTTGGGTTGGCCGGTGACTCGTACCCTGGTGATCGCCTCTTCGTACGCACGTGCTGCGCTTGTTGCGGCTCTGCTTCGGGAAGATGACCGCATTCTCGTAACAGACGTTCTCTGGACCGATCAGGACCTCGAGCACGCTGTCGCTTCAATTCTCGCCGACGTCATTGTTGCCGTTGACCGGGATCCTGAAACTCTCCTCGACTTCGGCAAACCAATTCTATGTGTCTCCGACCGGCCGGTGCGTCAAAGATTGTTCTCGGCTGGAGTATGCGCGTGGCTCCCCGCAACCAGTTCTGCCGAAGAACTCAGCGCCGCTGTCGAAGGTGCAGCAAAAGATTTCGTTCTGCTCACGAAGGAGCAGGCAACACGTTGGTTGACTGGCAGCACGCGCCAGAGTTCCGAAAACGCAATCATTGAGGCTCTCACCTCTCGTGAGCTTCAAGTCTTGCGCATGCTCGCAAGCGGATTAGGCAATAAAGAGATTGCGGCGCAACTCAACATCTCTGATCACACGGCCAAGTTTCATGTTGCTCAGATCCTGGCCAAACTTGGCGCAGTCAGTCGCACAGAAGCTGTCGCGATCGGCATAAGAAAAGGACTGGTTCCCGTCTAAATCTTCATGACGGCCTCTTCAGCAGGGCCTTCCAGCGCTCCCAGGCATCTGAGCGGGCCTTCTTGTTGGCTTCCGAAGCATCCGGTGCTTCACCTGCCCGCATGAATCCATGTCCAGCGCCGTCGTATGTGACAGGCTCATACGCTTTGCCGGCCGACTTCATATTGTCCTGTGCCGCTGGAATCGTGGCGTCAATGCGGGCGTCGTTTCCTGCGTAAAATCCGTAGATAGGCGCACTGATCTTTGCCATCGCGTCTTTATCGGGTGGTGGTCCGTAAAACACAAATGCAGCAGCAAGGCCCTTGCGAGTGGTGGCGAACCGAAAGCTCTGCCCGCCTCCCCAACAGAACCCCGCCACAAACAGCTTGCCATCGGCAGCCGGCAATCTCAGCGCGTAATCGGCAGCCGCATTTAAGTCCGCCGTCACCTGATCCGGGTTCAAATGGCTCACCGCCTGCGTCGCTTCACTCTGCGCGAAGCTGGTTGTCCGTCCGCCATTCGGACCCATGCCCGACAGCAAGTCCGGAGCAACGGCGATATAGCCGGCTGCCGCTACTTGATCAGCCATATTCTGAACCCAATCAGTCGAGCCGAAGATCTCGTGAATAATCAGAACAACGGGTGTCTTGCTCTTCGACTCCGGATACGCCACGAACGTCTCGACGGACCGCCCATCATGCTGAACGGTCACCCACTCCCGATGGCGTGGAGATTTCTCCACTTGCTGGCGCGCCCAATCCTGGGCACAGAGGCAGCTCATTGATAACAGCGAAACGATCAGGACGCGAAAGGTCATCACGAAGTACTCTACCAATCCCGAGGCGAACCTTTTACCGAATAGTACGATCTTTTCAGGGATGCCTTATGCGATCAAGGTTGAATACGCGCAGCACAGAAAAATTCGGGAACGAAACAAAACTTGGTATCGGGTAGCTCACTGGCCGATCTGGATCTGGGTTTTCTTCCTTGCCCCTGGCCCATTAACTTTCGATCTCTTCGCCCACGGCCCGAGTACACGCAACATGGTCTGGCTGATGTTCGTCATGATCGTCACCGGAATCGCCGGTATCTACGGCCAGTTGCCTGGAGTCGAGTCTCGCCCCTACATTCTGCGTTTCTCTGAAGACAAGCCGAACCCGCTCTACCGCCGCGTCTGTTATACCTTTGCCTGGAATGCCTTGCTGAGTTTCGCCCTGTTGAACCTGGCGGGCCTCATCGCCGCTGTCATCTCCCACATCTGGTACATGCAGCAGATTTACCAACACGCCTACTTTCCCGTTACCATCCTCATCGTCTCGCTCGGTGTGGCTGGTCTTTTGCCGCGCGTCCGGCATTCCACAAAAGGCGAAGGAATCGAACGCCGCTATTTCTATGGATCGGTTTGGTCCGTCACTCTTGCCCAGACGGTCCTGCTTGTCCTTTGGAAGGTGCTGCCCAAGGGCGCCACCGCAGACACTTTGAAATTGCTCGCTTACCTCTGCGCTCTTGCTGGAACCGGAACGGCCGCCGCCTTCGGATTGCTTCCTCGTACACGCCCCATATTGCCGGGCGAAGTCATGGTGGCTGACTGATCGGCCTCTTTGTCCGGGCCTGTGTCTCGATCCTTGTCCTCATTCCTGCAGCTGGTCTTCTCTACCAGTTTTGGGGAGCTCGGCGAGATGTCGTTCGGCTGCCTCCGGCCGGGCGACTCGTCCGCATCGGCCGCTCCCAATTCCATTTGTTCGAGTCAGGTTTGGGAAGTCCTACCGTTGTCCTCGAATCCGGGATTGCGGCCAGCTCGCTGAGTTGGGCGCTTGTTCAGCCTGAAATCGCCTCCTATGCTCGCGTATGCAGCTACGACCGTGCCGGGCTTGGCTGGAGCAGCAAGAGCACCTCGCCGCGCTCTGTTGATCAAGTTGTCTCTGAACTGGCTGCCTTACTCTCGGCAGCCTCGCTGACCGGTCCCTATATTCTCGTCGGACATTCTTATGGAGGCCTACTCGCTCGCGCCTTCGCCTTTACCTATCCTCAGTCCGTCGCAGGACTTGTTTTTCTCGATCCGGTGTCCCTGCGCAATTGGTCTGACTGCAATGACCACGAGCTGGCCCGGCTGCAACTGGGCGTCCGTTTATCCCGTCGCGGCGCAGTACTCGCGCACTTCGGAGTAGTTCGTTTGGCACTGACTCTTTTGCTGAAAGCCGGAACTCGCTTCCCTAAGCTGATCGCTCGAGCAACTGCCCATCAGGCATCCAGTCTGCTCGATCGGCTGGTGGGCGAGGTCCGCAATCTCCCTCCCGTAGTGTGGCCTGCTATTCAATCTCACTGGAGCAGGCCGGCGTCGTTTCGCGCCATGGCGAATTACCTGCAAGCGCTGCCCGCCAGCGCCCAATCCGCCCTCTCGATGCACATCCCAGATCAGGTCCCGTTCATCGTTCTCTCCGCTTCAACTGCCACTGCCACGGAGTTGCAGGAACGTGATGATTGGGTCGCCAGAAGCCATCGCGGCCGGCATGTACGACTACAGAACTGCGGCCATTGGGTGCAAGTCGAACAGCCAGCCGTTGTCGTGGCTGCCGTCGCAGAGTTAGTTAACACTTTCCAAAGCGGAGCATTGCCCGGATCGGGGCTTAAGAAGCGACCCTGCTCGGCGGAAAAGTAGCGCGCCTGCAAGAAATCGAGGTTCGGCGTGGCCTCACCATCGCGCTCCTGTCCGGTGAAGCGCTGATACACGT
>CAXTMN010000053.1:0-11020 GCA_964245395.1 uncultured Bryobacteraceae bacterium
TCTCGGCGCTGAGAATTCGATGTTCCTGGGCAGCAATTCGGCGACACGGTTAATCAGATCATCAGCAATGCGTGCGAGCACGTGGCGGAGATAAGCTTCCGGATCGAGACCATTCAACTTCGCCGAACCAATCAGGCTTTGCATGGCAGCCGCACGTTCCCGCCAGAGTCCGATCCGGCAAAACAATAATTTCTTGCGTCCAAGCGCGACGGCTCGCAACGCTCGTTTGGCAGCGTTGTTGTCGATCTCAAGCGAGCCGTCATCGCAGTAGTGCAGCAAAGCAGGCCATCGCCCGAAGGCATAACCGATCGCTCCAGCAATGTCGGACTTACGCGACACTTTCGCGACCGCATCCACAGTCGTGCCCTTCTTTAACGACGCTGTCACAATTCGTAGCCGCTCTTCGACTGACCACTTATGACGAGGCGACTCTACACCTTGTGAACTTTTGCTGCTGGCTCGATGCATCGATCTCCGAATCGTGACGCAACCTGCCGCAATTCGCTAGACGGTGCTCACCGTAAGCTTACGGAGCAACTGAGTTAGATGCCGCTTTAAAGGCCATCGCCGGCGGATAGCGTTGCCAACTCACTGCGTCCGACGAGCCTCAACGTTAGCGTTCTGAGGTTTAGCGAATAGTTGTCTATGAAGAGAACCGCGGAATCCGGCCGAGGAACGCTGTGCTCTCGCAGCCATAGCCCGATCAGCGCTGCCGAACTGGCTCTGGTCACAGCTTTCTGCCGAAGCTCTTGCTGTACCAATCCATCCCACCGGCCAGACCCGAGCAGATCGGCCATCCTTTGGTCATAGCTGAGGGTATAGTTCGAGATCACTTTCGCGCCGATTACAGTCTGTAAAGTCAGCTTCGAGAGCGATAACGTGAACGGGCCGTCAAATGTTGGATAACAGGCCAGAGGCCAGCAGTTCACTGCGTGCGCCACACCGAGCATAAACATCGCGCCGACAAGAGAAGAAGAAACGACACGAGCGCCGGGCGTCACAATCGCTCCGAATGCCAGTTCTCTTGCTTCGGCAGTTTTGTCCAGGATGTTACATGTTCGGGAAAAGGCCACACGATCGTAAATTGCCCGCCCGAGACGGTCAATCAGTTTCGTTGTCATCAAGAGCCGGACGGGCCATAGCAAAACAATATGTGAACTGATCATTTTGTAACCGTCGTAGCCTAACGCGAGCTCGCCGCCACTACTTAGGACAGCGAACATCATTCCAGTCGGTCGCTGGATGGCACCGATATCAGTCCGGTTTTTCAACTCGTCGAGTTGTGTGTTCGGGAGCAACTCGAGGGTATCCAGCCAATCCAAATTGGAAAGCAGCGCGACCGTTCGTCTGCACAGCTTGCAATGCGCGTCATAGACCACGGTAATAGGACGGAGTCGAAGTCGTATGGCTACCGATTGCAACAGCTTGGTCCAATCCACTAACGCCGCATAACAGAATTGCAGCGCCAGGAACGGTATGGCCATTAGGAGGCGAGTGAGGTTGTGGAAAGTCAGTCCCATGATCACCGCGAGTGGCCGCAGGCGCTCCGACAGAATCAGGAAAATCATCCCAAGCTCGAAACAAACAGCAGCATACGTGGAAAGGAGCATGGCGAAGGGCATCCTTAATGCCATAAGCTGCAAAGCAGTGGGCCGCAATTCCAGCATCCTCTTGTACAGCAGATACTCCATGTTCTGACTTGAGAACCAGTGAGGCCAGGAACCAG
Source organism: uncultured Bryobacteraceae bacterium (assembly GCA_964245395.1). Classification (GTDB taxonomy): domain Bacteria; phylum Acidobacteriota; class Terriglobia; order Bryobacterales; family Bryobacteraceae; genus Bog-105. Next base: position 1,727 of record CAXTMN010000053.1, read on the forward strand.
CAACTTTCCATGTCCCCGGGAAGAAATACATGAGCCCCATCAGGATCACGATTGCGTTGAGCCCGCCTGCATAGGCCGTTGACGCGATCGTCCTGGGCAGCACGCCTTGATCGGCCAGCCTGAACCCCTTGCGAATTGCATCAAGCGAAAGAGTGTCGCAGGAAGGATACAACGCGAGAAGAAAGCAGAAAATCACCAGGTGGTGATAATGGTCGACTTTGCCGAATAGCTGAGGGATGGTGAGCAGGTAGAAGGCAGAGAGTGCCGTCGCAGCCAAGGCCCATCGTCCAAACAGACCAATCAACGCCAATGTTGCACTGACCAGGAAGGCAGCATAAGCGGCGTGGACAACCTGTGGGGATCGTGGGAAGACTGCCGCAAGAAGATGCCAACCCTTGGGCGGGAACAACAAAGCGGAGTCTAGCCGCGCAAAGGTGAGTATCTTTTCAATATCAACTTCATTGAAGAGTGCAAGCAAAACGGCTATTCGCGTGACCGCCAGGTTCAATGCCGTTGACTTGCGCGACAGGAATCTGGAGAGTATCTGGTAGCGATGCTCGAGCAGAGCTAAAAGGCTAAGCGCCAGAAGCACTATTAAGGTGAGGCGCAAATAGCTTGCCATTGAATAAGGCATAGGGCCCAACACCGTTTACCTAATTTACGTGAATCGCGCCCAAAGAGTAGCTTCCTTCGGCAGTTGCGCCTTCGATCGCTAAGCGGAGAGGGCTTCGATAGCAAGCAGGGTCGGTGATTTGCACTCGCAGTTCGTAAGTTCCCTTCGAGATCTTCTTCGGCATTGTCACCAAGTCTCGAACTTCAAAAGGTTCTTTGGTGGGGAGAAAAGTTTGAAGGTTTAGCGCCGAAATTACTCGCGCTACCGGATGAGCACCACCGTCTTTCCAAAGCGTGAACTCCACCGTCCACGGTTCGTAAGACGGAGTGACACCCTGATTCACCCAGCGCGTTCTCAAAAGCAGATTCGCGCCCGGTTTGATTTCTGACGGCAGAGCCGCCTCTGTGAGGGCGAAGCGATAGCCAGTCCGTCTCCCGGCAGCTAAAACAGCCTCTTGTTCTGCTGCAGATCTTTCATTCCAAGCTCCGAAATTGCCATTGCCGATGGCCGAAACGTGATACGTTTCCACCTGTTCGGCCAAGCCTTGCGTTCCTACCTCGAACACCTTGGGTGGACCAAAGCTTTCAACAATCAGCGGAGCAGTCGTCCAGCGGTTCAGAACTAGTTTCTGATCTTCCTGTGACATAGTCTTGTCCACAAAATCGTCAGCAAAGTGGTTTGAGCCGAAGCTGTCACGCCGCATGCCAACGGGCACCGGAGTGGGTAAGCGGAGCGCATAGATCAGTGCTGCTTTATCATCGGTCATCATCACCAGTTGAGTCTTCCTGAAAGCGTTCACGTGAGCGTCGATGATCCGCTTGCGCGTTTCGAAGCTGCCCGCCGAAGCACCGTGCTGATTCAAGCGGTTATCCCCGTAAGGAATCGCACCCCCGGGAAAGTTCGAAAGTCCGAAGGTGTGCCACTCCCCCCATGTGCCATAAACACCGATATCGATGAACGAAATGCGCGGATTGCCATCGTATTTGTGCCCCAGAGCAGCTAAGAGCTTATCCAGCCGATCCAGAAAGATCGGCGAGTTCCAGTCAGGAACGTAAAGGTGGGCCGGCGATTTCGAGCCCCTTGGGACTGCAGGAACAAAAAACCCCTTGGGCATCGCCGCCATCAGATATTCGGGAACATCGCTTCCGTCTTTCACGCTCCAGGAAGGATTCAATGCCATAATCCGGAACCCGAATGCCCCACCCTTAGATAGCTTGCTGAGCTCAGTTTCAATCTGTGAGAAGTCGTAGCGAGACTGGGCAGGCTCCAGAGTGGCCCAGGGAATCCGCTTGTAGTGATCCAAGGCAGGATCCGGCTGCGGAGCCATATGGTAATCCAGCCATGTATAAAGACCACGCTGAGGATTCACCACTTCGTTGTCGGACGGTAACATCTTCGGATGCAAAACCTGTTCCTGTGCCGAAAGAGCATGAAGCGACAGAATGTTCAGCGAGAAGATTGTAAATAGCGTAGCTCGTGTCATGAAAGCCGGCTCTATTTAGTTCCTCCCACAGTCGTTTCCTCTCAAAGTCGCTGATCACACCAGCTTCAGGCCGGTAACCGCGATCATTCGTTGAGAGATCCAGGGATGTCGCGTAACTAGTCCTCAGAGATCACGTCGGTCAATGAACCAAAGTACTAAGAGAACCGCTACGCCGGCGGCCAGTTTCCCACCCGCCAGCACATTTTTCCTATATGCGTTAGGTATGATCATTCCCGCCGTCATCGCTGCTTATTGGCCTTTGTATTGGCATCATCCAAACACGACGGCCATTGTTTTGCGACCAGCGATTCTCGCGTCGGCTATTTTGCTTGCCTTCCTCTGCGGACACCACCGGCTCTCTCGTTCGGAAACACGCCTTTACGCCTTCCTGGGCTTCCTGTGTCTACTCTGGCTGGGGACTTCATTGGGCTCCGTTGACGTGGAACGTGCACTTCAGGACTGGCTAAAGTTGTTCGTTCTCTGTTTAATCGCGCTGCTCTTAACACGTACGCTGCGCAACCCGGTAATATGCAAATCGTTTGGCTACTCCTTAGTCGCTGCAAGCCTCCTCATCGGCGCATTCATCGTATATAGTTACATCCACTACATTGGCTGGGTGATACCTACATATCAGTCGGCACGGCAGTTCAAAGGGATGGCTGAGTGGGTAGGTATTCCACTCAACACGATCCCGTTTGCATCGGTCTTCGCCTACATTGCGGGAATGTGCCTGGTCAGGTCTAATCGCTATCTTTGGGCAGCAGGAGCAGTGGTATTTACTATCTCCTCAGTATTTACAGGGTCCCGCGCACCCGTGGCAGTACTTCTGCTCAGTGGATTGGCTCTGTTGATCTTGAACGGCATCCGCAGCCGTCAGCTGGTACTTCGCTGGTGCGCGTGGGCGGTTCTGATACTTACCTTAGCGGGCACACCCATCCTGGTCTTACAGATCCCATTCAAGACGATGAGTGATGTTACTGAAGGACGATGGGATTTGTGGTATGTAGCCGTACAGAAATTTTCGGAACGGCCCATCATCGGATTCGGCTATGAGTCAGTTCACGACGATCTTCTTTCCCGGAACCCTGGTGTTTACAAAATAAGGGGCGTTAAAGAACTCGCCGGAGGATATCACAACGAATATCTGACAGCGTTAGCCGAAGAAGGACTGATCGGCTTCATTGGCGTAATTGCGCTCTCCTGGTTTATGATCCGCTGCAGTTGGCAACTCGCCTTCTGTCAATGGCGCACTTGGCACAATGGGCAGTGGGCGCTGTTCGGAGCACTGTTTCTGCTACTCCGGGCAGGTGTCGAGGTGCCAGGGCTATTCGGTTACTGCCGTGAGCCTGTAGACTTTCTCGCTTACATTTTTCTGGCCCTCATTGTAAGCCGATTCTCGATTGAGGAAGACTGTGCTCGAGCCTTGCATCGGTCTTTCTCGAGACAACGCCTGAGAAGCCTCAATGCCCAGTTAGTACCGGCATGAGAGCGCAGGTTTGGCCCGGTTCTAAGGAGTAGCTATGACCGAACGAAGTCGCCTCGGAGTCTTAGACGGCCTCAGGGGTTTGATGTGCCTTTGGGTGCTCATCGGCCATACTTGTGCCTTCACCGGAATGAATTCCGTCCCCATTCTCAGGTCGCCCCACTATGCAGTAGACGGATTTATGCTGTTGTCCGGCTTCCTGATGGCCTTCCACTACATTCTGCGTCAGGCTCGGGAACCGTGGACATGTCGAACCACTTGGATTCTCTTTTACATTCGTCGATTCTTCAGGATCAGTCCTCTCTACTACGCTTTCTTGCTCCCCACGTATCTCTTCTTGGACCGATATGACGCTTGGCGCGGTGCTCTCCATCGCGCATTTCTGCCTTCAAGTCCTCTACCAGAGATGCCTCCCCTCAGTTCCGGGCATGTCCTCTCCCATTTGAGCTTCTTATTTGGCGTCTGGCCCAAATACCACACGTCGCTGGTCATCCCGGACTGGAGCTTGAGCCTGGAAATGCAGTTCTACCTGGCCTTTCCCTTCCTGATGCTATTCGCCATGCGATTTGGCTGGACAGCCTTCTCCTTAGCCGCGTCGGCTGTATACGTACTGGCGAAATCGACTATTCTTACGCACTACTTCTCCCAACCGTCGCCGTTGCCTCTCAGTTTGCTTTGGTTTGTGATCGGTATGGTTTGGGCACAAGCTTATATCGATCTTCACAGTGGGCGTAAGTCAACGTTGCGATTCGCTATCTTCGCGGCTTCTTTGAGCCTGCTGTCAAGGGACCCACATGACATCATCCTGGTCGGCATCTTCTGCTGGTTGCTATTTGCAGAACACCGGTTAGCCGGTGGCCAATGCGCCGGTTATGTGCGGACTGCGTTGTCAGGCAAGGTCAGCAGCTTTCTCGCCGGCGCCAGTTACAGTGTTTATCTTCTTCACCTACTGATTCTGACTCCCATTGCATACTTCTTATACACACTTACTAACTTAGGCCCCGGCGTTAGGTTTGCAATTGCGTTGGGAATAACGGCTTCTCTATCCTATGCAATGGCTAAGCCCTTGGAGATCGTAGAAAACCTCGGGATATCGTGGGGCAAGCGGCTTAGCCGAGCGATCGCCAGCGCCCCTTCCGCTCAGCTCACTTACAATACATCTGGATCGCGAGCAACCGGGCTTCATATTGAGTCCCTGGGCAGTCCGCTATCGCCACAACGAGCGACCGAGTAAGTCGTAGACACTTATAGCTGCCGCGAATCTCCATAATCTGGGCACGAAACTGATATCCGTCACAAGCCGAGACTATTGACGGGTGTCGTACCGAACACAGACGGTCATGCAGGAACGACTCACCCGAGAGACGTCGCCAGCACCGCCGTTAAAGTACTTACGTTTGCAGTCGGCCTTGAGCAGCGGTTGGTGGAAATCACCTTACACGCCCCCTCCAGTCCGCGTGCAAGAACTCGACTTTCCTGTCGGTTCGGCTGAGTTTCATGTGCACATCGTCCGTGGGAGCACCGACAAGATCGAAACTGCTGGTTACCATACTCGAATTGTGCTAATTCCAACCTTGTGAGTGCAAAACGTCGAGCCGCGTCTTGTGCAAAGCTGTTTACTGATCGCGCTCCGGGATGACTTCGATGACTCAGCAAGCGAACGACCCAATACGCATACCCACCGTTCAGGAAGTGTTGGACGAGATCATCAGCTGGTTTCGAGAAGTACATCTGCGTAAACTGTCACCCGACCTACCGCTCTCGTCCTACAAGTGGCTCAAACTGGAAGACGTACTTGAACTAGTCGACACGCTTCGCCATCAATTCTCTTTCAAATATCCAGATCGTGACGTCAACGTATCGCTTCTGCATGGAATGACTGCAACCGAAATCGCCGTTTTCGTCCTTCCACTGATCCGCCAAGCGCGTGTTGCTGATCCTCGGGCGTGTGACCCAGGTGCACACAAGCCGGTGAGCCCAACAAACCGCCGGCCGTGGCAACAGCAGGCGCTCAAAGAAGAACGCTGCGTGCATTGCGGACGAAGAATAAAGCGAATGCGTTCGGGCTGGTATCTGGTCAACAAAGAACCAGAATTCTACATTCCGCCTCCCGCCGTGACCCCGCGCCTGGAGCCGTTACCACTCGAATCGCAGTTAATGAGTAGTTACCAGCGAAGCGAGCCGACAGAACGGAATTGGTCGCTGATATTCGCATTTGTGCTGTTCCTTATCGTTGCGGCTTTTATGGTTTTCGTCGTCCGCGATTAGCGTGCGTGAGATAAACAGTGCGGGCCTCGCAGTCCCGTCTTGTGTCTGGCATCTTCGGGCAGATTACACGCATTCCGGTTGAGACTGCGGACGCGGCAAAGCTAAATCAGCTTACCCGTTAAACGGAAGCTGATAATCTGCGCTCCAATCCACGCCAAGTAATAACTTAGTGGGCCAAGTAGAACGATCAGCCGGGCGTAGAAGGTTCCTTCTGCACTTTTCAGAAATCATGTCGATCGGTAGACCCTGTTGCCCTAAAGGTCCCGGCCCGGGTTAACGAAATCTGGTGAAAGTTTCATCTCGGGCTGATCATGCAAACTCGTCACGCTCCGACTACCGGCCCGGTGAACTCCGGAACCGCGGTCGTCCTTTGCTTTTCCCCTCCAACGGTTTCAGAGTAAACAAAGTACCGCTTGAGCTTCAAGAACTTCGACTCGAAGAGAACAAAGCTTCCATACGCGATCACGCTGCTGATGGCAAGAACCGTGAACAAGCAGGAAAAGCCCGCAAACCACGGAGAGTGCAGAAGAATCAACCGGGGTTCAATAACCGCCTGGTAAGCCTGCGTTACGGGCCAGTGAAATACATAAATTCCATAGCTGTAAGTGCCTAACCATCGAAGACTCTTGGTTGAAAGCAAGTGTGAAAGCCGCGATTGCCTGGTCACCAGATATCCAATCAAAACAGAAAAGATCGCGGCAAATGCAGAGTAACCGAGAAACAATGTTTCAGGCGCCTCATATGGAACAAATCCGTCCTGAACGGCAATCCCAAGCAGCACTGTTGCAGCAACTACAGCAGCAGCAACTGCAAACCGCCTCGACTTTCTAAGTAATCCCGAGTCTCTCACTACAATGGCTACGATTGCGCCGTATAACAACGAATCGAAGCGCGTGCGAGTATATTGCCGAATGGCCCAGCTTCTATCGCCTGACAAAACAAGCGCCAGCCGCACGACAGGCAGCAGAAGACAGGCGGCAATGCAGATCTGAAGCAGCCGCTTACGGGATGCCAGGTAAACCACTACAGGCCAAAACCAATAGAACTGTTCCTCTACGGCGAGCGACCAAAAATGTCCGAATCCGGGAAGAGTATGCGCAGAGCGGGCCTGCAGATAATTCTGCATGTAAGTCCACATCCAGATCTGGTTTTCCAGCAGGCGGTGATACAGGAAGGGTAGACGTCCAAAACCCACAACGGCGGGCACAATCAGCAGGGCTACTATGAGCACCGCATAGTAAAGCGGAAAGATGCGCAATGTGCGCCGTGCATAGAAGGTTTTGAAGTAGCCTGTGCGATTCCGTGAATCGAGAAGTATGCCCGTTATCAGAAAGCCCGAAAGCACGAAGAACAAATCGACGCCGGCCCACGTTGAATATTGAAAGCGGCCCCAGATCGCGCCGAACAGCCCGAATTCCCCTTTAATGCGGAGAGTGTGAAACATGACCACTGCCAGAACGGCTAAACCGCGAAGCCCATCCAAACTCTCGAAGTGAGCGCCGCGTGGCAAGCTTCCCACTGACTGACCAGTACTTGAGTCCATCAAGAGTAAGGTCGAGCCTCTTTCCCAGAGTTCTCTTCTGAAATTCCTTGTCAATCGGGGAAATGCAGCTGATCAAACTTGATGTCGCGGAAGTCTTTGTGAGGAAGCCATTTGTAAGAAACGCTTTGTGAGAAAAGCTGGCCAGCATGCGGCACACCAACCATATATGCAAGACATGACTGCGTATCCTTACCTGGACAGAGTCGCTGGCGAGTACGGCGTACCGGCAGAAAACCTGGTCAGCATGTTCCATCTTGAAAAGCAGTTTCATCGTGAAATTCTTGCGACAAACGGCGCTGACGACCGCAAACGGCAGTATTTTGAGCTATACGACCAAGTCCATCGGCTGAAGGAACATTCAGCAGAATCCGGGGAAGAGAATAATCCTGGTATCTATGGGCGGTTAGTTCACTGCTTTCGCCAGGAATTGACAGGCAGTTCAGTGTTGGACTACGTATGAGCCGATTCATAATTTATATGTCAGATAGCGCGTCAACTAAAGCACGGCCCCCTTTGCGGCCTAGATACTGCGGAGGTGAACCAAAGCAGCCAAAAAGCGGAGTTCCGATTTATTCAGGCCGATGTTACGTCGTTCGAACTAGGACAACGTTTCAATATCGTGTTCTCCCATCAGGTCCTGGAACACATTGCACCCATGGACCTTTCCACTCATCTCGCATCTATTCACAATGCACTTCTTCCGGGCGGGAAGTTCATCGTCCTTCTGCCAAACAAGCACTGGGGACCGCACGATATTACAAGAATTCTGGATAACACGTTCACAGGCCGCGTGTCGGCTTTGGGATCCCACCTGAATGAAAGCTCTTACACCGAGATGATTCCCACGATCGAGGCATCCGGGTTTCACAATCTACGCACCATACTGCCGTTAGCCATTCATCTCTCGAAACTTAACAGCTTCCGAGTGAAACCAGGCTTTAACTTATTTGTCGAGAAGCACACATTCGCACGTAAGCTCTTGAACTTACTTCGGATGAATGAAGCTCCTATTTTCAAGAATCACGTAGTTTTGGTCTGCGAGAAAGCATAGCCGATGAGCAACCGGGGAGCCAGCCTTTACGGGGAACTTCGGGGAGACTTCAGGGACCGGGATTCATTTCTCAAACACGGCGAGATTTAAGTCCTGCTCATCCGAGACGAATCCACCCGTAACACCACTCCCGAATAGAGCCTAGATGCATTTCTTACTCCTGGAAGCCAAGGGCTTCTATTCCAAAATGCACGCCAGGTCAACGCTTATTTCTGCCTTACCCAGCCACGACGCTGTTAGTAGCGCGAACTGAATCACTGTTAACCCAACAAAGGGAATCTATGCTGTTACGATCTGCACTCCTCTCACTAACCACCGTTGCGCTGCTTGCAGCGCAGTCAGTGCCCTCAAGCTCCGAAACCAACGCCCGGCCTGCGGATTGGGCGCCGAGCGCGACCACCAATCTCTCCTTCGAGCCGATCGGCCCCGGAGATCTCATTGACGTTTACGTAGCGGGATACGACTCTATCACTCGCAGCTATCGCGTCTCTCTCGAAGGAACCATCGAGTTGAGTGTCGTGAAGCAGCCACTCCACGTTGTCGGCATGAAAGTCGCAGAGGTGGAGAAAGTCGTTGCGAAAGCTCTCATTGATGGCGGCCTGCTGGTGGACCCCGTCGTATCGGTGGCTGTTCTCGAGTACCGCAGCCGGCCAGTGACTGTCGTTGGAGCAGTTCACCAGCCAGTGACCGTTCAGGCGATAGGCGGACTACGACTGCTGGATGCGATCTCGAAGGCCAATGGCCTCGCGCCGGAAGCGGGTCCCGAGATCATCGTGACACGACCGGACCTACCCGGACTGACAGGTTTCAGTCGCCGTATCTCCGTGAAGGAGCTCATGGGTAAGTCTGATTC
>CAXTMN010000053.1:11030-24135 GCA_964245395.1 uncultured Bryobacteraceae bacterium
CGGACCGGTTGCGGACAAGCTCTACATAGCTGGCAATGTCAAGAATCCTGGCGCCTATTCAATGGACCAGGCGGGCGGCCTGACCGTACTCCAGGCTCTTGCGCTCTGCCAGGGCACGCTGTCGTTCTCTCAGCCGACCGCCGTCGTATATCGGCCTGTTGCAACTTCCGCAAGCCGGCAGGAAATCAATATTCCGTTAAGAGAAATATTGAAGCGCCGTACGCCCGATGTAGCTTTGCTGCCCAACGACATTCTTTACATACCTGACAGCTCAGGCAAGCGCATCAGCGCCACTGTTCTCGACCGTATTACAGGCTTCGGAAGCACAACGGCCTCCGGAGTAATTATCTGGGGCAGCAGGTAAACCGCCTCAACCCATCGAACCGATCGCAGAGGACCGAATGAACGATAGCAACGCTGGACCCGAGTTTGTAGAAAGGCGGTCAGCGCCCTTTCAACTGCAACCGACAAGAGTCGAACTAGCACCGAGAAGAGCCGTTGAGCCTCTTTCCCCGCCGTTCCAGGAAGCCTTCCAGGAAGACGATGAGCGGGGGGGTGTCAACCTTCGCCAATTTCTCGATGTTATTCGGAAACACAAGTGGAAGGTAGTCGCCTTTACCGCGCTAGCCATGGCGGCTACAGCGATGGTGACCCTCTGGCTTCAGCCGCTCTATAAATCAGGCGTCAAGATCAACGTGGAGCGCCGGGGGAACAGCGGATTCGTCGGTCAGCAGGCAGGCCAGCAATCCATGGGCTATGACATGGATCAGGTCATGACCACACAGGTCGAAGTCCTGAAGTCCGATTCTGTTTTGCGCCCCGCAACTGAGAAGTATCATCTCCTTGACGTTGAAGAACAATTCAAAGGCCTAAAGCCGGATGAAGCCGCGCGATTGAGAAACGCCCCTATCGACCTGAAGCGGTTGAAGGTTCTTCGCGTTCCGAATACCTATCTCATCGACCTCTCTTATGAAGCGCCCAGTCCGCAGCTTGCAGCCGATGTTGCGAACACGATCGCGACATCGTACGTAGAACACGCCTTTGACTCGCGCGACCGCTCCTATATCAGGGCATCAGAGGCAATTGACCGTCAGCTGAAAGACCTGCAAAGCAAGATGGAAGCTTCGGGAAAGGCTCTCACTGAGTTCAACAAGCAGATGAATGTCATTGATCCCGAGCAACGAGTCAGCATGCTCTCGGCGCGACTGCTTCAACTCGACACCGACTACACAGCTGCGCAATCCGACCGCGTCCGCAAAGAGGCAGTGTTGAACTCCACAAAATCGGGAACGCTAGCTGCTGCGCAAGTGTCTGCGCATGCCGAAAACCTCCAGCATCTTCTCGAAAACTTGAATGCAGCACGCCAGGAGTTTGCGGTTGTTCGGACTACCTATGCACAGAACCACCCCGAATATAAACGAGCGAAGAACAAGTTAACGGAGTTGGAGACCCAATTCCAGGAACTTCGAACCAACACTCTGCAGCGGGTTCAGGAAGACTACAATCAGGCGCTCGCGCGGGAACAGATGGCTTTCAAACTGGTCGGCGAAACCAAGAACGAAGTGGACCGCCTGAATGCGAACGCTTTCGAATACCAACAGCTGAAGAGCACATCCGAAAATTACAAGAAGCTTTACGAAGACTTGGACCGCGTTACGCGGGAAGAGGACATCAATCGCAGCTTCCAGGACGCCGTGATCCAAGTGGAGGATACAGCGCGAGCCGCAGCCAAAAAAGCTTTCCCGCTGATGTGGCTGAATCTGGCTCTGGCTTTTTTACTATCTGGTCTGGCCGGAATTGCCGGCGTAGTTCTCTACGACACGCTTGATACCAAACTCCACGGCGCAGAGGATGCAGCCAAACTCCCCAATGTGGATGTCATCGCCTCGCTTCCCAGAATGAAGCGCTCCATGCAGTTGGGCGGCGGCTCGAACAAAGAGGGAGGCGTTATCGGAAAGATGCCTAAAAATCAGCGGACTAAGTTGCTGATGCAGTATCACGAATCCATCAGGGCCCTGCGAAACAGTATCGATTTCGCCGAACTAGACGGCTCGTTGCGATCGTTGCTGGTTACCAGTGCCTGCGCCGGTGAAGGGAAATCGACCATCTCCGCAAACCTGGCGTTTTCCTACGCCCTGCTCGGCAAGAAAGTTCTCCTGATCGATGCTGATATGCGGCGACCCTCTCTTCACAACATCTACGAGAAAAAAGTCGTGCATGGTTTAGCCGAAATTCTCGAGCAGAAGGCTGGCTGGAGCACCGCATTGCTCAAGGTAGCGCGCGAACATCTGTTTCTCTTGCCTGCGGGTACGATTACCGAGAGAAGTTCCGATTTGGTCGGGACAGGAGTGCAAACGTTGCTGGAGGAAGCCTACGAACAGTTCGACCTGGTCATTCTGGACGGTCCTCCGCTCCTGGGCGCTCCCGAAGCAGCTCAACTCGCTGCCCTGGCTAATGGTGTCCTGGTTGTCACCCGTGCCGGTTGTTCCACCACGAAGAAGGTGAACGAAGCGTATGCGTTGCTGAAGCGGGCACGCGCCCGGATCGTTGGTATGGTCATGGACGACGTAAACGACTCCAGTATGGGCGAGTACGGTCAAAAAGCTCATGGCGCAGTGCCGGAAATTGCCTAATCTTACTATCCTCAGCTGCCATGAAGAAGCTTTGCAGCCGGGCGTTGTCCAGATCCTCAGCGGTGATCGCTCTCACCTTGACGCTAGCGGCAGTGTTCAAATTATCGGCCTTTGCCCGGGAGGCGTTTATCGCCTCTCGCTTCGGCCTTTCGTCTGTCACTGACGCCTATTTCAGCCTTCAACAATTCCCGCTCGCTATCGCATCCTTCATGTTTGGGCCGTTTTGCCGCGCCTTCACGCCGGCCTATGCTGATGCTCGACGCCACGGAGGCAAGGTCGAGTGGCTTCCAGGGCTCATGCTCTACGGAACAATCTTCGGGCTTGCATTGACGGCGCTCGCACTCACTTGCGCTCCCCTTACTCTCCGGCTCTTTACGGGCGCGGCACAGGAAGATGGCTGGCCCACGTTGGCGACGCTGAGCTTCTGTTATCTGCCGATTGTTCAGATTGGGCTCTTTGCGGGAATCTCGACCAGCTATGGCCGCAATGTTTCCTCGCTCACCATTACCGGCCTTCCCTACCTGCTGATGTCCCTTGTGCTCGGCATCATGTACTTGAGCGGACATCTGAACAACCTCAGTCTGCCGCTTTCGATGGCGGCCGGATTTGCCCTGACAGGCCTGCTCAGTGCAGCCGCAGTCTTTCTGCAGGAAAAGCCCTTCCACCATGCCACCGATCTGCTTCGTCCCTGGAAACGGGCTGCGTTCCGCGTCTTCACCGGTCAGCTCGCTGCTTCCTCGCTCGAAAACATTGGCTTCTCGGCCAATCAGATGCTCATCCTGTTTTTCATGGCGCGCGCGGGCACGGGCGCAATCACGGCTAACAATTGTGCTTCGCGCATCGGGCTGCTCGGTTTCAGTCTTTTTGTCCAACCACTGTCCCAACTGATGCAAGCGCGGCTTTGCACAACTGGCGGGGAAGCCCAAAGGGCAATCTTTCAAAGATTCTTATTAGCAATGGCTGGAGGAAGTACGATGCTCGCCTTGCTGGTGTGCACGTTTCGCTATCGGGTAGCCGGCTTGATCTACATGCATGGCAAATTCTCGTCAACTGCTCTCGACGAGGTGGCCGCCCTCCTGCCGGCCTGGCTCACCTATTTTGTGGTTCTGTCCTTGAATGTGGTTCTCGGGCAATATTTGTTCCGGACTTCCAAAGGACGCATCTTCACCAGAAACATGCTCTGCGGCTACGCCCTCGCTAACGCTATTCGTTTCATGACCCTGGGTTCAGGTGCGCCGTGGATCATCTGGTGTTCTGCAATCGGAGATGGGTGTGCCCTGTTAGCAAATATGCTGACCAGTGCCGAAGCTTGGAGACCTTCACTGCAAGCAACCGGCCTGCCGGAGGCACAGGAGATCTGACCGGCCTGCCGCTTCCGCTGAATCTCAGGCCAGGCTCTACGCAGCCTGATCTTCGGGCGGCGCTAGACGAACCCGGTCGAAAGGCCATAGGCCAGAATTATGTCTGATCACGCTTTCCAACGAACTCCGCCAAGAGTCTTGATGGTGATAACATCCCTTCAGATTGGCGGGGCTGAAACGCAGGTTGTGACCCTTGCCCAGCGTCTGCAGGCAAGAGGGTGGGAGGTGGCGGTCGTGTCCCTGCTTGCGCCCGGTGGGCATGCGGCGAGTCTTGCCAAATCAGCCATTCCCGTCCATTCACTTGAGATGAAGCGCGGCATTCCAGACCCGCGTGCGGCTCTGCGGCTGGCGCGCATTGTCCGAACCTATCAGCCCGACATCGTCCACAGCCACATGGTGCATGCCAATCTCCTGGCCCGCTGCACCAGGCTCATCACGGCCATGCCAGCGCTGATCTGCACGGCTCACAACACGCGCGAAACATCGGAGCGCGGCGGTCCAACCTGGTACAAAGAGCGGCTGTACGGCATCACCGGCAAGCTTGCCGACGAAACGACTATCATCTGTCGCGCTGGATGGGACCACTACGTAGCTACTGGTGCCGCGGCCCCAGATCGCCTGCAGATCGTCCCGAACGGAATTGATTGCCAACGCTTTTCACCAAATTCTGAAACACGCACGGCAGCACGTCTGGAGTTGGGCATTGGCGGCGATGAGTTTGTCTGGCTTGCCGCAGCGCGTCTGGTGCCACAGAAAGACTTCCCGAATCTGTTGCGCGCCTTTGCGCCACTGGCCGGAGGCAAGTGGAAGCTCTTAATTGCCTGGGACGGTCCTCTCAAGCAGCAGCTGGAAGGCCTTGCAAAGCAGCTCGGTCTCGCCGAAAAGGTCAGCTTTCTCGGCGTACGCAGGGACATTCCGGTCCTGCACAATGCTGCTGACGCGTTCGTCCTCTCGTCGGAACTTGAAGGCTTGCCTCTATCGGTTCTCGAGGCCTCCGCCTCCGGGCTCCCCAGCGTGGTCACAGACGTCGGGGGTACACGGAAGCGGTGCTCGACGGAGTGACTGGGTTCGTTGTTCCCCCTCGAGACTCGCAGGCGTTTTCAAATGCCCTGACGCGGATGATGAGCCTCTCTCCGGATGAGCTGCAAAGCTTTGCTCAAGCGGCCCGCGCGCACTGCCTAGCCACTTTCGAAATAGAGGCTGTGGTCGATCGTTGGGAATCGCTCTACAGACGTTATCTCCCGGCCAGCTTCGTGCCTTCCAAAATCGCCTATGTCATCACCCGCGCTGAACGCGGAGGCGCGCAAATCCATTTACAGGATTTACTGACAAATGTTCCCGCAGAATGCCAGCCCCTGCTGGTCACGGGAGAACCTGGATACCTTTGCGATTGGGCCCGCGAACGCCAGATTTCAACACGCGTTTTTCCAACCCTGCGTCAACCCATCTCCCCGGTACACGATGTTCGTGCCTTATGGGATCTGATCCGCTTTTTCCGTTCCGAATCTCCGGCATTAGTTCATGCCCACACCTCCAAGGCAGGGTTGCTCTGTCGCTTTGCAGGTGTTCTCACCCGCACCCCTGTCGTGTTCACGGCCCACAGCTGGAGCTTTGCCGACGGAATCTCGGGCCTGCAGCAGGCCATTACTGTACCGCTGGAGCGGTTGGCTGCGCGCTGGAGCGGCAAAGTGATAGCCGTCTCCTGTGCGAATGCTGAGCTTGCGATAAAGAATGCCGTCGTCAGCCCTGCCAATCTGCTTACCATCTGGAACGGAATGCCCGATTCTCCTCTTCGTGCGACTCCGGGAACCAGAGCCCCTTTGACAATCGTCATGGTTGCTCGCTTCGCTCCGCAGAAAGATCAGGCTACGTTGCTTCAAGCACTCGCCCGTGTTCGAGTGGTTAATGCCTGGCGACTGCTGCTGATCGGTGATGGCCCGACTCGTCCCCGGGCGGAGAAGCTTGCCACAGACCTTGACCTTCGCGAGAAAGTCTCGTTTCTCGGTGATCGTGGCGACGTGACGGAACTCCTTGCTGGGTGCGACCTGTTTGTTTTATCGACCAATTGGGAAGGACTACCGCTCAGCATTCTTGAAGCTATGCGCGCCGGTCTTCCCGTGATTTCGACCGACGTTGGCGGGTGTTCTGAAGCCGTCACGGACGGCGTTACAGGCTTCCTTACCGCAAGAGGGGATCACCTGGACCTCGCCCAGCAAATCGAAACCCTTCTCTCGTCCCGGGAGTTGCTTCAGAGCATGGGCGCAGCGGGAAGGGCCCGCTTCGAACGCGACTTCCGCATTGAAAACATGATCCTGAAAACTTGGAATGTCTACCAGTCAGCCGCGCCTGAGCTTCGATTTACCACTTCCTTGCAGCGTTTGCATTCTCAGCTAAAGAGCAATAAAGACGAAAGCACCCCACAGCAGTCACGCGAAATCGGCCTTACGACGTAGAGCGCTGTTCCGTGACATTCGAAACACTCGGTCATCATTGACCGGAACTGCCCACCCCTCATCCTCCAGTAAGGCCATTCCTACCAGCTGAAAATCAGCTCTGGCCGCTGAGTAACGGCCAAACGTGAGCACTAGCCTAAAGAACCTTGCATCTTTTGCCGACAAGGTAATCAGAGAGAGCTAGCACAGTTACCAAAGCTCTTCATAAGCCGAAGACGCACATCCGTCAGGTGGCGTCATTCTTATCAGGTTAGGATTTTATGACCCGTTCATACAGTGAGACAGAGGTAGAGCAGAATTTAGAGCAAGATGCCAGTCTGGCGCAGCAAGTTGATCCCCAAGGGCCCCTTACACGAGAGACCCCCGCACGGCCAACCCGCTTACTAGATAACGAGTCATTGTCTCCCGACACGCGAGATCTTCTTTCTCTGGGTGGAGCTCTGACGGGTGCTCACATTCTGGCCAAGGCGCCTGCTCCCCTCAGTCCTACTTCTCGGAGCGGTGTAAGGCCAGCATTCGAGCACGGCAAGAGAGCCTTCGACTTTGCCTTCGCTCTCTGTGCCCTTATCTGCATCCTGCCGCTTCTGCTCGTCTCGGCCTGCGTTATCTTTTTAGAATCGCCCGGTCCTCTCCTGTTCCGTCAACGCCGTATTGGCCGCGGTGGTAAGCTCTTCACGATCTATAAATTTCGAACGATGGTGAAGGACGGGGACGCTGTACTTGCGCAGCATCTCAAGCAGGATCCGGCTGCAGCACGTGAGTGGGCCGCCGATCATAAACTGCGGAAGGATCCGCGTATTACCCGAGTCGGTGGATTCATGCGAAGGTTCAGCATCGATGAGTTGCCCCAGTTCCTAAACGTTTTAAAAGGCGATATGAGCGTTGTCGGCCCACGCCCGATTGTGAATGCCGAAGTCCCGCTCTACGGGGATGCCTTTCAATCCTATTGCGCAGTTCGGCCCGGGTTAACTGGACTCTGGCAGGTATCCGGGAGAAACGACACCGGGTACGGAGCCCGCGTCGCGCTTGATCAGGCTTATGTTACCTCGTGTTCTCCCAAACTCGATGCCAGCATCCTGGCCCGCACATTCCGGGCAGTCCTGGCGGGTTCGGGCGCTTACTAGAAATTGATAAGGCGGTCCAGCAATTTGCTCACACGGCAATCTGCCCACTGAGCTTCGGTTACAATTTCTCTTCGACCCTAGTGTTAGTCTCGGGAGACTATTTCGGAACAAAAATTCCCGACTGGCATCTCACGGCTTGACGTTTCGAACAAACCACAGAATCAGCCTTGTGAGTGTGGGAGACACGACGAGAAAGGACCCAATATGATTGCAATCGATAGCTCAGTGAAATCTGAAAACCTGATGTTTCCTCCAGAATTTCTTCTAATGGCCCCTGCTGACGACGAAGACGAAGCGGTCGATGATCTCGACGAGGAAGACCTGGATGACCTCGATGAGGAGGATGACGAAGATCTGGATGACGAGGACGACGAAGAAGATGATGAGCTAGAAGACGACGAGGAAATTGACGAAGAAGATCCCGAAGAGTAGCTTCTTGTGAAAGCTGAACCCTACGCGACCGAAGCATAGGGTTCAGTTCGTCCCTGTTTGTTTTTCCATGTCAATCAAGTTAGTAGAGTTTATGGTACCCTTCGGGTGTGAACGCCATCAGCCACCTTCGGCAGTTGGAAGCGGAAAGCATCCATGTCATGCGGGAAGTGGCCGCCGAGTGCCAGCGTCCCGTTCTCCTCTACTCCATCGGAAAAGATAGTTCGGTTCTCCTCCGTCTAGCCCAAAAAGCTTTCTATCCAGGCCCGGTTCCGTTTCCACTTTTACACATTGATACGGGCTATAAATTCCGAGAGATGATCGAGTTCCGTGACAGCTACACGGCGGAACTCGGCCTGAAACTGATTGTTCACACAAACCAGAACGCCTTGAGCGAAGGCGCCAATCCATTCGTCTGGGGCACGCAGCGCTGTTGTGGCGGGCTTAAAACTAAAGCATTGCTGGACGGGTTGCAGGCAGGCAGGTTCGATGCCGCCATCGGAGGTGCCCGCCGTGATGAAGAGCGATCCCGGGCTAAGGAACGGGTATTCTCTTTCCGCGATGCAAAAGGCCAATGGGATCCTCGGAATCAGCGCCCGGAACTGTGGAACCTGTTTAACACGCGTATTCATCCAGGCGAGAGCTTGCGCGTTTTTCCGCTTTCCAATTGGACTGAGTTGGACGTCTGGCAGTATATTCATGCGGAGAAGATCCCGATAGTTCCGCTTTACTTCGCTAAGCCTCGGCCGATGCTGGTGCGTGGCGACAGCCTCCTTTCAATTGAACAGCCCTTCGTTCCGCGTCTTCCTGGCGAAAAACCCGAGCTCGTTATGTGCCGGATGCGATCGCTCGGTTGCAGCCCCTGCACGGGCGCAATTCGCTCGGAGGCAGATACGGTACCGCGTATTATCGAAGAGCTTGTCGGCATGCGACGATCGGAGCGTCAAAACCGCGTAATCGATCACGACCAGGATGGTTCGATGGAGCTCAAAAAGCAGGAAGGCTACTTCTAAATGGCTACTGCTGAGATGCCCGTTATCCGGGACTCGTTCGAGGATTTCCTTCAGCAGGAACAGTCCAAAGATCTTCTGCGATTTACCACCGCTGGAAGCGTTGATGATGGAAAATCGACGCTCATTGGACGGCTGCTGTACGACTCAAAGAGCATCTATGAGGATCAGCTTGAGTCCGTTACCAAAGCCTCCTCGTTCCGGTCCGCTGGTGCTATCGATTTTTCACTTCTTACTGATGGGCTGAGAGCCGAGCGTGAGCAGGGCATCACCATTGATGTCGCTTACCGCTACTTCGCCACCCCGCGGCGCAAGTTCATCATCGCCGATACTCCCGGACACGAACAATATACGCGCAACATGGTGACTGGCGCCTCCACATCTGACCTTGCTGTGGTACTGGTCGATGCGCGGAAGGGAGTGCTTCCGCAGTCGCGACGCCACTCCTACATCGCGTCTCTCCTGGCTCTGCCGCATGTCGTTATTGCCGTAAACAAAATGGACCTGGTCGGCTACGATCAATCCGTCTTTACTGCCATCGAAGAGGAGTTCCGCAACTTCCTCGCCCGCTTTCACGCAATTGAGCCATATTTCATTCCGATTAGCGCTCTTACCGGTGCTAACGTCGTCGCTTACAGCGCCAGCATGCCGTGGTATCGAGGCTTAAGTCTGCTTGAGTATCTCGAGGCAGTTCCGGTCAGAAGGCAATCCAGTCGGGATGCTTTCCGCTTCCCTGTTCAACGAGTTGTCAGGCCCGATCACGAGTTTCGCGGTTATGCCGGAACAGTCGCCTCGGGAACGATTCGCCCGGGTGACCCTGTGACCGTTTTGCCTGGTGGCCGCAGCACCACGGTGCGAAACATAACCACCTTCGATGGCGATCTGTCGAGTGCAGAGACCGGACAGGCCATTACGCTGACGTTGTCTGACGAAATCGATATCATCCGCGGCGATTCGCTCGTCAGCCCTGCCCTGAACCAAGAAGATACGCCGCAGAGTACGGCTGCATTGCATGCGACCCTGGTCTGGCTCAGTCAGACTCCGGCCGAATTGCATCGGCGATACCGTCTCAAGCACACTACTCGCCAGGATTGGGCGGAGATCACCAGTCTCGAGTACCGCGTCAATATCAATACACTTGAGCACGAAGCGGCCCAGAGTCTCGAAATGAACGAGATCGGGTTTGCAACGGTGGAAACAGCGCGTCCACTGGTGATTGATAGTTACCGGTCAAACCGGCTTACGGGTAGCTTTATTTTGATCGACCCGGCAACCAATGCGACAGTAGCTGCTGGTCTAATTGCGGGAGCAGCGCGGGCCAGTGGCCGGATACAGACGAGCTCGGATCTGTCTTTGAGCTTTGAAAACGGGCGACTCCTTATCACTGCGAGTGATCCCAGTCAGATTCTTACGGCATCATCTGGAGCCGTCCTATCGCCTTTCGAGCCCGATCAGGAAACGAGTATACTGCTCGATCGCCTCTTGGAAAAGCTTCAGATCAAAGCGGGGAGCAATAACACGTGATCCTGAGCGAGCAATCAGAAACCATTATCAAAGCCTCAGAAGCCCGAGATGCCGTTCATCGCGCGTTAAGTGGAGGGAAACCCGCTTGTGTCACCTGTAGCTTCCAGGCAGAAGACATGGTGGTTGTTCTTCTGGTCCGGGAGGCGCTCCCTTCCATTCCCGTTCTGTTCTTGGAGACCGGTTACCATTTCGCGGAGGTTTACCGGTATCGCGACGAGATGACCAGGCGGTACGGTCTCAATTTGGTCAACGTCGCTGCCGTGGAAACTGTGGCGGACCAGGAGGCGCGTTTAGGTATTCTCCATCAAACGTCCCCCGATCAATGCTGCAAGCTGCGGAAAGTCGGCCCGCTGTTTGCAGCGTTAGAAGAGTATCAGGTGTGGTTCACCGGGCTGCGCCGAGTTCAGTCACCAACCCGAGCGAATCTGCAAGTGCTCGATCAGTTCCCGTTGCCGTCCGGGAAGCAGTTGCTGAAGGTCAGCCCGCTGGCCAGTTGGACGGATAGGGAAGTCTGGGACTTTGCTCGTGAACAGGAGCTACCGTTCTTACCGCTTTATCAAGCTGGGTACACGAGCATCGGTTGCGAGCCTTGTACGGCACTACCTCTTGATCAGGCAAATGCGCGATCGGGACGGTGGGCAGGCCGCAAATTAGAGTGCGGCATTCACATCGCCGGGGATCACTGATACATGGAGATTGCCCTCGGGTTCGCCATCGCGCTTGCGATCTCGCTGACGGGAGTTGGCGCGGGAAGTATGACCACTCCTTTGCTGATTCTGATGCTTGGCGTGTCTCCGGCAACAGCTGTGGGTACTGCTCTGACTTTTGGCGCTGTTGTGAAGGTCTTCTCTGCGCCTACTTACTTGATACGGGGACAAGTGAACTTTCGCATACTACGATCGCTCCTTGGAGCGGGTGTGCCGGGTGTTCTGATGGGAGGGCTTCTACTGGCTCGTTTTAAGCACGGGCCTTATGAAGCAGCTCTTTACACTGTGCTCGGGTCAGTTATTGTTTTGACGGCAGCCTTCTCTCTGTACCGTACCTTTCAGCCGCGGAAAGAAATTGGCCCCCATGATAAAACCAAGCTTCTTCCGTGGTTTGCGTTCCCGATCGGTGCAGAAGTTGGTTTCTCCTCCGCAGGAGCCGGCGCACTTGGCTCACTTGTGTTGCTTAACTTGACAAAGCTAACGGCGGTTGAAGTTGTCGGTACAGATCTCTGCTTTGGTTTGGTGATTTCCGCGATTGGCGGAGTCATTCAAGTAGGTACCGGTAACTATGATGGACATCTTCTTGCCAAACTAATCTGTGGCGGACTGTGCGGGGCAACAGCGGGATCGATGCTCGCAGGCAGAATCGCGCAGCGGCCGCTGCGAGTTGGACTACTAGTGATGCTGATCATTCTAGGCACGCAACTCGCCTGGCAAGGTCACTCCCATTCGAAGGAACCGATGCCTCAGATGCGTGCCGCCTTACGTTAGTGATTTAGTGCATGTGACTGAATACAAACCAGAGTAGAATCAAGCCACCAGGTACTCCAAGCATCCAGGCAAAAAGGTATTTCATAAGGTCTCCTGCAAGCTGTTGTAAGCAATACGTTGGCCATCCCGACACCAGCCTGATTTGTCTTATAGCCTCAACAAGTTGCGGGTGTCTACCTAGTTGCGGTAAGTAAAAGTGGCTAGTAAGTTGACAAAATTACTCGTGGAAATGCTCTCCGTCAGAACTGATACTCAGGTGGCGTGATGCCCTTGGCTCGCAAATACATCTCCGCAGACGCGCGGTGGTGCGTCGTATGGTCAAGCATGCCGAGCAAGAGCTCTAATCCCGTCATGCTTCCTTCCTGACTCTTATAGCTCTTAGACAGCTGGTCGGGCGTGAGCTTTGACACTTTCGCAATGGCTTCGTCAAAGGAGACCTTGATAAAGGCAATTACGTCTGCCTTGCTGTCTGACTTGGGCTTCTGCGTATGAGGCATCTCGCCGGCAAACGAGCTTAGATAATAGGTCAAACCTTGCGACATATGGGTTAGTTGGCCTCCAAAACTCATCTGAGCTGGAGTTAACTTAAAGTCATAGCCGTCCTCCGGCATGGCTTCCGCAACTTTCAAAGAGAAGTCTCGCGATATTCTCAGGTGCTTAGCTACTGTTGCCTGAAAGCTACTATCCTGCGCAAGTACCGACGACACTCCACTAGTTACCAAAGCGAGAAGTATGCAAAGTGTTTTCATGGTTCCTTTCGCCATAATTTACTGAGTACGAAAAACTTCGTGTGCCATTTACAGCCAGTACGAGTCAAACGAGCCGGAGGTATTATGGCTGAAGACAAAAAGTGTGCTCATCCGTCCTGTGAATGTCGTGCGCAGGAAGGCAGCGACTATTGTGGGGCTTACTGCGCAGGATCGGGCAGCACGCCAGATATTGAATGCGGATGTGGTCATCCGCAATGTTCTGCTATGGGCAAGCTGTAGGGAATTTATGAAGCACTGCTCCATGGCTTGGATTCTACAATGCCTTCCGTGTAGCCGTGCTTCATGCGCTTTTCAAGAATTGCCCACACTTCGGGGTCACAACC
>CAXTMN010000053.1:24154-24994 GCA_964245395.1 uncultured Bryobacteraceae bacterium
GGCAAGTCTTTCACACCGACCTTGCTCGAGAAGAAGCCACTCACCGTCAAGCTGCGAAACTGGCTGAAGAATTTAACCCACGCGCGATCGGCTTTCGCTGCTTTATCGGGGTAGGCAACACGATCTAAGATCTGGCGCTGACTGGCCGCCGGAGCATCCACAAAGTCGCTTTGAAACAGGCGGTTCGACTCGCGGTCAAGCCACATTAATCCCCCAAACATTTCCGCTTTGAAATCTTGATTTCCGTCCTGGTCGGTACGAAATGCAAGCCAGTCGTCAAGGTATTCAGGTACACCCGCGTCCGTTGCGCTCCCGCTTCGTTCGTCGGCAGGAATAATCAGATCGCAGAGCACCCGGACCGTTTTCCACTGATGGTCATCGAAGGTCTGCCGCTGGTAGGGCCCCTTGCTTTCAGCCGCCTGGGTGCCTGCCCCATGTTGATGCCCTTCGTGGGACTGAGCCATAACAGATCCAGCACTGACAGCGGCGAGGGCGGGAACTGCACCGAGAATATTGAAAAGGCCTCGACGACTGAGGCTTTCCGTTTGTTCTTCAGCTTGCTTCTTTTCTGACATGTGCAGCTCCTTAGACTTTGACGTTCAATTTTTTGACTTGATCTGCGATGTACTCAGAGGTTCGCCAGCCCAGCGCGGAGATCGTCAAGGTAGGATTCTTATCCGCGTTACTGACAAACGGGGCCGCGTCGGTGACGAAGAGATTTTTCACGTCCCAGGCCTGGCAATGCGAATTGAGCACTGAAGTTTTCGGATCACTGCCCATCTTGGTAGAGCCGACTTCGTGAATAATCTCGCCGCCTCGTGAGATGCCCCAGTTATTCTT
>CAXTMN010000053.1:25007-25933 GCA_964245395.1 uncultured Bryobacteraceae bacterium
CTGTGAATTGCCGCTGTGGGTCACCGTACCGCCCATGGTCTCAATAATCTCTTTAAAAGTTTCCTGCATGTGCCTCGCTTGCAGGATTTCGTCCTGACTCCATTTAAAGTGGAAGCGAAGAACTGGGATGCCCCATTGATCTACAGTGTTGGGATCGATCTCGCAGTAGCTATCAGCGTTGGGAATCATCTCACCGCGGCCGGAGAAGTTCACCTCACAGCCATAAATTTTGCGCAGGTTTTGCTTAAGCTCCACACCGTAGCCACCCCCGAGCCAGCGCTCTGCGTATCCACCCAAGGCGCCGTTACCCGGCATCGCGCGACCTCCACCGATCTCGATGTGATAGCCACGCGAAAAAGGCATTTTGTTGGCCTTCTGCTGTTTGTAAAGCCACCAGGGCATGTACAGGTGCATACCACCGACACCGTCTTCGTTGCGAGGAGGCAGGTCCTGCATGATGGGGAGAAATCCATTAACGGCCGAGCCGACAGTATCCATGATGTAACGGCCGACCAAGCCTGAGGAATTCGCGATGCCGTTCGGGAATTGGGTGCTCTTCGAATTGAGCATGATACGAGCCGTCTCGCAGCAGCTCGCCGCAAGCACAACGACCTTACTGCGCACCTCGATCTCTGCCCGGGTTTTCTTATCGATATACGAGACACCGGATGCGAGCCCATCGGAACCGACCAGAACTTCACGGACCATAGCTCCGGTGCGAACTTCCAAATTACCGGTCTTCATGGCCGGGAAGATATGCACTCCGGGCGAATTGAAGTTGGCGTTCACTCCGCAGGAGCGGCCGCATTGCGCGCAGTAGTGGCAGGCTGGCCGTCCATTGAGGGGGCGCGTCAGGATGGCGAGGCGCGAGGGAATGCAAGGAATGTTCAGGCGATCGCAAGAGGCTTTGATCAGCGGCTCGTAAC
>CAXTMN010000053.1:25943-30890 GCA_964245395.1 uncultured Bryobacteraceae bacterium
TTCCCATCTGGCGTATTTTCCAGACCTTCTTGCGAGCCGAAGACGCCAATCAGTTCTTCAGCTTTGTCGTAATAAGGGGCAAGCTCCTCGTAAGAGATGGGCCAATCGAAGCCCTTTCCGTCCCGGCTGTACGGCTTGAAATCATAAGGGCCCATGCGCAGAGAAATGCGGCCATAATGATTGGTTCGGCCGCCCAGCATGCGAGCGCGCCACCACAGCCAATCAGAACCAGGCGCGTTGGTGTAGGGTTCGCCGGGAACTTGCCAGCCACCGACGGTAGTGGCATCGAAGTAGCCCCAAGTTTTTTCGCGGCTTCCCGCTCCGCGGTGAGGGACCTGATAGGGCCAACCAAACATCTTCGACTGTTTTGTACAGTCGAACCAGTCGCCTGCCTCCAGCATGCAGATCTTGGCGCCCGCATTCGAGAGAACATGAGCAGCGATACCGCCACCTGCGCCTGAGCCCACAATCACGACGTCGTACGTTTTGGCGGGTGCTTTAACTTGTGCCATATCCATATTAGGTGTATCACCTGCGAACTCAGGGAACGTACTGGGAGAGGTATCGTTTGCCCATGATGAAGCCGACTTTAAATTCTTCACTGAAGTCCGGACCTGGATTATTGTCGCCGCCGTAGAGAGGATCTTCCTGCTCGATGCTCATCGCGCCCTGATAACCAACATCCTGCAGGACAGTAAAGAATTCGCGCCAATTAATGGAGCCCATACCGGGGATGCGATAGCGCCACCAGTTTGCACCATTCACAGGAGTGATTCCGCCGGCACGTAAAACGGGCCACATGATTTCGGTGTCCTTCAGATGGACATCGTATATTTTATCGACGAAATCGCGGGCGGTCTGGATGGGATCCATAAACTGGCGGACCAAATGAGATGGATCGTACTGCAGACCTACGTAAGGAGAGTTATTAAAGGCAGTAAAGAGCGCTTGGTAGCCGACGGGACTTGTTGCCAGGTTCGGTCCATCGGGCCAAGGCTCCCACAGAATGCGGACATGATTGCGTTCACAGGCAGCGAAATACTTCTCGTTGTAGATCCGGACAATCTCGTCAACCTGTTGCTTGAAAGGCATTCCGGGCTGCTTGCCTGAAGCGGATCCGATATAGGGAACACCCAATTTACCGGCCAATTCGATGGCCTTGACGAAATAGGAATTGATGCGGGCACGCCCATCGGGATCCGGCTCGATGTGATTGACGGTCAGCTGGAAGGCCGAGACATTCATGTGATGGGAAGTCAGGGTCGACTTCACTTGCTGAATTTCGGAGTCTTTGATGTTCGCGGCATCGAGGGTGGACTTAGCACCAGCATCAAGGATCATGTTGGTGAAACCTTGCTGACTGGCGAAAGCAACGTTAGCCGGCGTGTATCTGCCGAGGACACCTAGTTTGGGACGCCATTCGGTACGGGTCTGTCTTCCTCGGGCCTTCACAGGCGGAGTGTCTAAGGCTGCTGCTGCGAAAGCCAATGAGCCTACCAAAGTGCGACGAGTCATAAGACGTAAGTGTATATCCGCTTGGTCAGGATCGCGTGAAAGCGACGCGGCGCACGACTTGCAAGGCGCTATGTTCGAGGATCTGTGAAAGAACCGAGTCCGGTACAGGTTGATCGGTTTCGATGATGGAGATGGCGGTAAGGGCCTGGCCTGGAATGGATGCGCTGTCCTCCTGACGTCCTAGCGCGAAGTTGGCGATATTGATTCCGTTCTTGCCGAGCAGTGTTCCCAGATAGCCGATAACGCCGGGCACGTCGTCGTTCTTGGAGTACAGCAGATTGCCATCGAGAGGTGCTTCACAATAGATTTCTTCGACCTGCAGCAAACGCGGCTTGCCGAGCACGAGGGCTCCCATGGCGGTAAACGAACCGGCTTCGGATTCAATTTCAAGGCGAATGGAATCCATCTGGGAGCGGCCCGGCTCATGCTGCTCGACGACACGAAAGCCGCGCGCGTTAGCGATCTGGGTAGCGTTGACGAGATTCGCCCGGTGCTCCATCGACCGGCCCAAGATGCCGGCCAGGCCTGCACTACGCAAAATTTCCGTATTGCCTTCGGCGAGACGGCCGAAGTACACCAGACGAATGGTGTGAGCGTTGCCAACGGCAATATGGCTCAGAAAGAGGCCGAGCCGCTCTGCCAGGATGACGTAGGGGCCGAGAGCCCGGTATTGCTCAGCAGTGAGGGCAGGCATATTGACAGCACTCAGCGCCACACCGCTTTGCAGGTATTCGATTAGCTGCTCGACAATGCGAATGCCGACAATCTCCTGAGCTTCTTCGGTCGAGCCTGCGATGTGTGGGGTCGCGACTACGGTTTCAAGTTGGAAGAGGGGATCTTCGCCGGGCGGTTCCTGCTCGAAGACATCGAGAGCGGCGCCAGAGACGCGACCGCTTGCGAGAGCGGAGTGCAATGCGACGCCATCGATCAGTTCGCCCCGAGCGCAATTGACGATGCGAACGCCGCTCTTCATCTGGGCAAAGGAGCTGCTGTTGAGCATGTGCTCGGTTTCCGGGGTTAAGGAGACGTGCAGGGTGATGTAGTCGCTGGCTGCGTAGAGGTCGGAAAGCGACAATAGCTCAATGCCGAGATCGCGGGCGCTTTGAGAGCTGATGTAGGGGTCGTGACCGACGATACGCATTTCGAATGGTTTGGCGCGCTTAATCACTTCGCGTCCGATGCTGCCCAATCCGACGATGCCGAGAGTTTTGCCGCGCAGTTCGTTACCGAGGAACTTCTTCTTCTCCCACTTGCCGCTTTTGGTGGAGGCGCTGGCCTGGGGGACGGAACGCGCCATGGAGAGCATAAGCGCCAAAGTGTGCTCAGCGACAGAGACGGCATTTCCGCCCGGTGTGTTCATCACGAGAACGCCAGCGTCGGTGGCGGCCGGGAGATCGACATTATCGACGCCGACACCGGCTCGACCAATGACTCGTAGATTGGGAGCTTTGGCCAGAACATCTGCGGTGACTCTGACGGCGCTGCGCACCAGGAGAGCGTCGCAGTCGCTCAGATGGGCAGAGTACGTTTTGGGGTCTGCCTGAACGACGGCCCAACCGGCTTGGGCGCGCAACAAATCCAGGGCCGCCGGTGCGAGCGGTTCAGCAACAAGAATCTTCATGGATGATTAGATCAGCTCAGTGAGAGAGCTGCTTCTTTGGGCAAGGCTACGTCGGCATAGACGTTTTGAACCGCGGCGACGCCCGAACCGAAACGGACAGGCAGACCCTGCGCAGCGAGGATAATTTCGAGTTCGGCAATGACTGCGAACAGATCATGGAAGTCGAAGTAGCCAAGGTGAGCAAAGCGGAAGATCTGGCCTTTCATGGAGCCCTGACCATTGGTAATGATGGCGTTGAAACGAGTGCGGTACTCCATGACAATGACGCCCGAATCCATCCCGGCGGGTGCGCGAACGGCAGTGACTGAAGAGCCCGGCTCGGCAGAAAAGAGCTGCAGCCCGAGTTCAGTGACAGCAGCCCGAGTTGCGGCGGCGAGCAGTTGAGCGTTCTCGATCAGCTTGCCCATGCCCATGGCCTTGATGTATTTCAGTGCTTCGGCGAAGGCGAGCAGCAACGCAGTATTGGGAGTCCAAGCCGATTCGCCCGTAGCGGCATTTTTCTTTTCGCGGCGGAGATCGAAATAGAAGCGGGGCGACGTTGACGAATTTGCAAGCGTCCAAGCCTTTTGACTGACAGCCAGGAAGGCGAGGCCAGGCGGAATCATGAAGGCCTTTTGAGACCCGCCGATAACGACATCGAGCCCCCAACCATCGATATCGAGAGGCATGGTGCCGATGCCGGTGATGGCATCAACGACGAAGATAGCGTCCGTTTTCCTGACTGCCTCGGCCATGGCCCGGACATTGTGCTGCGTGCCGGTGGAGGTTTCAGAAGCCTGGACGAATACGCCCTTGATTCTGTCGTTTTGGGCGAGCGCTTGGGCGACCTCTTCCGGTTGGACGGCGCTTCCATAAGGAGCATTCAGCACCGTCGCTTTGATGCCATAGGCCTTCATCAGTTCGACCCAGCGTTCGCCGAATTTTCCGGCCGAGCAAACGATGACTTCGTCGCCCGGTGAAAAGAAATTTTGCGTGGCGGCCTCGAGCCCACCGGTGCCAGAAGCAACCAGGACGAGGACGTCGTTTGCCGTCCCGAGAACTTCAGCGAGATCGGCGAGAACCTGTTTATAGAGCTTGCGAAAATCTTCGGTCCGGTGATGGATATCCGAACCCATCATGGCGTGAAGCGCCGCGGGCAAAATGGGCGTCGGCCCAGGGGTCAATAGACGTTGTTTCTTGATGAACATG
Source organism: uncultured Bryobacteraceae bacterium (assembly GCA_964245395.1). Taxonomy (GTDB): domain Bacteria; phylum Acidobacteriota; class Terriglobia; order Bryobacterales; family Bryobacteraceae; genus Bog-105. Next base: position 30,268 of record CAXTMN010000053.1, read on the forward strand.
GATCTTGTGGAGGGCAGAAACTGGAAGTTTCCGAGGGGACCTGCGACGGAGGCCCGGATTCCTCAGAATACCAGACAGGATCGGTCTTCACGGGGTGGCCGGGAGTGGGATGGGCAGGGGTGACAGGCGGATCTGCAGGGTGAGAGGGCGCTGGGTTCGGGTGCTGGTGCGTAACGGGAGTTTCGGCAGCTAGCGCATTTTGCTGATTTGCTTCTGGCGCAGTGTCTTGGACGGTCTGTTCTGCGGCTGCGCGGCGATCGAGTTCCTTTAAGAAGCGCAAGAAGGAGCGTTCGGCGGTCGTTTTGTAGCGGGTGAAGTTGGTGAGGAGCTGCTGGTGGGTATCGGTCCAGTGATAGGCGTTGCCGGGAAGTTCAAATTCGACCTGCTCAAGGTATTTCTGAGCGCGCAAAAACTGCCAGTAGGCTTTGGCCGTTTCCATGACGAGCATTTGGACGAGTTCGTCTTCGGTGGGGTAGCGATTGAGCCAGAATTGCATATTGGCGTCGTAATCTTCCTTGCTTTCGGTGCGGAGCAGCGTTTTTTCCGAACGAAGTCCGTGTGTGAGGCGATTTTGGGAGGAGCGTGCTTTGCCTGCGGATGTGCGGGGCCCGGTGGAACGGGGG
>CAXTMN010000054.1:0-1127 GCA_964245395.1 uncultured Bryobacteraceae bacterium
CCGTTTGAACACCGATCCCAGTCTTCTCGACTATTTCAAGCAGGGCAAGCAGCCCCGCGAGGGACTGGCGTATGTGGACCGGAACGGCGGCTCGAATCCGCTTACCCTGGTGATCTCTGCTGCCGACGGCAGCAAACTGGCCACCAAAGAGCAGTACGAAAAAATGTGGGCCTTGCAGGACGCGCTCGAAGAGCACAAAGGTGTGGGAACGGTACTCTCGTTGCCGGTGCTGATGGCTGAAGGACATCGGCATGCGTTCGCGTTCCTCTTCAGTTGGAACCGTCTGCTGAATATCATGAACTCACCCACACACGAGCGCGTCGCCAGCACTTTCGTCACGAAAGATCGCACCTTTGCTGCGTTTTATCTTCGGATGGAAGAACGAACAAGGGATAAGCCGCGTGTTCAAGTCGTGAACGAGCTACGAACGATTGTGCGCAAGCACGGCTTCAGGCCGGTTCTCGTCGGAGGCGTGTATGAGCTGCAGGGAGCACTGGCAAAGCTCGTACGGTCAAGCCTGGTGAGCGGCCTGTTTTGGTTGATGGTGTTTTTCACGGGTGTGGCCTGGATCGTTGGCCGGAATCTCCGGGTCGCGGCTGCCATGATTTTCAGTCTGAGTCTGGTGCCCGTATGTATGCTCGGCGGCATTGGCCTGCTACATATTCCCGTCGACATCATTTCCGCGCCCGCAACCAATGTCTGCATCGGCATGGCGATCGACTCTATGGTTCACTTAGTGTTCGGCGTGAAGCGTGCACAGCGCGATGGCCAAAAAGGCTGGAGCGCTTGGGTGGCCGGGCGCAGAGAGCAATGGCGCGGCATCGTGTATTCGGATGTAATCATTGCTGCAGGTTTCGCCATCTTCGCACTGTCTAACTTCCCCCCTACTCAGCGCTTCGGCCTTGTCGTAGTCTCCGGCACATTCATCGATATCCTGGCGAACCTATTCCTTTTGCCGCTTTTGGGCGGTTCCGAATGGAAAACGAAGCGCGCTCTGGCGGGTTAGGCCTTCGGAGTACCTCCAGCACTCGATCGTTCGCTGATCAGCCTTTATGCAGGTGTTCAGAGTAGATGCTGAAAACCCTTACTCGGCCGTCGCCGCAAAGACATCACGCCACCTTCTGACG
>CAXTMN010000054.1:1137-30787 GCA_964245395.1 uncultured Bryobacteraceae bacterium
GGACGTTCGCCTCCAGAACCGGCCCAGCAAAACATAATTCTTTCGACAAGTGCGACTGCATTAGCGACCTTTCGGCACTGCGTTGTCGACCTCCAGCAAGCCGTGATCGCAATTGCGCATGAGCGCCGGCCAGCGTCCGAGCGCATAGTTGATTGCCGCTTCTGTCTCCGACTTTCGAAATAATTCGTCAGCGATTCCTTGAATCAGCCCTGCAGTAACTTCAGCAGTGCTCTTTTCGAAACTTCGCTCCACAGAAACTCGAACCGACCAAGAGGGAAGGGTTCACCTGTGAGACGGTATATCTAATCTCTTTCGTGTCGAGACCGAAGAAGACGTAAAGATCGAACTTATCTCGGTTCCCGATTTACCATTGGTTCAATACGGGCACAAGCAGGTTCTCAGAACCCTTAATTGCTTAGTCCGGGAGACTTGAAGTGGAACCGAGTCACTGCTTCGCCGGAGATCCTCTTGGAATCCGACATGAGAAAACCCTGCTGCTTCTGCTTGGCGGCGACTAGGTTTTGGCGCAAAGACTCAGGAATAGGCAGCTCTAATCCAATTTGGGTTGTAAGTCCGCGGCAAGCTTCTTCCCCCTGCGAGAGGCCGACGCGGACGCTAGCACTAGAGCCGTTCACGTCAAAGATAGCGAAGTTCTCCTCCGGCATCCGCCCGAACATGTAAACGCACTCTCCCACTTGAATCCTCTTATAGCGAATCTCTTTAAGTAACTGCGGTAAGTCTTTGGGGAGAGATGCTTCGGGCAGCACTTTCTGGATCTGCGTGTCTCTGACCATGGCTCCGTACACGGAACTTTGCGGAAATAAGTCGCTTATCTTTGCCGCCGTGGGCGCATCCGGCGTCGAATGTTGCAGGTCAAACGCCATGAACTTTGTCACCGATGAGGGATGCGCTCCGCCGCAGTCACAATAACTGCCTTCCTCAACGCTCAAGTAAGGACCGGCCAGCGACAGAATGCGATAAGTTGTATCCGCTTCGATGGGGTTGCTTCCCGCTCCTCTCCTGGTCCTTTGCCAATCAACTTCGGCAAGCTTTGCGAAATCCAGCACTGCTTCCGAAGCACTTTTCCCGGCTGCCGGTGTGGTTCGACGTACTGTTAAGTTACTGGTTGTCCACTCAACAGTAAATCCACTGCTTTGTCCTTCCCAGATTTGCTGGCTTGGCGCTTTGGAACTATCGGCCCAAAGGAGGAATGCGGCACCCAAAACAACAGAAAATGAAAACGCACGGGAAACATGTAAAATCATTTTCGTGGCCTATTATTCAACCGCACATCGGGTGCCTTAAGTTTGGCAGCTTTTGCTTCTTCTGCTTTCAGATCATCTAAGTTATGCGGTTTTTTAAACTCGATCATACCAACCAAACCTGGTTAGCTTGAGCAAGTTATAGCCGCGCTCCTACGGAGCAGTGGTATATGCAATCTTCGACGTAATGCCCCCTGCGATAGTTTTGTAACTGATCAAGATCGAGGAAGCTGCTTCTCGGTCAGCCGACAGCACTATCAACTTGAGCTGAAGCTCAGAAGACGGAAAGATGGAACAAAACTCTCTCGCACACGCCCGCTATTGGCGAAATTCGTTGGCCGATGCCGAGCTTGGCTCCGGGCGTCTGGCGTCCAAAGAGGCCGAGCGCTTTCTATGTCTTCAGAAAGAAGAACTAACCACTGGACGCGTCAGCAACACCGTCGTTGAAGAATGTTTCAGGGACGAAGCCGAGCGAGTCAGAACGGTCGAGGTCGTAATCAGGCTGAAGGTTTACCGTCCTACGGTCGAACACGGCAAGCAAAGGCGCTCGGGCGTGCCGGACATTGTGACCCCGATTGTCACACGCGCGCTTTTAGCACGTGATGGAAGACTTTACCCGTCGTCTCCTACAGTCGTACCGCGCGACATATTGGAACCGCTCGAGAGAGGATCCTTTGTCATCGGCACGGTGTCGGCCCAAGATGAGTTTCTGACGAAAAATGTGATGCCTAATGTCGTTTACTCCGAAGAAAATCAATCAGCTGAATCGGATTTCGACCACCAGTGGTCAAGCTTTCTGGCTGCATGCGAACGACTTCTTGAACACGTGGGACAAGGCTGGCCAACAGCAGAGGACCGTTTCGAAGTTGTCGACTATGGATACCTCATCAAAGAGAGATCAATTAAGGGAACTCGCCAGCACATCATCCCTCTGTACGACCATATTCGCGATAACGCACCGTCCGCGCCGCTCTTTGATCGTTACGCAAGTTTAAGCGGTTCAGATATTAAACCTTGCTTACCGGCAAATGCAGGCTTTTCAGCCCGACTGGGTCATCCTGGCAACGACTTTCCGCTGGCACAGGCGCAGCATGACGCTTTGGCTCACCTGCTCGTAGCTGAAGTGGGTGAAACTCTTGCCGTTAACGGACCTCCGGGCACCGGGAAAACCACTCTGCTGCTGTCAGTCGTTGCTTCATTGTGGGCCAAAGCTGCATTGGAAGGCGTTGAGCCACCGGTCATTTTGGCTGCCTCAACTAACAATCAGGCTGTGACTAACATCATTGATGCTTTCGGAAAGGATTTCTCAAAAGGCACGGGCCCCTTCGCTGGCCGTTGGCTTCCCGAGATCAAGAGCTTTGGTGCCTACTTTCCATCCTTAACAATAGAAGACGAAAACGCAGGTAAGTACCAGAATCGCGAGTTTTTCAAAACAGTCGAGTCAGCGGAATATGTCGCAAGAGCGCAACATGACTACCTGCTGGCCGCAGCACGCGCATTTCCGGAGATCGCCTCAGAAGACCTAACGGTCTCGATCACCGTTACTGCTCTGGGACAGGCCATCAGAAAAGAAGCTGAGAGACTAAACGCAATCGAAAGTGTGTGGCCAGTGCTGACCGCCGCGCGCGAGGCAGTTCGGGCGGAGTTGGGCGACGATCCGGTCATTAGCCTTGCAGATCGTAACCAACAGCTAGCGATGCTGGAGTCGCAGATGCGAGAGACCAAGAAATTGGCAGCAGAATGGGAAAATTATCTTGCCGATGAGTCGATTCTGTACTCGCTTTTCTCCTGGCTTCCTTCGATTGCGAAGAAGCGCCTACGCCTGGCGAGGTTGTTTCTCAAAAGCGCCTGGCCAGCGCAGTGTCAAAAGCAGGAATGGCAGAGCATTGAGCAAATAGAAACCACGGTCAAGGCAACCATCGATCAACTGGAGCGTGCAGTAAAGGAACAGAACGTTCGCGTCCAACGGGGTGAGCACGTTCTTCAGATAGAACAGGAGCGACTGACGAATTGGCGGTTGGCAGTAACACCGCTTGGAGTATCGGCAGAAACCGCCGAGCACTTGTCCTTGGCCGAATGCGACGCCCTGGCCGACACTCGCATTCGCTTTCCTATTTTCCTGCTGACCACCCATTACTGGGAAGGTCGGTGGCTTTGTGACATTGAAAAGGTGCTGCCGAACATCGATGGAGAGAAGACAAAGAGCCGTGAAGCTTCAGAAAAGCGCTGGCGACGACGCATGAAACTGACGCCCTGCGTGGTCTCGACCTTCTTTATGCTGCCAAAGGAAATGATATCCAGCCGGCATACTGGGAAAGGGCACCACTTCACACTGACTATCTCTACAACTTCGTTGACCTCTTGATTGTCGACGAAGCCAGTCAGGTCCTTCCGGAAGTCGCCGGTGCCTCATTCGCGTTGAGCAAGAAAGCGCTGGTTATCGGTGACACTCTCCAGATCGAGCCGATCTGGTCGATCCCTGTTCCCGTCGATAAAGGAAATCTGCGCAGCGCTGGACTTCTTTCAGATGACAAGAACAATGAGGCTTACAATTACTTTTCGGAATCCGGTAAGAGCGCCGCCTCTGGCGGCGTCATGCAAATCGCTCAGAGGGCCGCGCGCTACCACCAAGACATCGACCTAGCCCCAGGGCTTTTCCTCTACGAGCATCGACGCTGCTTCGACGAGATTATCAAGTACTGCAATCAACTCTGCTATCACAACAAGCTGATCCCGAAACGGGGGTCCAAGCCAGCAGCGGATAAGGAGGGGAACGGGTTGCCAGCCTTGGGGTACCTCCACATCGATGGCATCTGTCAACGGAGCAATGGAGGAAGCCAACAAAACATGCTTGAAGCTCAAACCATCGCTGCATGGCTTGAGAAGCATAAGAACGAGTTGGAAACAAAGTACGGCAACAGACCAATAAGTGAGATTGTCGGTGTAATAACTCCCTTCGTGAGCCAGGTTGCCGCGATCACACAAGCTTGTGAAAAGCTGGGGATCAAGACCGGTATTAATAAAGATGGAATGACTGTCGGTACAGTGCATTCTCTGCAAGGTGCCGAGCGACCCATAGTAATTTTCTCGTCCGTTTATTCCAAGCACTTCGATGGTGACTTTATCGATAGAAGTCGGAGCATGCTGAACGTGGCTGTATCGCGGGCCAAGGATAGTTTCCTTGTCTTCGGGGACATGGACCTGTTCGAAGTGGTCGCGAGAACGACACCACGTGGCCAGCTCGCGGCCTTGCTCTTTCAAACCGCGGCCAATGCTTTGCACTTTCAGTTACGACCGCGGCAGGATCTAAAGAGCTCACAAACTGACATTCGCCAGCTGCGGGATGCACAGGAGCACGATGCCTTCCTACTGGCAACCCTCGCTAGCGTGACTCGTGAGATTCAAATCATCACTCCTTGGATTCGCGTGGATCGTATCAAGGAGATCGGCGCCCTGGAAGCGATGAGCTCTGCGGCCCAGCGAGGAATTAGGGTCAGCGTCTACACCGACCCAGAATCCAACACAAGTGACAGCGATCCGCAAAGACTTGCTGCAAAGCGTGAAAAATTTCAAACCGATATCCGTTTACTGCGCGAAGCGGGTATTGATACTGTTCTCGTTAGGAGAGTACACAGCAAGGCGGTGATCGGCGACAACAATCTATATTGCGTGGGCTCGTTCAACTGGTTCAGCGCTAGTCGAGACAGTCGTTACGCCCTGCACGAAACTTCACTGGTCTATCGCGGCCTCGGTCTCGCTAACGAAATAGACATTATGCGAAAAAGCCTGAAGCAACGAATCACCTCCATCGACAACAGACCTATAGTTAAATTCAAATCGGCTTAAGGGTCGTCGTTGAACCTGTTATCTCAGCTCCTAATTTGCAAGCCAGTGAAAACTGTTTACGGCCGCTTCAACCACTTCTCATACTCCCTCGTATGCCGTGACTCCAAACTCACCTCGCGCCCCGCAATAAACATCTGCTTGATATTCGACTTCGCTTCCATCGGGTCGCCATCTGTAAGGATCAAGTCGCCCGTCTTGCCTTTCTCAATAGACCCCAACTGCTCCCCTGCGCCCAAAATTTCCGCGCTGTTGATTGTGAGCGCCTTCAACGCCTCATCGCGCGGTAATCCAAACGCGACGGCTTGCGCGGCCTCGAAGGGCACGTTCCGGGCAAACTCCACATCGAACGTTCCAAAACAGATCTTCACGCCCGCTTTATGAAACTGCTCCGGTAACGTGTAAGGCGCATCGTACGGATCATCATCGCGCATCGGAAGATCGAAAGTTTTGCCCAACACAACCGGTATGTTTTTCTCTTTTAGAAGCGGCCCGGTGCTACCAATCTCCCGCGGATCGGCAATGATAATCTTCACTCGTTCCTTGTCTCCGAACGCGACTGCGTCCTTGATCATGCGCTCCGTCTCCGCTCGGGCAAACAGCGGCTGCTTGCCTTCTACAACCGGGATCATCGCTTCCAGACGTACATCGCGCCGGAAATTTGCGACTCCTGCTGCCTTCGCCTTCTCGTATCGCCGAGCTTCCTCAAAAAAGTCACTCATCTGCGCCAAGCGTTCTTTATACTGCTTTTCTTGCTCTGCAAACGGTCGCGCTGGAGTGCCTGAAAACAGTTGCATGCGGGCAGACATCGCCTGGATCTGCGGAAACAACATATCCATCACGGCACTCGGCTTAACTGCCATCTCTTCCCATGTCCAACCTTCCAGGTGCATCAACGCGCCTTGTCCCGTAATCACTGCATTACCGCCGCCGCCCCGTCCGCCTCGGCCTCCACTTCCCGGCAAACTAACTACACTTGTGATCCCCGACGCTCTGGTTACGTCGATATGTTCGCTCGACGGATTGAACGCAACTTCAGCCCGCAACTCGGGATTAAATACACCGATCTCATCGAGATCGACCGTGTCGCGAAGTGCGCTCACCTCCGACAGCCCGACGTTCGTCGCTGCATTGATCAGCCCCGGGTAGAGTTGCAGCCCGTGTCCATCAATGACACGCACACCCGACTTCCCGGAAGCATGTGTACCAACTTCCGCAATCCGTCCATCCACCACCAGAACAGCGCCGTTGCGAATCTCCGGGCCCGTCACCGGATGTACCGTCACGTTTCGAATCAAGACCGAGTCGTTTCCGCTCGATGCCGCTATCGCCAAACAGCTAAACAGTAATGCCGCAGTCGCACCCCGAACTAAGCCCTCTAATTTCATTAACGTGTCACCTCCACCGCCTGCATTGCCTGTCCCCGACTCATCACTTTCCACTGATCACTCTCCACTCGTTGAACCAGCCGGGCGAGATCTTCCATTCCGCGGCCCATCGTTACTCGGCGTCTTGTCTTTATCCAGCAGATTCTTCTTTTGCTGCTCGAACTTCGGCCGCGTCTCTAAGTCTTTCTCACGGTCGAAATATTCGTGCCCGTCGATCCACACCTTCATCGCCTTCGAATATCCCGAAAGAGGATGCTGATCGAACAGCACCAGGTCAGCAGACTTCCCTACTTCGATCGACCCCACCCGATCCGAAATCCCGAGTTGCTTTGCCGGATTAATCGTCACCATCGCGAGTGCTTCTGTCTCGTTCAAGCCGCCATACCGCATCGTCTTCGCCGCTTCCAGATTCAGATGCCGCTGCAATTCATCCGAATCCGAGTTCAGCGAAACAACCACTCCCTTTCGCTCCATGATGGCGGCGTTATACGGTGTGGCGTCGAAAGCTTCTGCTTTGTAGGACCACCAGTCACTGAACGTGGAAGCGCCGGCTCCATGCGCCGCAATCTCCTTTGCCACCTTGTACCCTTCGAGAACATGTTGAAATGTCCGTATCTTGAAACCCATCTCGTCCGCCACACGGATCAGCATCAGGATTTCATCCGCCCGATAACAATGAGCATGAACGTAGCGCTGGCCCTCTAACACTTCCACCAGTGGCTCCAGACGAAGATCCTTTCGGGGAGGTACCGGATGCGCGCCGCGAGCGAGCTGTGCTTTATAGTCGTTCCACTCTGCCTGATAGTTTTTAGCTTCCGTGAAGCTCTCGCGTATCACTTCTTCCACACCCATGCGCGTTCCCGGATACCGGCGCTCCGCCACCGGACCCTGCGTGAAGAATCCCCCTTGCGGTTCACCGGCGCGCTTCGGATTTTCGCCCAGAGCGAACTTGATCCCCGGCTTCGCTCCCTCGAAAACCATTCCTTGCGCCGGCTTTCCCCACCTCAGCTTGATCACTTCCGTTTGTCCGCCGATGGCATTCGCGCTACCGTGCAGCACGTTCGAGACTGTCAGTCCTCCAGCAAGCGCACGATAAATGTTGATGTCAGTCGGATCGATCACGTCCGCGATATTTACCATCGACGAGTCAGACAACGTGCCCTCGTTCACTCCGCCCTCGATCGCGGTATGAGAGTGGCAATCGATGATCCCCGGCATCAGGAACTTGCCCGTCGCGTCAACTACCGTTGCATCCGCCGGGGCGCTGACATTCTTTCCAATCGCCGCAATCTTGCCGTTCTCAATCAGCACGCTTCCGTTTTCCACCGTTCCTTTGGTCACGGTCAGAACCGTTGCATTCCGGATCAGAACGGTTTGAGCAGACCCCAATACTGCCGCAATCAAGGCCGCTGCAATAGCTGCACCAACGATCCGCATCACTTTTCCGCTCCTGCCGTCATAATGTTCTCCCCTGCTGGCTTCGGAGCCCCCGAACCACCATCGCTCCCCGCCGCGTGCTCAGGCTCTTTCAAAGGACGAAACTGCTTGCCGTCTATAAACACGTACTCAACAGTCGTTTTGTCGTCAAAAGCATCGCCTTTCATGACCACGAGATTGGCGATCTTCCCCTTATCAACACTTCCCAGCCGGTCCGCCACTCCGTACATCTCGGCCGCGTTTAGCGTTAGTGCGCGAACCGCATCAGCCCGCGTCAAACCCGCATCCACTGCTTTCTTGATCGCCTTCCTCAGATCGGCAGCGGTGTCGATCCCATAGGAGTAAAAAGCAAACTTCACCCCGGCTCTGGCCAGCATTCCCGGAACTGCCGGCGCTTGCGCACGCATCTCTAAATCCCGGTAATTCGGAACCTCGCTCGGGTCTTCGTTCTTTGACTTCTCAGGCCATTTCAGGCTGATCAGCAACGGCACCTTCGCTTCCTTCAATTGCGAAATGGTCTTGTACGCTTCATGCAGCCCATAAAGCACAAAAGGCGTTTTCAGCTCACGCCCAAAGCTCAGCATTCGATCGATCTGCTGCTCCTTGTCGGCCGGCAAAAGAATTCGTGGAGACTCGCGCAAACCTTCCAGATCGTGGTCATACTTTGGCCGGGTACTTCCGGCCGGATGGCTTTCATACATCTGTTGAGCTTCTTTGTACTGGTCCAAATCCAGGTAAAGTTGCCGGACGTAAGCGATGTTTCCCATCAGTGATGCCGGAAAGGAACGCCCCATTCCGCCTCCGCCTACGCGAAACATAAGCTCCTGGCCGATCGGCTGCGCTACCACCATGTCGCGCCCTTGGTCGCCCGCCAGATTGACCATCGCCCCTAGCCCTTCAAAAATCCCCCGGTTCGGGAAAGTCGCCGCACCGGTGAACCCTGCCGATCGCGCTATGTCCAACCTGCTGTCGATCGGGGTCACCAGGTCCGCGGCCCTGTCAAACGCATAATTCTGCGGCCGTCCCTCCGGCCCGTGTAGCCTCGCTTGGGTCACCGTCACCGGCTCAGTCTCGGGTGTTATCGGAGCCGGAGCAGAGGACACGGCCGGCGTTGCAGCTACTGGTGCCTGCGGTGCGGCTGTTGTCGCTCTCGTATTCGGCGCGGCGCCCGGCAGTCCCCAGGTGCTTAAAGCATCGATGAATCCCGGATATACCGTCAGTCCCTGACCTTCAATTACCCCTGCGTCAGGAGGGATCGTCAGACCGGCGCCCACATCCACAATCAGACCGCCACGCAGCAGGACAGTCGCCTTCGGCAAATCGGCCCCGCTCACCGTAACCACATGCGCATCCTTGATGGCCACCGCAAGCGCCACTGCACCCTGACTCACCCCGCCACATGCTGCCAAACCTGCCATCAATGCGACCGCTCGAGTACTATCCATGCCAATCTCCGATCACAGCCCGTCAAGAAATTCCTCATTGTGCCACAGAACGCCCGATCTGCTAATAAAACAATTACTTCGCTGAACAAGCATCTCTGACCCATCCCGCCCGGCACAGTCTGTCCATCTTGATCCCGCGCTACAGTTTCCTCATGAATTCCAAAGACCGTCTGAGTGACTCCATCACCAAGCCTCTCTTGAAGGAACTCATCGAGCGAAGTAAGACCAACACTAAGTTCGTTGAGCCTTCAGTGAGCTCGAGCCCGCTGCAACCGTCCGGTCTCTACCAGGACCCGGGTAGCGGCTACAACCCTGATTTCACAATTCCTCAAGAATAGTGAAGAGGGGATAACCCCGCGGTTGTCCCCTTCCTTTTCCTCTCTATCCGCTACACTGATTTTTCAGTAGTGGCCAAACAGACAACTTATAGTGACGCCGGCGTTCACATAGATGAAGCTGACAAGGCTGTCGCCCTCATTAAGCGCCACGCTGCCAAAACGCACACCGCTAACGTCCTCACGTCGATCGGCAGCTTCGGAGCCGCCTTCTCGCTCAAAGATTGGCGTGACCCGGTTCTGGTCAGCTCGGCCGACGGTGTCGGAACTAAACTGAAGATCGCTTTCGCCACAGGGCGGCATGACACCATTGGCGAAGACCTCGTTAACCACTGCGTGAACGACATTGCCGTTCAGGGAGCCACTCCCCTCTTCTTCCTCGATTACTTCTCCGTCGGTAAACTCGACGCCGCCATCTGCGCCAGTGTCGTCGAAGGCATCGCGCGCGGTTGCAAAAAGAACGGCTGTGCGCTCGTGGGCGGCGAGACTGCTGAGATGCCTGGCCTGTATGCGCCTGGAGAGTACGACCTTGCCGGATTCATTGTCGGTGCGGTCGAGCGAAAGCGCATGCTGACCGGCGTCAAAATCAAACCGGGCGATCTCCTCCTGGGCCTTCCCTCCAACGGACTCCACACCAACGGTTACTCGCTCGCCCGCAAGCTTCTGGTTGAGGAAGCAGCCAAACCTCCTAACGCCAAACTGATCGACGAACTCCTGAAAGTCCATCGCTCCTACCTCAAACCGCTAAGCACCTTGCAACGGCAAAAGCTCTTAAAGGGAGCCGCTCATATTACAGGCGGCGGCCTCACCGGCAACATTCCCCGTGTTCTTCCGCCAAACTGCGCCGTCAAAATCCTGCCCTCTTCCTGGCCTCGTCAGCCTATCTTCGATTTGCTGAAGAAGACCGGAAATATTCCGGATGACGAACTGCGCCGCACCTTCAATCTGGGCATCGGAATCGTCTTATTCGTGTCACCCAAAAAAATTGGGTTCGTATCGCAAGCGCTACGGAAAATGCGTCAGCCCTACTTCGAAATTGGCCACGTCATTCCCTGGGAGTCAGACACGCAACCTAAGGTCACTTATCTGTGAACACAGGTTCGAAACCGCGTCTCGGAATTCTGCTCTCCGGCCGCGGTTCAAACTTCGAGGCCATCGCCCGCAATGTTGCTTCGGGCCAGCTTCCCTGCGAAATTGGCTTCGTATTTTCAAATAGACCCCAAGCGCCCGGTCTCGGTCGTGCCCGCGAGCTCGGCTTTCCCAGCGCTGCTCTAGAATCAAGAGGTTGGGAGCGGACCGCCTATGACCAGCAAGTTGCCAGCCTCCTTCACCTCCATAAGATTGACTTGATCTGTATGGCAGGTTACATGCGCTTCCTGAGTGGACAGTTCGTTTCGCAATTTTCGGGTCGCATTCTGAACATCCATCCTTCACTCCTCCCTGCTTTCCCTGGCCTCGATGCTCAGTACCAAGCCTTAAGTCACGGCGTTAAATTCACCGGGTGCACAGTTCATTTCGTAAACGAGGATCTCGACAGCGGCCCTATCCTCCTCCAGTCAGCCGTCCCCGTCCTCGATACCGACACCTTGGAAAGCTTGTCGTCCCGCATACTAGTTGAGGAACATAGAATCTACTCCGACGCTATCGCCTGGGTTCTTCGCGGCAACTATCGCATCGAAGGCCGCCGGGTACTCGAAACTTAGAACAATGAATCAGCTGCAAAAGCGCATTCTCCTCATTGCTGCCGCCGTCGTTGTGGCCATCTTCGGAATCGTCGTCTTTTCGGGAAAGCGAGTTAACCTGAAGTTTGCCCGTCCAGTCTCAGGCATCGGTAATGCCACCACCGTCACGGTCCAGGCCGATGACCCGCACGGCCTGAAGGCTTTCTCGGTCGTCGTCGAACAGAACGGCCAGAGTCAGACTGTTTATGAGGACAGGACCCGCTCGAGTCAGAAGTCTCGCATCTACACCTTTACTGCCGGTAAGAAGCAAGCTGCGTTCCTGAAGGAAGGACCCGCTAGGCTGATCGTCCACGGCAAATCGAACGACCTCTGGGGTAGCACCACGACTCTGTCTCAGGATCTGCCAGTGATCCTTAGGCCACCCACCGTTGTGGCCGATGGCCGTCAGCATTACATCAATCAGGGTGGAGCCGAACTGGTTACACTCGACCTGGGCGGCAACTGGACCGACGCAGGGGTTCGAGTAGCGAATTACTCAGCTGGAACTTTTGCCATGCCCGGTGAACCCGATAACAGCAATCGCCGCTTCTCCCTATTTCCTTATCCCTGGGACGTCAATCCCGACACTGTCCCCGCTGTTTTCGCTCGCAACGGTGCCGGTACAGAAGTTACCACCGCTTTCTGGGTCAAAGTCTTCCCCAAGAAGTTTAAGGAGACCACGATTAATCTCAACGACAAAAACATGGGCAAGGTTGTCGGTGAGCTTGACCCCGAAGGCTCCGGCAGCCTAGTCGATCGCTTCGTCCGATTGAACCGGGAAATGCGGCGCGCAAACGGTCAACAGATCTACAATCTGCGCACCAACACCGAACATAAGATTCTCTGGTCCGGTCCGTTCATTCCCGTGAAAGGCACGCGCGAATCGTTCTTTGCCGACAAACGCAGCTATGTCTATAACGGACGCAAAGTCGATGAGCAGGTGCATCTCGGCTACGATCTGGCGCAGACGCAGAATACACCGGTGAAGGCCGCGAACTCTGGCAAGGTAATCTACGCTGACCGGTTAGGGCTCTACGGAAACTGCGTCATCATCGACCACGGCTACTCGCTGCAGAGCCTCTACGGCCACATGAGCCGGATTCTGGTAAAGGTCGGTGACATGGTAAGCAAAGAAGGCCAGATCGGGATCAGCGGAGCGACTGGAATGGCCTTCGGCGATCACGTCCATTTCAGCATGATGATCGACGGTGTCCAAATCGATTCGAAGGAATGGTGGGACGAGCACTGGATCCATGACCGCATCCTGAGCAAGATCGGTTCAGAATCATCGAAGCAGCAGCCCACAAATGCTACCGCAGCCGAGCCGGTACAACACGCCAGGAAGGCACGCCGCCACTAAACAAAACGGCCCGAAAGTCCTTAAACTCTCGGGCCGCTGATAGTACTCTGCAATGACGCTATTCGACTGGACCTTCGCCGCCCTCACGCATTTGCTTCAGCCGCTCTTCACGACGAACCGCCCGTTCAGCAGCCCGCTTAACGAGTTCTGAGCCAACCAGTTCCAGCTTTGCAGTCTCTGCTCCGTCACCCTTGCGCCAGCCGAGCTTGATGATGCGCGTGTAGCCGCCATTCCGTTGATTGAACCGGGGTCCAATCTTATCGAAGAGTTTCTCCACTGCTTCGGGCTTTAGAAGAAACGCTGCCGCCTGACCGCGCGTATGGGGCGTGTCTTCCTTGGCAAGCGTAATCATTCTCTCGACAAGCGGCCGCGTCGCTTTTGCTTTGGGAACTGTTGTCGTGATCCGCTCTTCCTGAATGACGCTCGTCACCAAACCGCGAAGAAGCGCCCGCCGGGCACTGACGTTGCGCTTAAGTTTAAAACCAGCTTTGCGGTGCCGCATCGTTTACTCCTCTAATCCGGCATAGGGATCGTTGCCGTAGTCTGACGGAGAGGCCGGCGGTGCACCACCCACCAAACGTCCCTGTGCATCGAACTTCATGCCGAAATTCAATCCGAGACCTTGGAGAATTTCCTTGATCTCATTCAGAGACTTGCGTCCGAAATTCTTCGTCCGGAGCATCTCCGATTCGCTCTTCTGAACCAAGTCGCCGATGGTTTGAATGTTGGCGTTCTTCAGGCAGTTGTAGGAACGAACGCTCAATTCCAACTCTTCCACAGAGCGGTTGAGCACTTCATTCATCTGGTTAATCGCGCGCTCTGCCGGCTCTTCCGCAACCTCCGGGCTCTCCTCGAAATTGATGAAGATTGTCATATGATCTTTCAGCAGTTTCGAGGCCTGGCCGATGGCGTCTTGCGGCGAAATGGCGCCGTTTGTCCATACCTCAATCGACAACTTATCAAAATCGGTATTCTGGCCGAGACGAGCCGCTTCCACGACGTAGTTCACCTTGCGAACAGGCGAGTGAACCGAGTCGATAGGAATATAGCCGATAGGAAGATCTTCGTCGTAGTTGCGATCTGCGGAAACATACCCGCGCCCGCTCTTGATGCGCATTTCGATGTTGAGTTTGCCGCCCTCGCCGACGGTGGCAATGTGCAGATTGCGGTCCAGAAATTCGACATCGTTGTCGGTTTCGATCTGACTGCTCATCACCTCGCCCGCCGCGTCCACGCGGAGCCGCGCAATATGCATCCCTTCACCGATCATCTTGAACGGCACCTGCTTCAGGTTCAGGATGATATCGGTAGCGTCTTCGACAACGCCGGGAATGGGACTGAACTCGTGAGACACACCGTCAATGCGTACCCCCGTAATCGCCGCACCTTCAATCGAACTCAACAGCACGCGGCGCAAACCAGTTCCAATTGTTGGCCCAAACCCGCGTTCAAACGGCTGAGCTGAAAATTGACCGTAACGTTCTGTCAGCGACTCGGTATTGGCCACCAGTCGCTTCGGCTTCTGAAATCCTTTAAACATATATCCTCTTACCTTGTCCGTCGCTTATCAGAGATGAGTCCGCGCGAAAAGCGCGAACCCGCTAGGCCATTACTTCGAGTAAAGCTCAACAATGAGCTGCTCATTTAATTGAATCTGTACTAACTCTTCCCGCTTTGGCTGTTGCAGAACACGACCTCGTAACGCCTCGCGGTCTACTTCGAGCCAGGACGGACTCGGAGTATGAGCCGTGGCGTCGCGCGCGGATAGAACGGTCGGGTTTTCGCGGCTGCGCGTACGAACCTCGATCACTTCGCCCGGCTTCACCGTGTACGAGGGGATATTGACCTTGCGGCCATTCACGTTAAAGTGCCCGTGCCGGACAAGTTGCCGGGCCTGAGCGCGGCTTGTTCCCAATCCCATGCGGTACACGACGTTGTCCAGACGCTTCTCAAGCATGGCCAACATCGTCTCGCCCGTAATACCTTTCTGCTTGACAGCTTTCTCGAAGAGATTCCGGAACTGACCTTCGAGGACACGATAATACCGGCGTGCTTTCTGCTTTTCACGCAGCTGCAGGCCGTAGCCAACAATCTTGGCCTTCTTGTCTTTGCCGTGCTGTCCTGGAGCGAAATTACGCTTTTCAATAGCGCACTTTTCTGAATGACAGCGCTCGCCTTTCAGGAATAACTTCATGCCCTCGCGACGGCAGAGCCTGCACACGGGGCCGCTATAACGTGCCAATGATTAAACCTCCCAAGAATAAGCGCAGTCAGACTGCGCCGGTTAGGTGCGGTTTACGGCTAAAGCCTTCGTCCCGCTTTACTTAAATAAGTTTGAGTTAGACGCGCCGCTTCTTAGGCGGTCTACAACCATTATGCGGAATCGGCGTGACGTCTTTGATGGCGCGCACCTCAATGCCTGCGGTCGCTAGCGCACGAACCGCCGATTCACGTCCCGATCCGGGCCCGGCAACTCGTACTTCAACCGTGCGCAACCCCGTCTCTTTCGCCTTGTTGGCGGCGGTCAGAGAAGCTTGCTGCGCGGCGAACGGAGTCCCTTTTCGAGAGCCCCGGAAGCCCAAAGATCCGGAACTCGACCACGCCAAAACATTCCCAATGGGGTCCGTAAAAGTGACGATTGTGTTGTTAAACGAAGCCTGGATATGAACCGTCCCGTACGGGACGTTCTTCTTTTCCTTCTTTTTGAAGGCCTTCTTCTTACCTGATTTTGCGGGTGCTTTAGCCATCGACTATCCTGTCTGAGAAGCCCGATTAGGTCTTCGTCGCCTTCTTCTTGCCTGCGACTGTGCCCTTCCGAGGGCCCTTGCGCGTGCGCGCGTTTGTGTGAGTCCGCTGACCTCGCGCGGGCAAACCACGCCGATGCCGCAAGCCGCGGTAAGAACCCATTTCCATCAGGCGCTTGATGTTCATGGAGACTTCCTTGCGGAGATCGCCCTCGATCGCCCCTTCACTCTCGATGAGCGTTCGAAGATGGTTCACTTCTTCTTCCGACAAATCGGAGACCTTCTTGTCGGGATCGACCTGCGCCCGGTACAGCAGAGAGAGCGCTCTGGTACGTCCAATTCCGTATATATAGGTCAGCCCGATCGCTGCCCGCTTCCGATTCGGTAGATCAACACCTGCAATACGCGCCATGACGTTCCTTTACTCTAACCCTGCCGCTGCTTATGCTTTGGATTAGTGCAGATGATGCGCACGACGCCGTGGCGATGAATCACCTTGCACTTATCACACAACTTCTTAACGGATGCTCGCACCTTCATAACTGCTCCACACGCTCTCCCGGACTTCTTCAGCCCTGGAGAGCCCTAACCTTTCGTCAACAATTCCACAATCCGTCCACGCGTCCGGTCCTGAGCCGAAAAGGCCACTCGAACCCGATCTCCAACGCGTAACCTGACAAAATTCGACTTCTGTGTGCTCGGAAGATGAGCGATCATTTGATGCTCGCCTTCCAGCCTGACCCTCAGGAGCAGGCTCGGGAGAAGTTCGACCACAAGCCCTTCAGCTATGCGCTCCTTCGCTCCCGATTCGAACGCTTCCCGCCCGGTCACCACAGACCCCCCAACCTGTCTAACCTTTACGGCCTCGACTACGGCCTCGACAAAACCCACGGACCATTGTCGGTTACTGCCACCATATGTTCAAAATGAGCCGAATACGACCCATCTTTAGCGACCGCCGTCCACTTGTCAGGCAAGACTTTCGTATCTGCCTTGCCGGCATTCACCATGGGCTCAATCGCTAAAACCATTCCAGGCTTCAATCGAGGATTTTCCCCCCGGCGATCCACGTAATTCGGGATTTGCGGCTCCTCGTGCAGTGAAGTGCCAATTCCATGCCCAACAAACTCGCGCACGATGGAAAAGCCATGTGATACCACGTGTTTCTCCACCGTGCCGCATACATCAAAAAGGCGGTTTCCCGACCAAACCCGGTCAATGGCCAACTCTAAACTCTCTTCGGTCACCTTCAACAGCCTCTTCACCGAGTCGTTCACTTCCCCAATGGCAATGGTGATGGCTGAATCACCGTAATAGCCGTTTAACTGAACTCCTGTATCGACCGAAACGATATCCCCCGCTTTCAGCTTTCTCCGCGCCGAGGGCATTCCGTGAACAACTTCTTCATTCACTGACGTACACAAAACGAACGGATACTTGGTTCCCGACGCCTGCGAGTAATAGCCCTTAAACGCCGGCTTCGCGCCTGCATCAGAGATCATCTTTTCCGCCGCCTCTTCCAGATCCTGCGTAGTGACACCTTCGGTCACCATCGGGCGCAAATCCTGCAAGATCTGGTAAACGAGCATCCCGCTTCGACGCAGCTTATCGAGCTCGACAGTACTTCTTCGCACAATCACAACCTGATCCCGACCCCTGAACCCCTTGCTCCCGTCACCGGAGACTTGTACATGAGCCCCAGCGACCCAAGCGAGTCACAAACCTGACCTGCAATTTCCTCGGGAGACAGATCTGCACCAGCAATCTCAAAGGTCGGTACACGCGATTGCCGAAATTCATCGAGCAACGGTCGCGTTTGCAGCTCGTATTCTTTCAGCCGCTCCCGAATGACCGACTCCCGATCATCCTCACGTGTCACTAGCAAGGCACCATCGCGGTCACAAACCCCGGATATCTTCGGGGGGTTGGTTACGAGATTGTAAAGAGTTCCACAAACAGGACACTGCCGGCGACCACTGAGACGACTGGCGATTTTCTCGTAGTCAACCACCAAATATACCACGGCCGGCAAAAACCCGTGAGGTTCCGCAAAGCCAAGAAACATCTTCGCCTGATTGAGAGTTCTTGGGTACCCGTCGAGAATAACGCCCTTTTGACAATCCGGATCTGCCAGCCGGTCTTTCACCATCTCGTTCACCAGCTCATCGGAGACCAGCTTACCCGAGCGAATGAGCAGATCTGTCTCTTGACCGATCGCATCTTGTGCCTCGATATGAGCCCGCAGCATGTCGCCTGTCGAAACATGAGGCGAATCGAGACACTTCCGAAGGAGCTTTGCCTGTGTTCCCTTACCGGATCCAGGCGACCCAAACAGAATGACTGCGGGAACGAGCGTTTTTTGAGCAGGAACAGCCAAGGGTAGTTCGGCGCCTAACTCCGCCGTCCACGATTGCGGCCCGCCCGGGGCGTAAAGCCGTCATAGTGACGCATGATCAGCTGAGCCTCAATCTGGTTCACCGTATCCATGGCTACACCAACGACGATGAGTAAAGAGGTCCCGCCGAAGAAAAAGTTGATTCCCAAACCGTCCAGCAGCCAGCGCGGGAAGTGAGCATCAACAAACGAGCCTACTGCGGGAAGGTGCTGTAGTTTAATTCCCTGAATCATGATTTGCGGGATGAGGGAGAGAATGGCCAGATACAGCCCACCAACGACCGTGATCTTCGACAGGATATTGTCCATATAGTCGGCCGTGTTCTTGCCCGGGCGAATACCTGGAACAAATCCGCCATATTTACGCATGTTGTCTGCAGCTTCGCTTGGATTAAAGATGATGGATACGTAAAAGAAGCAGAAGAAGATGATCAGAATGACATAGGCAACATAGTAGAGGGGCTCGGCGCCACCGAGCGTGCCTAGCATGCTGGTCAGCCACGGGCTGTTCTTAACGACAGCGAACTGCAGCGCTGTTGAAGGTAACGCCAGTAACGAGGATGCAAAGATGATGGGAATTACTCCGCCTGCATTCACCTTCAAAGGGAGGTGGGTCGACTGGCCACCCATCATGCGGCGCCCGACGACTCGTTTTGCATACTGAACAGGAATGCGCCTCTCGCCTCGCTCGACCAGCACGATAAACGCCACCACCGCCACCATGATGGCAATGATGATGATCATCTGCACCGGATTCCATTGGTGGGTCACAAAGGTGTTGGTGTAGATGTTACGAATAGCGGGCGGAAGACCAACGATGATCCCAACAAAGATGATAAGGGACATGCCGTTCCCAATACCGCGGTCAGTGATCTGCTCACCGAGCCACATGATGAACGCAGTCCCGGTCGTAAAGGTCAGGATGGTGAGGAGGATGAACCCGATTCCGGGATTCGGCACAAAATTGCCATCGGAATTCTGCAAGGCAAGAGCGATACCAAAAGATTGAATAAAGGCCAGAACGATGGTCAAATAGCGCGTCCACTGGGTGATCTTTCGCCGGCCAAGCTCTCCTTCTTTCTGCAGCTTGTCGAGCGTCGGAATGACTACCGTTAACAACTGCAGAATAATCGACGCAGTGATGTAGGGCGTAATGCCCAGTGCAAAAATCGTCATGCGGCGGAGCATACCGCCGCTGAACAGATCAAAATATCCCAGGAAGCCGCCACTTGCATTCCGCTGGAAGAATTCCTGGAATCGAGCGGTGGCGATGCCGGGTGTCGGGATGTAAGCACCGATCCGGTACACAGCCAGCAATCCAATGGTAAAGAGAACCCGCCTGCGCAGGTCCGCAATCCGGAACACGTTGGCAAGGGCTTCAAAAAACTTAGTCATGTTTCCGTTTCACCCCGCAAGACTGATATAGCCGGGGCAGTATACGCTCTCTACTCCGCCTTCTCCGCAGCAGCCGGCTTGGACAGCACTTCTGCTGCGCCGCCCGCGTTCTGAATCTTTTCGAGCGCCGCTTTGGAGTAGATGTGCGCTTTGACCGTAATCTTCTTGGTCAGTTCCCCGTTGCCTAAAATCTTCAAACCGGAATGCAGCTTCTTCAAAACCCCGCTCGCTACGAGCGATTCCGGAGTAAACGTATCGCCTTCGAGTTTCTCGAGAGCACCGACGTTGATGATGGCATAATCCTTGTGAAAAATATTGGTGAAGCCACGCTTCGGCAAGCGTCGATGCATGGGCATCTGGCCACCCTCAAAGCCGCGCATCTTGCTGTAACCGGAAATCGACTTCGCACCTTTGGCGCCTCGACCCGAGAACTTACCGCGTCCGGTTCCCATGCCCTGGCCCAATCGCCGCTTCTTGTGCTTCTGACCCTTGGGGGGCCGCAAACTACTCAAATTCATTTCTCTATCCCCCAAATCCTATTCTGTAACGATTTCGAGCAGGTGAGGCACTTTCTTGACCATGCCCCGGAAACCGGGAGTGTCTGGACGCTCGACCACACGGTTGATCTTATGCAAGCCCAGCGACTTGACAATATTTTTATGCTTCTGCGGCGTGCAAATGACGCTGCGCACGAGCTTGATCTTGATTGTTCCTTCGGCCATTACCAACGCCTCATTCTCTTCTATGCCCAGCTACAGCTTCTCGACCGGCAAGCCGCGCATATCCGCAATCGCCGTCTTGTCGCACAGCTGCTCCAGGGCATCGATGGTCGCTTTAACTACATTGTGAGCATTGTGCGAACCAATCGATTTCGTTAATACATTGGGAATGCCCACAGCCTGGATCACCGCCCGAACCGGACCGCCAGCAATCACGCCTGTTCCTTCCGGAGCCGGCTTCAGTAGCACAAGCCCGCTGCCAAACCGGCCGAGCACGACGTGCCGAATGGTTGTTTCGAGCACATTCACTTTCCGCAGGTTCTTCTTGGCGGCTTCAATGCCCTTCTTAATCGCAGAAGGAACTTCCTTGGCTTTGCCGGTGCCATACCCGACAACTTTTGCTCCCGGATCGCCGACGACGACGAGCGCTGAGAAACTCATGTTCTTACCGCCCTTCACCACTTTGGTGACGCGATTGATGCTGACGACCTGTTCCTTCAGGTTCAGACCTTGCGTATCGATCCGCTTAACGGGTCGGTTAAATGCCATGCCTTAAAACTCCAGTCCCGCTTCACGCGCGGCGTCAGCCAACGCTTTTACCCGGCCGTGGTACAAATATCCGCCTCGATCGAACACGACCCGGGCAATCCCTTTTTCCTTAGCTCGTTGCGCCACTGTCTGCCCGATCAGTTTGGCGCCTTCCACATTGCCGCCCTTGCCCTTCAGATCCTTTTCAGTAGAAGCGGCGGCAACGATCGTATGACCCGGCCCGTCGTCAATCACCTGAGCGTAAATATGATTGATGCTGCGAAAAACCGCCAGCCTCGGCCGCTCTGCCGTTCCCGACACCCGGCTGCGAATACGCTTATGAATGCGGAGCCGGATTTCGTTCCTATTTGCTTTTGCCACTTATTTACCTCCCGCTCCCGTCTTGCCCGCCTTCTTGCGCAGCGCTTCACCGGTATAGCGCACACCCTTGTTCTTGTATGGGTCGGGCGGACGCAAAGCCCGGATATGGGCAGCCACCTGACCCACCGCTTGCCGGTCGTAGCCCGTGAGAATCAAATGCGTCTGCTTATCGACCTTCAGGTCTACCCCAGCCGGCAACAAAAACTCAATCGGGTGTGAGTAGCCCAGGGTGAACGTTGCGACATTCCCCTTCACATCGGCTCGGAACCCGGTCCCCACAACATCCAGTTCGCGAGTGAAGCCAGTTGATACACCCTGTACGGCGTTCGCAGCGAGCGCCCGGGTCAGCCCATGCAGTGCGGCAAAACGATCGTGATCCCGAACCACTTCGAGAATGCCGTCTTTCTGCTCAAAATGAACGCCGTCCGGGATGGGCACGGTCAGCTTGCCTTTAGGACCTTCTACCTGCAACTGAGCGCCAATGTTGATCTTGACGCCTTTCGGCAGCGGAATCGGTTTTTTCCCTACTCTTGACATGACGCGTTCCTTACCAGATCTGACAAAGCACTTCGCCCCCGACGCCTTCGCGCCGCGCGGTGTTGCCGGTCATCACGCCTCTCGGGGTAGTCAGAATATTGATTCCTAATCCGCCCAGAATTCTCGGTATTCCCTTTGAGCCCACATAGACCCGGCAACCAGGACGCGAAACGCGTTCAATCCTCGAGATGACGGGCAGGTTTGACGGCGTGTACTTCAGATACAAGCGTATGAAGTGTTTCGACCCTTCTTCGGTCAGCTTGTAGTTGAGGATGTATCCTTCTTCCTTCAGGATACGGGCAATCTCGTTCTTCAATTGTGATGCCGGGATATCGACCTTCGCATGGCGCGCAATGAGCGCGTTGCGCACCCGGGTCAACATATCGGCTATGGGGTCTGCTGTCATTTACTTCTTCCCTTCAGCACCTTTCATTGTTCAGCTTGAGCAAAGCAAGCAACCTTCGCCCGCGCCTAGCCTGTACGAACTGGTAAAGCGAATCCTACCAGCTGGACTTCGTCACGCCGGGCACTTCACCGGCGAGCGCAAACTTCCGGAAACAAATCCGGCACAAGGAAAACTTGCGCAGAAATCCGCGGGGACGCCCACAGTTCTTGCAGCGATTCCGCAGCCGGCACTGAAATTTCGGCTTCTTCGCTTCCTTGGCGATCTTTGCAGTTGTAGCCATCGACTCCGTTCTCTCTTATTGGCGAAACGGCATACCCATGTGCCGCAATAGCGCCAAACCTTCGACATCTGTTTTCGCCGTGGTGGTGATGCTGATATTCATGCCCTTCACCTTGTCCACCCTGTTGTAATCGATCTCGGGAAAAATCAACTGATCTTTCAAACCCATCGTGTAGTTTCCACGACCATCAAACGCTTTGGGCGACATGCCGCGAAAGTCGCGCACACGGGGCAGCGCAACATTCATCAGCCGATCCAAGAACTCGTACATGCGGTCGCCGCGCAGGGTCACCATGCAGCCGATGGCCATCCCTTCGCGCAGCTTAAACGCGGCAATCGACTTCTTCGCCTTGGTCACCACGGGCTTCTGTCCGGCAATGGCGCCCAATTCACTAACCGCCGCGTCCATCAACTTGCTATTCCCGGTTGCTTCGCCTAACCCAATATTGATGGCGACCTTTTCAATCTTCGGCACGGCCATCACATTCTTGTATCCGAAGTCCTTGGTCATGGCCGGGATCACACTTTTGCCGTAATGCTCACGAAGACGGGCGTGCGACCCACCGCTCTTGGGCTTGCCTTCGGCCAGGGTAGTTTCCGCAGCCGGGCCAGAGTCACTTCGCCCACGCCCGCCTGCGCCTTTGTCACCCTTCCCCTTGCCGCCATCACCCTTCCCCTTCGCGTTTGCTCCGCCCGGATTGGGGGTGTTCTCAGTTTTCTTTGCCATCGTCCTCTGCTCTGCCTATCCTTGTAGCCGATTCCAAACGGCCTGCTTTCACTGCGCAGTTTGTCCTGCGCTGGTCGAAACTCTCAGCGTTTATCACTTCTTGTCGAGCGTTTCGCCACCCTTACGCGCAATTCGAACGCGGCGGACCTTGGTCCCCACTGTCTCCATCTTGTATCCGATCCGGGTCGGAACGCCGCCGGGGGTCAACATCATCACGTTCGAGACGCTGATGGCCATTTCCTTTTCAGCGATGCCGCCCTTGATCTGCTTCGAAGGGTTCGGCCGTGTATGCCGCTTCACTATCATCACGCCTTCAACCGTCAGTTTCCCGGCAAACCGGTCAACTTCAAGCACCTTACCAGTCTTCCCTTTGTCCCGGCCGGCAATCACCTTGACGACATCATCTTTTTTGATCTTGATGCGCAGAGGCGTCCGTTCGCCCTTTTCCTGCCGCCGCTGATAGGCAATCTTGGGCATAAGCCTAGATCACCTCCGGCGCCAATGACACAATTTTCATGAAACGCTTATCGCGAAGCTCACGAGCGACGGGCCCAAACACGCGCGTACCCACCGGTTCGCCCACTTCGTTGATCAGCACCGCCGCATTCGAATCAAAGCGGATGTAGGTTCCATCCTTGCGGCGACTCTCCTTGCGCATGCGAACCACCACGCAGCGAACCACTTTGCCCTTCTTGATGCTCGAATCCGGAGCCGCTTCTTTCACGCTAGCGGTGATGATGTCGCCTAAACCGGCACGAAGCCCCAGGTCGCCACCACGCGGCAAAATGCATTGCAGCTTCCGGGCGCCGCTATTGTCGGCGACCTCCAGCATGGTTCGCATCCCTATCATGACGTATCTCCTTCAATCTCTCAGTTCGTTCGCCGCAACCAACTCATCACTTCAAGTCCGCTGGCGCCGCAATCCGAAACTCTCGCTATTTCTTCTTTTTCTTTTTCAGCGTCATTTTGGTGCGCGTATCCGCGCTCCCTTCGAGCGCCGGGTGTTCAATGCCCACCTGCACAGCCTGCCGGAGAATGGTCCCTAACTGCCAGCGCTTCAGCCGGCTTAAAGGACGGCACTCGATGATGCGTACCACATCGCCCACCTTAGCCGATTGCTCCTCATCGTGCGCATAGAACTTTTTTCGCTTATTGACAATCCGTTTGTACACCGGATGAGGAACGCGCCGGGTTACCTCGACCACAATGGTTTTGGCCATCTTGGTCGAGATGACTTCACCGACTTTCTCGTTTTTGTGGGAAGCATGCTCGGCTGTCCCCGCTGCATTTTGAATCTGTGCCGCCATTGTTTGTCCGACTCTCGCCTACTTCTTTCGCTTTTTCTGCAGAACCGGCTTCTGAACGGCCGGCGCCACAGCGACGACTTCGCCGCTGGTTGCTTTCTCGCGCAATACGGTCAGCAGCCGGGCACGATCCTTACGCAGAATGCGATATCTCTTCAACCCTTCGCTCTGTCCCATCCCCATCTGGAAGCGCAAACGGAACAGCTGCTCTTGCGTGTCCTGTACTTGGCGATGTAAATCACCGGCGTCAAGGCCACGGATTTTTTCTGCTTTCATGATCGGTTCTCTTCTCTTCGCCTTCGCCTGGATCAGCTTTAGCTCGCCTTAGCTACTTCGGCCGCAGCGCGCTTCACAAATTTGGTCGGCACCGACAATTTCTGCGCTGCCAGGCGCATCGCTTCAGTCGCCACATCCACCGCCACGCCTTCCATTTCGAACAGCACCTTCCCCGGCCTCACGACCGCTACCCAGGCTTCCGGTGCGCCCTTGCCCTTTCCCATACGAGTCTCTGGCGGTTTCTTGGTAATCGGCTTATCGGGAAAGACGCGAATCCAGACTTTGCCGCCACGCTTGATGAAGCGCGTCATGGCAATACGGGCCGCTTCGATCTGACGATTCGACACCCAGCCGCATTCCATCGCTTTTAACCCGAACTCTCCGAAAGAGAGTGTCGAGCCGCGCCAAGCTTTGCCCGTCATGCGGCCACGCTGCTGTTTGCGGAACTTGACCTTCTTTGGCATCAACATAGCAGTACTCTTTTCTCCTCAGCAAGCAAACCCGCTTACCCGCCCGACTCCTTCTTCTCGTCTCCCGGTGTACTCTCGGGAGCGTGCGCGTCGGCGGTCTGTGTCCCGGCCGCTTCCACCGGGGGTTCAACTCCAGCCGGGCTTCGCGTTGTCTCCTGTTTCCACGAGGGCGTCGCCATGGGTGCGATAGGGGGCACAATCGGTGTCGCAGCCGGTTTCGGCAGCTCACCCGGAGGAGCCTGAACAGCCGGACCTGCAGCTTCTTGAGCGGTTGCTCCGGCGCCCTGCACCGGTGGACGGCGCTCGCCCATCCGATCGACCGGCCGGTCACCGCCACGATCTCCGGGACGATCGGTCCGTTCTTCGCGACGGCGGCGACGCGGCTCCCCTTCGTTGCGCAGCGAATTGGTTTTCCGGTTCCCACCCTCAATCACTTCGCCCTTGTAGACCCACACCTTGACGCCGATGACCCCATAGGTGGTGTACGCCTGGCTGAAACCGTAATCGATATCGGCGCGTAGCGTATGGAGCGGCAACTGCCCCTGCAAATACCACTCACTCCGGGCGATTTCGGCGCCATTCAAACGCCCTGATACGCGCACCTTGATTCCTTTGCACCCAAAGCGCAGAGCCGAATCAACCGATTTACGCATCGCCCGGCGAAAAGCCACGCGCTTTTCGAGCTGCAGCGCAATCGACTCCGATACCAGCTGCGCGTCGAGCTCCGGCCGATGGACTTCCTGGATATCAATGAAGATTTCCCGCTTGGTCTTCTTGGCCAAATCGGTTTTGAGCTTCTCGATTTCCGCGCCTTTTCGTCCAATGATGATCCCGGGACGTGATGTCCGAATAGTGATCCGCAGCTTGTTGCCGGGCCGGTCGACTTCGATCGAGCTCACACCGGCGGCCTTCAGGCGGCTCAGGAGCGATTCCTTCAACTCTAAATCTTCATGGAGCAGTTTCGAGTAGTCCTGCTTGGCGAACCAGCGGGAACGCCACGTTTTGGTCACGCCTAAGCGGAACCCGTAAGGATGTACCTTCTGACCCATAACCTATTCCTCTGCCCCGTCGCGCTCACGCTCGCCGAGCTTCACGACTATATGTGATGTACGCCGCTGATAACGATACGCCCGGCCCATCGGGGCCGGCCGGATCCGCTTCTGCCGCGGACCTTCGTTCACGTACGCTTCCGCAATAAACAATTTGTCAACGTCGACATCTTCTGACAGGTTCTCGGCATTGGCGATCGCCGACCGCAACACCTTTTCAACTGTCGGAGCGATCCGCTTATTGACCGCGCTCAGTATGTGAATCGCGTCTCCTGCGTGCCGGCCCCGGATCATGTCCAACACAAGCCGGGCCTTTTGCGCCGATACGTGTACATAGCGCGCCTCTGCCTTTGCCAACAGTCCTGCTACTGCTGCCATCTCTTGGCTACCTCGCCGCTTTCTCGGTCGTCTTGGCCGCGTGACCTTTAAACGTCCGGGTGGGCGAAAATTCCCCTAGCTTGTGGCCAACCATGTTCTCGGTCACATAAACCGGAATGAATTTCTTGCCGTTGTGTACAGCGAGCGTGTGCCCGATGAAGTCCGGCACAATCGTAGACCGGCGGGACCAGGTCCTCACCACCGATTTCTGATTATTGGTGTTCAGTGTGTCCACCTTTTTCAAGAGATGGTCGTCCGTGAACGGTCCTTTTTTGAGCGATCGACTCATACTGTTTCCTTAGCGTTTCCTGTGCTTACCGCTTCTTGGCTTTGCGGGTGACAATCCAGTGATCGGTCCGCTTGTTATTCCGGGTTTTATAGCCGCGTGTCGGCTGCCCCCACGGGGTCACTGGATGACGACCACCGGAGGTTTTACCCTCACCACCGCCGTGCGGGTGATCAACCGGGTTCATGGACACGCCGCGATTATGCGGACGCCGTCCCAGCCATCGCGAACGGCCTGCTTTGCCGAGCGACACATTCTCGTGTTCCACATTGCCTACCTGACCGACCGTAGCCATACACTCGATCAGCACCCGCCGTACCTCGCCTGAAGGAAGCTTCAAGAGCGCAATATCGCCCTCTTTTGAAACCAGCTGCGCCTGCGCCCCAGCCGAGCGCGCCATCTGCCCGCCTTTGCCGGGTTTAAGTTCGATGTTGTGAACGACAGTACCGGCCGGGATGTTTTTCAGCGGCAAGGCATTCCCGATCAGGATATCGGCTTCGGGACCCGAACTGATGGTCCGGCCCACTTCGAGTCCGACCGGGCAAATAATATAGCGCTTCTCGCCGTCAACATAGTGCAGCAAGGCGATTCGTGCCGACCGGTTGGGGTCGTATTCGATTGACGCGACTTTGGCCGCTACGCCGAACTTGTCGCGTTTGAAATCAATAACCCGGTAGGCCTGTTTGGCGCCACCGCCCCGAAACCGGCTCGAGATCAGACCCCTTGAATCGCGGCCGCCAGTCCGCTTCTTCCCTTCAACGAGTGATTTTTCCGGCTTGTCCCGGGTGATGTCCTCACGGGTGAGATACGTTTGAAAGCGCCGCGTCGGCGTCGTGGGTCGAAAACTCTTAATCGGCATAGCGTCTTATCTTAATTTCCCGGCTCTCTCACACTAGATCTCGGCGTACTCTGGAACTTTTTGGCCAGCCTGCAGCCGGACGTAGGCTTTTTTCCAGTCAGACGCATATCCAGTGAAGCGGCCGCGCCGGCGGAGCTTGCCGACATACATACTGGTCCGCACATTCTCCACCTTCACCTTGAAGACCGTCTCGACAGCCTGCTTGATCTGGATCTTGTTCGCTTCCGGATGCACTTCGAAACACAGCGTCCGGGCCTCTTCGCGCATGGTGTGGCCCTTCTCAGTGATGAGCGGCCGGCGAATTACATCGTACACGTTCATTTCGCCAATCCTTCAGACAGCTTCTGTGCGGCGGTTTCGGTCAGCAGCACTTCCTGGAACTTCAACAAGTCGTACACGGTGACTTCCTTGGTCGGCACCAGCTTGACCCCTTTCAGGTTTTGCGACGCCCGTAGCAGGTTGGTATTTTCGCCCGCCTCAACCAACAGAACCGTCTTTTTGGCTTCGAGCGCACCAAACACATGCGCCAGGTTTTTGGTTTTATGGTCAGGGAGCTCAAAGGAGCGCACCACGCGAAGCTCGCCATCGCGCAATTTGGCCGAGAGAGCGGATCGCAGTGCACCAAGCAGCATTTTACGAGGCAGCTTGTACTCATAGGAACGCGGTTGCGGACCATGCGTGGTACCGCCGTGCCGCCAGAGGGGTGACCGGATGGAGCCCATGCGAGCCCGGCCGGTGCCCTTCTGTTTCCACAGCTTTTTACCGGAACCGGAAACTTCGTGGCGCGTCTTGGTTGCTGCGGTTCCACTGCGCCGCGCGGCCGTATACTGCCGGACCGCTTCGTACAGCAGCGCTTGGTTTAACTCAGCTCCAAACACCACATCCGACAGCTCAATCGAGCCCACGGTCGCGTTGTTCAGATCCACCACATTTACACTCGGCATCGTTCCTAATCCCTTACCAGTTCACTCAGCGCTTGGCCCGGCGGACAGCGACGTAGCCGCCATTCGGTCCGGGTATCGCGCCCTTTACCGCAATCACGTTGTCTTCGGTGTCGACGCTCACAATTTCCAGATTGCGCACGGTTACCTGGTCGGTTCCCATGCGGCCAGCCATTTTCATGCCCGGAAACACGCGCGACGGAAAGCTCGAGGCGCCAATGGAACCCGCAGCTCGGTGAAACATCGATCCGTGAGAAGCCGGCCCGCCGCGAAAGTGGTGACGCTTCACCAAACCCGCAAAGCCACGGCCTTTGCTCGTTCCGATCACATCGACAACATCCTTGGCCTTAAACTCTTCGGCCAGCACGCGATCGCCTTGCTTCAGGTCGCCGGTTCCCGTCCCTTGTCCCAGATGGAACTCGCGGAGGTACCGCACACCCTCGGCGCCTGACTTGGCCAGATGCTTCGACAGGGGCTTATTCTGCTTTTTCGCATACTCGAGCAGCCCGAGCTGAATGGCGTCGTAGCCGTCGGTAGCCGGTGTTTTCCGCTGTGTTACGACACAGGGGCCGGCTTTCACCAGCGTCACGGTAACAACCTGACCATCCTGTGTAAACACCTGCGTCATGCCAATCTTCTTGCCGAGAATTCCTGGACTCATTCCTGTTTCCTTGGCCTTGCTTTTACTTCTTGCCGAACGCTTTGATCTCGACGTCCACTCCGGCCGGAAGATCAAGCTTCATCAACGCATCCACTGTTTCCTGGGTCGGCTCGAGAATGTCAAGCAACCGCTTATGAGTGCGAATTTCAAACTGCTCACGCGACTTCTTATCCACGTGTGGCGAGCGCAGCACCGTATACCGGTTCCGTAGCGTCGGCAGCGGAATCGGCCCGGCCACCGTCGCGCCAGTGCGCTTGGCGGTATCAACAATGTCACCCGTCGACTGGTCCAGGATGCGGTGATCATAGGCCTTCAGGCGGATGCGAATGCGTTCTTTCATTTCCCTTGTCGTCTCTTCTCGCCCGGGACGTTGCTTTGAAAGCGACCGCCCCGGGCAACTGTCAATCGCCTACTCGATGATGTCCGTCACGGTGCCAGCGCCGACGGTGCGGCCGCCTTCGCGAATCGCAAAGCGCAAGCCCTTATCCATCGCAACCGGCGTGATCAGCTCTACTTCCACCGCCA
>CAXTMN010000055.1:0-30545 GCA_964245395.1 uncultured Bryobacteraceae bacterium
GTGCTGGATGTTGTGCCGAGAAGCCTGCCGGCACTTGTGGAAGCAGAGAAGATTGGCAATAAGGCGGCAGTAAATGGCTTTGAATGGCCGACGGTCGATGGAGTGCTGGAGAAGCTGCAGGAAGAGGCAGCCGAGCTGGCAGAAGCGCGGTTAGCTGGAGCTCAGGAGCATATCGAGCACGAACTTGGCGATTTACTGTTCACCGTGGTCAATTTAGCGAGATTTCTAAAGGTTGATCCTGAGCAAGCATTACGCAGAACCAGCGCAAGGTTTCGGCGCCGCTTTGCATTTGTGGAAGGGAAGATGGCCGAATCAGGTGAAAAACTGTCGGAGGTCTCACTGGCACGCCTGGAGCAGTTCTGGCAAGAAGCGAAGAGGACCGAGAACAATACTTGAGGGACTTGCGCGGAGCAGGAGAGCATAGTAATTATACTAGCTCGCGAGGGCGAAGCTACCCAAAGATCAGGATTTTCCTAGTAAGTGTAATTGGTCCCAATTTGGCACGTCTTATGTATATATGCGATTGCTCAAATCCGCTTTGCTAGTTGGCCTGCCGGTTTTGTTGTTAGCCCAGGAACCAAATCCGACCCAGTCGAGGGAGGGGTCAAGTACAGCGACCAATGGAAACCCGATTTTTCGCGTACAAGTCGTGTCGCGATCGATTGAGGCGGTGAGTTACCGGAACCGCAGCGGCTGGACAAAGATCGACTTTCAAGGTACGTCGCTAGCTCCTCAGGCAAAGGGAACGGCTGAAGTGAACAGCCGCTTGGGACACATGGAAATTAAGCCCGATGTGAAGAAGCTACCGGCGGCATCAACGTTTGGGCCGGAGTTTTTGACTTACGTTTTATGGGCGATCACGCCCGACGGGCACGCCGCCAATTTGGGCGAAGTGGTTCTGGACTCTGAGGGAAATTTCAAAGGGGATGTCACCACCGAACTGCAGTCGTTTGGGTTGATCATCACAGCCGAGCCTTATTTCGCTGTTCGCCAGCCCAGTGACGTAGTGGTCATGGAGAACATTGTCCGCAAAGACACGATGGGCAAGATTGAAGTTGTTGACGCCAAGTATCAGCTCTTGCAGCGAGGCCAGTATACGTATCAAGTGCCGGAATCGCAGTTGCATCCCGTGGTTATGAATTCGGATAAAAAGAGCCCGCTGGAAGTCTATGAAGCCATGAATGCGGTGCAGATAGCCAGATATGCCAAGGCCGATCAGTTTGGCGGCGATACTTTTCAGGATGCGACCAAGTTACTGAACCAGGCCGAAGATTATCGGGATCGCAAACAGTGGAATCCGGCGACGATGACGGCCAAAGAAGCTGTTCAGAAGGCGGAGGATGCGCGCACGATTTCACTACGGACACAGCAGCAAATGGCGCTTGATCAGGAGCGTCAGGATGCCGCTGCACGGCAGGCAGCAGCCCAGCAACGAACCTTATTAGCGCAGCAACAAGCAGCCGAAGAGGCGCGCCAGAAGCAGCAGGCCCAGGAGGCTGCGATGCAGGCGCAAGAGGCTACTATGCGCGAGGCGCAGCAGCGTGAGATTGCCGAGAAAGCAAAGGCCGATGCAGATGCTGCGCGCGCTCAGGCGCAACAAGCGGCTGCCGAAGCAGATCGTTTACGGCAACAAGCCGTCATGGAGAAGGACCAACTGAGACAACAGCTGCTGCAGCAGTTTAACTCGGTTTTGCCTACAACCGAAACGCCTCGCGGGCTGGTTGTGAACATGCAAGATGTGCTCTTCGACACCGGTAAGTACACGTTAAAAGAGCCGGCACGTGAAGCGTTGGCGAAGATCTCTGGCATTGTGATCTCGCATCCCGGTCTGAACCTGCAAATTGAAGGCTACACGGACAGCACCGGTAGCGATGAACTCAATCAGAAGCTTTCTGAACAACGCTCGGATAGCGTGCGGGATTACCTGATGCGGCAAGGCCTTAACTCGCAAACAATGACTGCGATGGGCTACGGCAAACAGTATCCGGTGGCGCCTAATGATACGGCATCGGGACGATCCAAGAATCGGCGCGTTGAGTTGGTCGTTTCAGGCGAGGTGATTGGAGTGAAGATTGGCGCACCTCCCGTCGGAGCGCAACCGGGAATGGGACAGGCGGCTATGCCAGCAACGCCGCAGGTTCACTAGGGCTGGTATTCCAACCGTTTGACTAGCACAATGGTGAAATCGTCCGCGAATGAACTGGTGCCGCACCATTCGCGGACGTGTTTGGCCAGGTCTGCGGTCACGGTTGAACAGGACTCGGTCATGCAGCCCAATAAGAATTCCGCCAATCCCAGTTCGCCCAACTCCTGATCGTCAGCATTTCTCGCCTCGGTCACACCATCGCTAAACAGTGCGAGCATGTCTCCCGGTTCCAGCGTTGTTGTATGGGAGCCATAGACGATGGAAGGGAAAAGTCCCATGATCAATCCGCCGCCCGGAAGCATTTCGACTTGGCCGGTGGAACGAAGAAGCAATGGCGGGTTGTGTCCAGCGTTGCTGTAGGTAAGCTCACCGGTTTCGGTATTTAGAACAGCATAGAAGAAAGTGATGAATTTTCCGAGCGGGCAACGCTCGGCCAGATTTCGATTCAGCGTGGTTACAGCCGAAGCCGGGTCAGGCCTAGTCTCGATGAGCATTTGCACCCGTGCTTGCAAGCTCGACATCATCAAGGCAGCCGGCAATCCTTTGCCCGAGACGTCCCCAATGACTAAAGCTACCTTGTTTTCGCCATACGGCAGAAAATCGTAGTAGTCACCGCCGACCGTGCGACAGGCCAGATTGTAGCCGGACATATCGAACCCAGGAAGAAGCGGCGCTTCAGAAGGAAGAAGGCTCTGCTGGATCTCACTTGCCTGCGCCAGGTCTGAGGCCATGAGCTGTTCCTTCTGCTCAATACTGGCTAAGCGCGCATGCTCAATACGAATAGCGGCTACGTTGGCCAATACTGTCAACAGGTCGAGATCTTCCTGCGAAAACGACCGGATAAACGCGCCGTTGTCCACATAAATCAGCCCGATTACGCGGTCTCCGGTTTGCAGGGGAACGGCCATGATGCTGCGCACTCTGTGCATGAGAATGCTCTTCTGCTGGCGGAGGGCATCATCAAGCTGGGCGTCTGTGATTACAAGCGAACACTTATCGCGAAGCACGCGATCGCGCACAGCGGTACTTATCTCAAAGCCCTCGCCCTTGCTGGCGCGCAAAACCAGATCGCCTTCTTCCAAGGTGAGAATGACTCCCCGTTTCGCCTCCATGGCGCTGAGAGCGAGATTCAGGATCATTTCAAACAGCTCTTTCAAGGGCTGATGACCGGCTAGCTCCTGTCCCGCTTGAATCAGCGCCCGTACCACGCGCGCGGTGCTCAGAGTTAAATTACCAGCAACCTGGCCTTGCTTGCTGGTTTTCCCAAGGATCTTGTCAAGGCTCGTGACGATAGTCGCTTCGCGCATTGGAGCGTCTTCGTTTTGGGGTACAAAGGATACGACGTTGGGGACGTCCAGGATGGGTTGACGTACTTCTATGGTCAAGTGTCCCGCTAAGATGCGATCACCCGGTCTAAGCCGGTGAACCTCCTTCAAGGTCCCGGAATTGATAGTTGTCCCGTTCCGGCTTCCACAATCTTTCACGGACCAGACGTTCTTCTTTCGCTCGAAGCAGAGGTGATATCTGGAGAGCCAAGGATCTTCGGGGAAGGCGAGATCGTTGTCTGTAGAACGGCCAATGGAGTAGACGTCCTTGTTTAAGTTGACAGTGCTGAAAAAGCCTTCCGGCCCGGAAACCAGCAATTCCATCTAGTGATGATCTAAACGTAACATCGCTGTGGTCTCGCTTCTACTAGAAAACGTGAGGGAGTTTCCTGTCTTCTGCGCTTCCGGTAATCAGGCGCGCCCCGCGATTGTTAGTCAAATACAGAAATCCCCATTGGACGAAGACGAGGAACCGGTTCTGAAATTGGACGATGTACATCAGATGAATGAAAACCCAGACCAGCCAGGCGATGAAGCCGGAAAGGTGGACGCCGAAGATATTGGCAATGGCAGCTCCCCTCCCGATTACAGCCAGATCGCCTTTATTGAAGTATTTGAAGGGTTTGCCGCCAACGTGCCCCTCCCGTTTCCGCTCCGCGGCTTTGGCGGCATAAGCTCCGCTTTGCATGGCGACTTGAGCAACCCCCGGCAGAGGCTTTCCGTTCGTTTGCAGCGCGAAGGCTAAGTCGCCCACGACGAAAATTTCCGGGTGATGTGGAATCGTCAGATCGGGTTCTACTTTGATCCGGCCGCTTTTGTCTGTCTCGGCTCGAGTACGCTCGGCAAGCTTTTTCCCGAACTCCGACACGGCAACTCCCGCTGCCCAGATCACGGTATAAGAGGGGATGCGCTCCATGCCTGATTTGGTCTTGACGTCTACGCCGTCTCCATCGACCTTGGTGACGATTGTTCCCATTCGTACTTGTGCGCAAAGCTTCAACAGCGACCGCTCGGCCGTTTTCGACAGGTCTGGCGGATAGGAAGGGAGCACACGATCGCCACTATCGACAATGATGATTCGTGCATCTTGCGGCCTGATTGAGCGGAACTCATTCTTGAGGGTTTGGTTCGCGATTTCCCCCAAGGCGCCTGCTAATTCGACTCCGGTCGCTCCCCCTCCGACAATGACGAACGTAAGCCACTTCCGTCGCTCGTCCGGATCGGTTACGCGCTCGGCTGCTTCGAAGGCGACCAGGATTTTATGCCGGATCGCAGTTGCTTCTTCAACGGACTTCAAACTTGGGGCCCATTGACGCCACTCATCATGGCCGAAGTAGGCACTGACGGTCCCACACGCCACGATCAAGGTGTCGTAGGGAAGGGAAGCGCCATCATCCAAAGTGACTTGCCTGGCCGCAGGATCGATATCGACAGCTTGGCCGAGGAGCACGCGGGTATTTTTCTGGCGAGCTAAGACGCCGCGGAGAGGAGCTGCGATTTCACCGGGAGAGAGCGAGCCGGTGGCAACCTGATAGAGGAGAGGCTGGAAGAGATGAAAATTGCGGCGATCGACGACCGTAATTGCGGCCTTGGCGTGCCGGAGAGCTTTAGCCGCGTAGAGGCCTGCGAACCCGCCGCCCAGAATGAGGATTTTGTATGGCTCGCGATCCATTTTTATCCATTTGAACCGAAACTTGCGTTGCCCCGTGCGGACAGGTCGACGCTCGGCAGAAACTTGGGTTTCCGTCTCGCCTTGGCAATCTGCTCGAATGCATAGGCTAGCGTGATCAGGCGAGGCTCAGTCCAT
Source organism: uncultured Bryobacteraceae bacterium (assembly GCA_964245395.1). Taxonomy (GTDB): domain Bacteria; phylum Acidobacteriota; class Terriglobia; order Bryobacterales; family Bryobacteraceae; genus Bog-105. The sequence continues at coordinate 5,279 of CAXTMN010000055.1, forward strand.
GCCGTCCCAAAGAATGACAGCCCTACAGGTAAACCGAAGACGAAGCCAGCCGGAACAGTGATGTGCGGGTAACCAGCGACAGCGGGTGGAGAAGCGCAGCCGCTGTCGGGATGATCGCCATCTACAAGATCGGTCATCCAGGCTGGGCCGGCAGTTGGCCCTACAATAGCGTCGAGCTTAAACTTCTGAAGAGTTGCGTCGATACCTTCCTGCCGCGACAAGCGGTGATTCCGGGCCAGCGCATTGGTGTACGCTTTCTCCGTGAGTGGGCCTTTTGTTTGGGCCTGCTCCATTAGCTCCTGGGCAAAATAGGGCATCTCCTGCGATTTGTGGGTTGCGTTGAACTTGATGCAATCAGCAAGGGATTTGACGGGCAGGTTGCGTCCTGCAAGATAGGCATTCAGATCAGCTTTGAATTCATAAAGCAGGACTTCCATTTCGGAATCGTGCCAGGGTTCGAGCTGGGGCAGGTCCGCGGGGTCTATGATTTGCGCGCCCGCTTTTCGCATCAGGCTAATAGCGGATTCCATCACGGCGGTAACGGCCGGTCCCATGGTGAAGTACTGACGGGCCACTCCGATGCGTGCACCACGAAGCCCGTTGGGATCAAGAAATTTCGTGTAATCGGCAGAAGAGTGGGGGCGACTTTCCTCCGTAGCCGGGTCGCGAGGATCGACTGCAGCAAGGACGCCCAGCAGGACTGCCGCATCGCGAACGGAGCGAGCCATGGGGCCCGCTGTGTCCTGGCTATGCGCAATGGGGATGATGCCTGCCCTGCTAATCAAGCCGAGCGTGGGCTTGATTCCCACAATGCCGTTCATCGAAGAGGGGCAGACTACTGAGCCGTCAGTCTCCGATCCCACAGCGAGTGTGCTCAGGTTTGCCGAAACAGCTACTCCGGAGCCTGAACTGGAGCCGCAGGGATTGCGATCGAGAGCGTAGGGATTGCGGGTCAATCCGCCTCGCCCGCTCCAGCCGCTGGTGGAATGAGTAGAGCGAAAGTTTGCCCATTCACTCAGATTCGTTTTGCCGAGAATGACGGCGCCTGCGGAGCGAAGCCGGGCGGCCACAGCGGAGTCACGACTGGCGGACTGACCAGCGAGGGCGAGAGAGCCAGCGGTAGTCTGCATTTTGTCGCCGGTATCGATATTGTCCTTAATGAGTACTGGAAGTCCATGCAACGGGCCACGGGGACCTTTGGCTTTTCGTTCTCCATCGAGCGCTCGAGCAATGGCGATAGCATCAGGATTCACTTCTATGACTGAGCGTAAAGCCGGTCCATTGCGATCGATCTTCTCTATTCGGTCCAAATAGAAGTTAACGAGAGCTTCCGATGTAAGGGAGCCGGCGGCTATGCGGGTTCCGAGATCGGAGACCGACAATTCCTCAGGGTCAAATGAGGGCAGCGAGGAATTCGCAGACTGTTCGGTGGCGTTGGAAGGAGCAGCCAAGGTACTGGCAAGAGTGGCTGATTGTAGGAAGTGGCGGCGGTTCATGGGAAGCTACTAATCTGAAGCTTTGAGGATAAAGCACTCTAGTGGAAGTCATGTGAGCGCATAACCGCTGAGTCACGAAAACTGAGGTGATCAATATCGCCTGCCTTCACAGAGATGACGCCAGAAATACTTTGTAAAGTTCCTTTGATCAGGAGGTATGGCGAAGACGTGCAGATCTGCCGTTTTCTCTCGAAGAGATCAGGACGCACAATGATGTTAATGATGCCGGTCTCATCTTCCAGGCTGAGAAAGACAAACCCTTTTGCTGTTCCGGGCCGCTGCCGGGTAATCACACAACCAGCAACTTTAAGTAACATTCCGTCGCGTTGCGCTTTGGCGGTTTCTGCAGGGAACACACCTGCAGCGCGAAGTCTGTCGCGATGAAAAGCCATGGGATGCTTTCCGATACTTACACCGCTGTTACTAAAGTCCGCGGTAATGCGCTGGCCGCCGGTCATGGGCTGTAAGGGAGCTGGAGCGCCGTCCAGGGCTGCGGGTTCGAGCAACTCTCCTACGGGCTGCAAAGCAAGTTCGGCCTGCCACAAGGCACCGCGGCGATGCTGATCATCTTTGTGCTTCGGCAAAGCATTCAAGGCGCCTAATTCGGCAAGGGTCGAAATCTCGTCTGTTTGTAGCTCAGGCACGCGACGAACTAAGTCACGCAAATTGGCAAATGGCCGCTGCTGACTCTCACTTACAATCCGGCGGGCCGTCCCTTCACAGAGTCCTCGAACATAGTTGAGTCCTAACCGGATATATTTCTGTTTACCGTCACTTTCCAGTGTGCAGAAGTAATTGGAACGGTTAATATCTACCGGCCGAAAGCGCTGACCATGACGCTGAGCGTCTTTCACCAGAGTAGCCGCGTTGTAAAAACCCATGGGCTGATTGTTGAGCATCGCTGCTGTAAAGGCAGCGAGGTAGTGACATTTCAGATAGGCGCTGGCATAGGCCAGGAGGGCGAAGCTAGCTGCATGCGACTCCGGAAAACCATACAGTGCAAAAGAGGTAATTCCTTGAATGATGCGATCCTGGGTGGCACCTACAATGCCTTTACGGTCCATTCCCTCGCGCAATTGAACTTCGACCTCGCGCATGCGTTTCTCAGAGCGCTTGAAGCCAAAGGCGCGTCTTAACTCTTCTGCCTGTCCGCCGGTAAATCCGGCCGCGGTCATGGCAATGCGAATGAGCTGTTCCTGAAACAGAGGAACGCCGAGAGTGCGCTTCAAAATAGGCTCAAGCAGCGGATGAAGGCAGACCGGTTCTTCCAATCCCTGCCGGCGCTTGAGATAGGGGTGGAGCATCTGTCCGACAATGGGCCCGGGTCGAATAATGGCCACCTGCACCACAATGTCGTAGAAGCGTGTGGGCTTCATACGCGGCAGAACAGACATTTGAGCCCGGCTTTCGACTTGAAACAACCCGACTGTGTCTGCTTTTTGGAGACAGTTGTAAACGGTCGGATCGTCTGGCGGCAAATGGGCTAAGTCGACTTCTTCGCCATAAGAGTCACGGATAATTGTGATGGAATCTTCGAGCACGGCCATCATGCCCAAGCCGAGAAGGTCCACTTTGACTATTCCCAGATCAGCGCAGTCGTCTTTATCCCACTGCACAACCACACGTCCAGGCATGGAGGCTGGTTCCAAAGGTACAACCAGATCTAATTGACCTTGACAGATCACCATACCTCCGGAATGCTGCCCAATGTGACGCGGTAAGTCGAGAATTTGCTTAGTAAGTGAGAAGAACTGGTATACCCTGCGGTTACTTAGATCAAAACCATTTTCGTGAAAACGGCGCTCCAAAGTATCTTTTGAGTCTTTCCATTCAAATGCACTAATCTGACTGGAAAGGGCAGCCAGTTCTTCCTCGTTGAAGCACAATGCTTTGCCTACGTCCCGGACTGCGGACCGGCCTCTATACGTGATGACATTGGCCGTCATAGCGGCCCCGAGCTGTCCATAGCGCTGATAGACATACTGAATTGCCAGCTCCCGTTGATTACCGCTGGGGAGATCCAAATCGATATCGGGCATTTCACCGCGCTCATCGGACAGAAATCGCTCAAATAGCAGTTCCATACCGATCGGATCCACAGCCGTTATGCCCAAGGCATAGCAGACTGCACTGTTAGCCGCCGACCCGCGTCCCTGAACAAGTATTTTATTTTTACGGCAGAAATCAACTATGTCCCAGACGATAAGAAAGTAACCTGACAGTTTCAATCGTTCGATTAAGGCCAGTTCGCGTTCAATCTGTTCGCGGACAGCACCAGAGTAATGGCCATACCGCCAGTATGCGCCCGCTTCGGTCAAATTCCGTAAGCAACTAAATTCAGTTTCGCCAGGCTGGACAGGATAACGCGGGAACTGGTAGCCAAGATCCGTCAATGTGAACTGGAGACGGTCCGCTACTTCGGCGGTATGGCCATAAGCATCGGGGAGATCGGAGAACAGTTGCCACATCTGCTCTGAGGTTTTTAGAAAGCGATCGGCATTCAAGCTGAGCAAGCGTCCCGCTTCTTCCACCGTAGTCTTGTGACGGGTGCAGGTCAGAATGTCCAGCAAAGGGCGCTGGTCTTCCGAACTATGAGCGACACCATTGGTTGCAAGCAGAGGCAAATGAAAGCTGTGTGCCAAGCCAAGCAGTGCTTGATTACGGAGTTCCTGCTCTCGACGGGCATGCCGCTGTAACTCAACGTAAATATGTTTCGAGCCGAATAAGCGGATCAGTGTCTCGATTTTGCTTCGGGCCTGTTCCCCGGCTGTGGGACCGCTGGACTGACGGTAAATCTGCGCTAGAGGGCCTTCGTCCCCCCCGGTCAAACAGATCAAGCCGGATGAGTACTCGGCAAAGTCCGCTTCAGTTGCGTAAGGCGACACTTCCTTGCCGATGTTCCCGTTTCGCAATTTTGTGCGTGTAATGAGCTTGCACAGGTTTTGATAACCTTGGCGATTTTCAACCAGCAAGGTATAACGGCAACCCTCTTCGGTATTAACCTCAGCACCAATCAGAGCACGTATGCCCAGTTTGCCGGCGGCCAAATGAAAACGTGGTGATCCGTAAAAGCCGTTGGCATCAGAAATAGCCATTGCTGGCTGTTGAAGTTCGGCGCAGCGCGAAGCCAAATCTTCAGGAAGCGATGCGCCTTCTAAAAAGGAGAAGGCTGAGCGCGCGTGTAGTTCAACGTAAGCGTAGGGAGGGAACGCCACATGCTCAGTATAGGCGAAGAAAAGGAGAATACGTGGGATCGTAGCTATCGGAGGGACCAAAATTTCGTAGAGTTAGTGATGATGAAGAGCGACTCCAACCAGTGGATGAATCGGGCAATTTCCCTTGCTCTGGAAAATGTCCGAAGCGGACAAGGAGGGCCATTCGGGGCTCTGGTTGTGAAAGACGATCGCCTAATTTCGACAGGAGTAAACGCAGTCACAGTTGCTCAGGATCCAACAGCCCATGCCGAAGTCATAGCCATTCGGGGTGCCTGCAAGGCCCTTGGATCTCACCAGTTGACGGAATGCGAACTATATACCAGCTCTGAGCCTTGCCCCATGTGCCTGGGCGCGATTTACTGGGCACGTCCGAAAGCCTATTACTTTGCATGTACGCGTGAGAGCGCTGCTATGGCCGGGTTTGATGATGCCTATATCTATGACCAGTTGCACCTGAAGCCGGAGCAGCGTACCATTCCTGGACACTGCATGGCTGTTGATCATGAAAGGCAGCCTTTTGTCGAGTGGGCCCAAAGCATTGACAAGATTCGCTACTAAAACACGCTCCGGTTTACGCAAAGCGAGTTTTCTTCCACAACAGCCAGCCACTACCCGCCAGAACGAACAGCAAAGCAAGGCTGAGCGCCACAATCCAGTCTGTCTGAAAGGGAAGGGATGGGCGTTTTGTATCGACTCCGAGCCAAATGAATATACCGATGGCTGTAGCAACGATGAGGTAATCCCAATTGGATCTGTCATCACTTGCCTGGGGGCTTCCTGAAATTCCACTCTGGGCGGCTACGGCATCGCGGTAATCCAGACCGTACCGCTGGCACTCCCTTTCGATTGCTAAATCGCGCGATTCCGTTTCATCCCCATGCGCAGCTGCACTGCCAATCGCTAGTGCGCCCGCAATCATCACGGCAGAACCAAGGATGACCGTTAGCTGAGTAGCACGAGTAGCGCCTGCCAACTCACCAAAGACAAGTACACCCCAGGCGAGCCCCCATAACTGATTCGTATTTGACAGGGGAATGCCACGGCAGATGCCGATGTACTTTGTGGCGAAATGCTGGAACATGTCACCCACAACCCAGCAGAAGCCGCCCAGAAACAACCAGAACAAGGAGGGTCGCAGATGGTGAAGCTGTTGAGAAAGACTGAGAAGGTTACCGCTCATGGTGAGAGCTAAAACGATCATCGTTCCTAACTCGCCAACGGTGAAAATGGTCACAAACGAGAGCGGGTTCATTCCGCTGAGATAGGCCTTCCGGTAGGGAATGTACATGGTTCCCCACATCAGGCTGGCAACGAGCGCTGCTAGCACTCCTGGGAGGGCCCGCGCGGAGCTGCTAGCACCTGGATGAATGGTTGCCAGGGCGAGCATCACTGTAGCCCCAACGATGATGATTGCGCCGCCCACAACTTTGCTCCAGGTCTTAAGCCCAGCGCCTCGCAGTTCGCGAAAGAGAAACCATCCCCAGAAGAGTCCGACCAAAGAGTTCGTATTCCAAAGCGGGAAAGCTATAGACAAGCCCACATTTCGGATGGCGACGACCGTTAGGGTATTTGCCACTGCCCAGAGCGCCCCAGCAAGAACGGCCCAGACAGTGAGATGCGGCTTGTCAGCGATATCTTTGAAGACGAACCCGGTACCTTTCATGATGGTCGGCAAAGTCCATCGGGCCACAAAGACTCCAGTGACCATGCAAAGGGAGATGAGGATGGGGGAGAAATCCGCACTGACCAGTTTGGTGGGTGCTTCGGCACTCCCGAGCCATGCTCCTGCAGTGATGGCTGAAATCACCCCGATTGCGTGTAAAGAAACTAATGGAGACTTGACGGATTGAACGTGGCTGGCCACGGGCACCTATCTTAGCTGATCGAAAGCGCAGTTAATGAGAGAAGTTGACTTAATGGAGAGCGATCAAACAGGTTACGCCAATCAGTAAAACAGCCAGTGGTATCCAGAAGTGGCTATCCGTCAGTATTGCTTTTAGCGTTGAAGGCTTGGGGCTGTCATACATCGCGGGGCCAAATTAAATCCGGTCAGCTACCAGTCAATCTGGGCCGGGAAGAACTCAGAAATCAGATCGTCGTAGTACGGTTTCAGTTCAGAGATGTTCGGCCGGTCAGCGCCCTTGGAGTAGAGATCATATTGGTTAAATTTTCTGACCCATTCGAACATTCGCTGGTCGTGTTGATTCATCAGATGGGTGTAAGCGCCGTGCCTGTGCGCAGCATAGAAGGAATGGTAGCGAAGCATGTACTGCGCTTCGTCTGGCAAGTAATTTTTAGTCACGTTGTAGATGTATTCATCGTGACCCCAGGAAAGATGGACTTTGCTCAAGCCGCAATTTGGCTCGTAGATGCCTAAGTTTGTCTGATAAGCGGGAACCTGACTATCGGGATTGGCAGCAAAGAACTCCGGGAACACAATCTGGTCTGAGTAAGCACACCCGACTGGAAAAGTGTCACCGACGACAGCCCACTGTGGTTCACCATACAGGCACAAGACCTTACCCAAATCGTGAATGAAACCGGTCAGCACAAACCACGTGGGATGACCGTCCCGGCGAATGGCTTCCGATGTTTGCAGCAGGTGTTCGATCTGGGTCAAGTCAGTATCGGGATCGCTGTCATCAACCAGAGTGTTGAGGTAATCAGCGGCTTCCCAAATGCTTTTCTTCCCTCGCTGGAGGTCCAGATATTCAGCCTGCTTACCGAGTACAAAGCTTAAACTCTGGCGGGCATGGTTCATCCGGTAAAACTCTGTGACACCGGGGTTAGCGTCGGCCGAGTAATCACGGAACTGCTCGGCGGTCTTCCCTTCCTGGTAGCGCGTGGCGACGAAATCATCCCACTCATCAACACTCTGCATGGGTCCGGTTTCGAGTTCAGGTTTTACGTCAATCGGCATTGTTAGCATGCGTATGCACCCGCGCGGGTATCTATGATCAGAGCCTAGCGGGAACCACATCGAAAGTCAATCAGCGCAATCTGAGCATTCATCGGCTGCATTATTGCGAAGACTTCAGGTTTCCAGTACAGCCGGGCAAGCGACGTCGTTCGACAAAAGTTTAGATTTTGTCAAAGTCCCTGGCGTGCAAATGGAGATGCGGGTGCTTGGTATTAGAGTCATGACTGTGGCGCTGCGGACGAATCAGTTGGGCCGCAGCCAAGAGTCTAGAGTCGTGCAGAATTTCAATCGGCGTTCCCTCGCCAAGTAATTTCCCGTTGTGCAGGACATAGCAGCGATCGGCGATTGTCTCCAGGGAATCAAGATCGTGAGTCGCCGTAACGACTGTTTTCGATCCGTCTGCCCACGAGGACATCAATTCGATGATCTGGCTTTCGCTGTTCGGATCGAGAGCAGCAGTGGGCTCATCGAGGAGAAGCACTTCCGGGTCAAGTACCAGCACAGAGGCCAGGGCGACCCTCTTCTTTTCTCCTCCTGAAAGGCGGTGCGGCGCGCGATCGCGCAGGTCCGCGATGCCCATGGCCGTCATTATGTTCTCTACTTTTTTGCGGATCTCGCCGGGCGACCATCCCATCTGCAAAGGACCGAAGGACACTTCATCGAAAACACTGGAGTTGAAGAGCTGTATATCGGGATTCTGGAACAAGACTCCGACCCGCCGGCGAAAGTGCAAGAAGAACTGTTCCTCCTGCATGCGAGGCTGCGTGAGAGGTTCGCCAAAAGCAGAGATGTTGCCGACGTGGGGAAAGTCGAGAGCAGCTAGTAAACGGAGCAGCGTTGATTTGCCGGACCCATTGGCGCCGATGAGCGCAACGCGTTCGCCCCGGTGCACGGCGAGGGAGATGTCTTGAAGGGCTAAAATGTCGCGATACGAGAAGGAAACGTTCTCGATCTCGAAACGCGCCAGGTCGCTCATCGAGGAGTCTTTCTAGCGGCCAAAGTACGACACGAGCCCGGCAAAACCTACGAAGCCGGCCAACTGCGCCCAGCTTACTGGCATCATGCGAACGTCCTGCATGAGTTTTGTCTCGCCGCGATAGCCTCTGGCCTGCATGGCTGAGTGAACCTCATTGCTCAGCGCGAGACTCTTGTCCAGCAGAACTCCCGCTGTTGCTATTGCCAATCGCCGCTCGTCTGCTGCGGGCAGAGAACCGACTGCTCGTGTCTGTCGCGATTCAAACATCTCTTCTGCTGTTCGCAAAAGAAGAAAGATGAAGCGATAAGTGGACTGAAGAAGTACGACTGCGACAACGGGAGTATGAAAAGTTCGCAGCGCGCGCAGCAATTGATTCCAGCGCGTGCAAACGAGCAGCAGATAGGAAAATGTCGCGGCTGTTTCTGCACGCATGACGAGTAGGGCCGCGCTGGTCAGTCCCTGATAGCTCGCTGTCCATCCAAGGGAGGCTATGCGAAAGGCCAGATTGCCGGGCACCAGAAAAATTGCAGGGAGAGCAATCAGGCCGGTGAAGGCGAGAACAGGCAGCCAGACCCTTCGCGAGAGACCGCTGAATAAGACATGAGAGGTCAACGCCAGTATAAGACTGACTCCGAACAGCAACAACACCACCGGCACACGGTGCACAGCTACTGTTGAGAGCAAGAGCGCCCCGACGCCAATGAGTTTCACTCGAGGATCCAATGCCTGTAGCAGGCCCTTAGACCTGGCGATGTTCTCTGCAAAGAGTGCTTCGTCGAACGCAGTAAAAAGGGTTCTTGTGGTCCTTTCGACAAACGTTGCGCGCCGCTGCTTTGACCTGAGGAGGAAGCGCACTGCCAACAGACAGAGAACAGAGATGAATCCGACTCCAATCACCGCTGAGACGAAGTACCCGAGTTGCCGGCTAGCTAAAAACGAAGGCTCGTAAGCCGGCAAGGGAGCTTTCCAGGCAGAAGACAGGTGCTCTAATCCGTTGGGAACATGCTGGGGAGGCGATTGATGGCCCGAAGCGGCCGCAATCTGCCGTCGCATGAGCGGATCGCTGAAATCCTTTACACTCCATTCGCCCCATGCGCTGCCCACAGCCACAATCCCAAGTGGCGAAAGGAGCATGATCAAGGCGAGACCAATCCAGAGCGATCGGGGCACGAGCCATTTTCTACCCGGCTCTCTGGTGTCTTTCGCGACAAACGAGTCGGAAGCAGTACGGCGCAGCATATCGGGCTGTGCGCGTTGCAAGTAACGAACCATGCCGGCCGTGAGAATGAATTCGGCAAAGCCTGCAAAGGTAAGATGGCCGATCATCATGGCAGGGATCGACACCGTTAGAGGATAAGGAGCATACAGTGGAGATCCGGAAGCGTCACGAAAAAGCAGCGGCTGGATTCCGAACTCCACTGCGGCAAAAAAAGCGGCAAGATTGATGGCTGCATATCCTGCGAACCCGGCGGCGAAGACACGCCGGGCTGAATCGAGAGCGGCCCCTCTGGTGAGAAGACGGTAACAGAGGGAAGACACTAACGATCCGGCAATCGCCATGTTGAAACAGTTTGCTCCGAAGGCAGTGATCCCGCCATCTCCGAAAAGCAAAGCTTGAATCAGAAGCGCAATAGAAATGGCGATGATCGCAACCCATGGACCCAAGACAATGCTGGCGATAGCCATCCCGACAGCATGCCCCGTGGTTCCTCCGGGAAGGGGAAGGTTGAACATCATGATGACGAAAGAGAAGGCAGAGAATAACGAGAGAAGCGGGATTGTTCTGGTGTTCAACTCTTTTTTCACACGATTGAGAGCCAAGTACCAGAATGGAGCTGCTGCTGCATACAATCCCGCGCACGTATAAGGGCTTAAGTAACCGTCGGGAATGTGCATGCGAAGCGTACAAGCGCCGGGATCTTGCTGTGCCCTTCCATTATCGGTCAACGAACAAGTAAGCCCGCTAGACTTCAGGCGCTCCGCAACTCGATCACAACTACTTCGGGAGCACAATTGTAGCGGATCGGTAATGCGGAGCAACCAACCCCAGGGCTCGTGTAGGCCTGCATGTTCCCGTACGTCCAGTGTCCATACGAATACTCCTTTGGGCAATCCGCATTGTGTCGAAGCGATCCGATTCCGGGCAAGCGAACCTGTCCGGCATGCGTGTGTCCGCATAGATAAAGATCAACTCCAAGCTGTGAGGCCTCGGTGTACAGCTCGGGCGAATGAGCGAGCAGTACCTTGAAGCTGCCCGAAGGCGTATTTTCGAGTGCGCCAGGAAGGTCGTCGGTGCGAAAATCAAACGGATCATCGACGCCCGCCAGCCAAATAGATTGGGAGCCACTGTTGATAGGAACAGCCTCGTTGATCAGCATCACAACGCCCATCTGATCGAGCGCGTAAGCGATTTCGGAGACATCATGATTGCCTAAGATCCCGTAAACTCCATGTTTGCTGGTGATGCTTGGAAGCAAATCGCGCATGCGCCGGTAGACTTCCTGGCACGATCCAAAGTCTTCGAAGCGATAGTCACCGGTAATCACGCACAGATCGACCGGCAAGTGAGTCAGTATGGGGATCAATGCTTCTACGAGCCCGTCCATTTTGTCGATGTGCAGATCGGAAAGGTGCAGTATGCGAAAACCCTCAAATTCAGCGGGCAGATTGCGAAATGACAATTGAAGGTTTTTCACTACTGGCCGAAGTGCGTTCTGCACCCCGCGCTGATAAAGACCAGCGAGTTGCAATCCGAGCTTCAAGGGGGGCCGGACAAAGATCCGGTCGTGTCTGAACAAAAACGATTTACTTCTGAACTTGCGCCCAGTTCGTTCGAAATGCTCCTCTACAGCGACCCTGGGCTCCAGCCGATCCCTCAGGGTGTTCAGGCATGAGCGTTATAGCGGAAGAAGACGACGCCCAGGGGAGGAAGGTCGATGGTTACCGAGTGGCTGCGTCCGTGAAGCGCAATCGGAAATGTCTCGACCCCACCGAAGTTGCCATGACCCTGGCCTCCATACTGCTTTGCATCCGAATTGAAAATCTCTCTCCAAAACCCTTTGCGAGGCATACCGATGCGATAACTTCCGCGCGGAACTGGACTGAAATTACAAACGATCAGGAGTTCTTCGTCTGAGGAGCGTCCTTTGCGAATAAAGCTAATTACATTTCTTTCGGCATCATGCGCGTCCATCCATTCGAAGCTTTCTTCGCTGTTCTCGGAGGTGTGCAAACCCGGTTCAGTGCGGTAGAGCCGATTCAAATCGCCTACCAGAAGCCGCAAGCCGTTATGAGGCTCAAACTGCAGCAGGGCCCAATCCAGACTGCCGTCGTGATTCCACTCGGCCCATTGGCCAAACTCTCCCCCCATGAAGATCAGCTTCTTACCAGGTTGCGCATACATGTACGAGAGAAGCAATCGTACGCTCGCAAACTTCTGCCATTTGTCGCCGGGCATCTTGCCAATCAGCGAGCCCTTTCCGTATACGACCTCATCATGGGAAAGGGGAAGAACAAAGTTTTCCTTGAACGCATATACGGCGCGGAAGGTTAATTCTTTATGGTGAAACTTGCGATACAGCGGGTCCTGGGCCAGGTATGCGAGTGTGTCGTGCATCCACCCCATATCCCATTTCAATCCGAATCCCAAACCGCCGGAGTAAACCGGTTTAGAGACGAGGGGCCAAGCGGTAGATTCTTCCGCAATCGTCTGTGTATCCGGATGTTCACGGTACACGTTCTCGTTCATGAGGCGCAGGAAACTGATTGCATCCAGGTTCTCTCGACCGCCAAGTTGATTGGGAATCCATTGTCCCTCCCGCCTGGAGTAATCAAGGTACAGCATGGAAGCGACAGCATCGACCCGCAAGCCATCCGCATGGTACTTGTCGAGCCAGAACATTGCACTGCTTAGAAGAAAGCTGCGCACCTCCTTTCGTTCGTAATTGAAGATAAAGGTGTTCCAATCGGGATGAAAGCCTCGCCGCGGATCTGCTGGTTCGTATTCATGAGCGCCATCAAAATAACCAAGTCCATGTTCGTCATTGGGAAAGTGTGACGGCACCCAATCGAGAATGACACCAATGCCGTTCTGATGGAACCGATCGATGAGCCCCATCAAGTCTTGCGGGGTCCCGTAGCGGCTGGTGGGCGCAAAGAAGCCTGTAGTCTGATAGCCCCAGGAACCGAAGAAAGGATGCTCCATGATGGGCATAAACTCGACATGAGTAAATCCCATCTCCTTCACATAAGGAATCAGTTGCTCAGCAAGTTCCTTGTACGAAAGGGACCGGTTTCCCTGGTCAGGCACGCGTTTCCAGGATCCGAGATGGACCTCATAGATGGACATCGGCGCGTCCAGGCTATTTGCCATTCCGCGGCGTGCCATCCACTGCCCGTCGTTCCACTCGTAGTTCAAGTCCCAGACGATCGATGCTGTCTGGGGAGGCGTCTCCTGCATCAAGGCGAACGGATCCGCTTTGTCCGCCGCGTAGTTACTTAGGTTCGATTGGACGTGGTACTTATATTTGGTTCCTACCTTCACGCCTGGTACGAAGCCCTGCCAAATCCCGCCTCCTGCAGGCGAAAGCAAGTTGCGTTGTTTCTGCCATTCGTTGAAGCTGCCGATGACCGAAACTGACTTGGCATTTGGCGCCCAGACAGCGAAATTCGTTCCATCCTGGTCGTCGGCAATATGCGAGCCCAGAACGTCAGCGAGATTAACGTGTGTTCCTTCCCGGAAGAAGTAAAGGTCTTTTTCGTTCAGCGCTCGAGTCATGGCTAATAAAAGCTTTCAGCTAACCAGACCCAAGATGCCGCGCAAGGGGATACGTATCCACTCGGGGCGGTTGTTCAATTCATAAGCCACTTCGTAGAGTGCCTTCTGCAACAGAAAGGCATCCAGCAGAGCTTGCCGCTCGTCATTAATAGGGGGAACAAACGTGCTTCCGGTAGCTAGATCAAAGTAGCTCTGAAGATACGTAGCGCTGACCATGGTGAACCAAAAGCCGGCCCAGGTTTCCACAATGCCCATCTGATCGGGCTTGACGGTTAGGCCGGGCACTTGCCCGAACAGCGCCGCATAGGGCGCGTATTGGAACGATCGCACCATTCCGGCAACGTCTCTCAGGGCTAAAGCTTTACTCCTTCGTTGACTCAAGAGTCGCGCCGGCTCACCTTCGAAGTCGATGATCATGAAGTCTGATCCGGTAAAGAGTACCTGGCCCAAATGGTAATCACCATGAAAGCGAATCCGGGAGGCAGATATGGTCAGAGTGCGCAGAGAGGAGAACTTTTCTATGACGGCAGACTCCAGCGTGAGGAGCCTTGACGCCTCTTCGCCGGCGATTCCCGTCAATGTACTTGCTCTCTGTCTCAGAAGCCCGAAGGTAATCCCGGCCTGATCTAACATCTCCCGATACAGATTTTCGCTGTCGGCAGGAGTAGACTTTTCCGGCGCAAAATCCGGCCCTCCGTTCGCGTCCGCAAGCGCTGCGTGCATCTGGGCGGTTCGCTCTCCGAGGAGCCGGGCTGATTCCAGGTACGGCCCGATCAAATCTCGCGCATTGCCAGGAACCAGTGCAGTCGCCAGATGGAGAGGGTGCTCACTTGATAGTGCTGGAGGATTGCTATTGCTGGTGAGAGCGCGATGGAAGAACCCGCTGAGCGATTCGAGAGTATATTTCCAAGCATCACCCTGATTGCGAACAAACTCCTGAAGAATGGCAGCGTAAACCGGTTGACTTCGCGGAGAGCGGTACTCTAACAGGCCGGACACAGCGGGGGTGTTCCGAAACCCTCTCTCGGTCAGGAATCGCCCGATCTCGACATCCGGATTGATACCCGCTTCAACTTTTCTGAAAAGCTTTAGGATATAGCGATCGCCATAGATGATAGAAGTATTGCTCTGCTCGGCTCGAGAAACGGAACTCGGAATCTTTAGATCATCCGTACTGAGACTCGAAGAGAATGCGGCAGTGCGAGATGCCACAAGTTCACCTTGGCGTCCCTTAACAATCGTGTTTGCCGCGATGGCAGCCAGCAGCCAACTTCGCAATGCCTCGTGCGACAAAGCCTCAGATACATTTCCCTGCCGCCCATCGCCGGTCCGATAGGTGGCCAGCAAATCCTGGCCGGCAACTGGCACCCGTCCTTCAATCCCTTCACTAAACCGGATGGTCAGGAGATACTGATCGCTGTCGCCCTCCAGGTATTCGAGGCGAATAATCAGGATTGCCGAGTTTGCTTCCTCAATGGGCAGGACATCTTCGATCGAGGCCCGTGTGATGGATCGCGTTTTGGACCGGTACCACCGCCTGCTAGCAATGAAGTCAGGAAGTAACGCCTCCAGTTCTGTCAGCGCTTGCGAGCCAAAGAGTTCCTGCCCCGATCCGATCTCAATGGACGGAATGCTTTGCGACGATGTCTCAGCTGTACTCGACTCCAAAGAGGCCATCTAGCTATGACACCATAGGGCGCGGCGAAGCTTTCAAAGAAAGTACTCGAAATCTGATTCCACTCGAAGTCTCCGTCTGATCTGCAAAATATGACCGGGAACACTCGCTGGATTTAACTCCACGTAATTCCTTCTTCCGCTCCACATATACCTTGCCCCGGTCAGTAGATCGCTCGCCTGGTAGGGCTTGTCCGCGTCGATGCCGAGTTCCTCAACCGCAAGATCTACGAAGCCGGATTGCACGTGGTAGGGGTCGAGATTTACTATGACGACGATAATGTTTGAGCCGTCTGTGGAACGCTTGCTGTAGCAAATTAATTGGTCGTTATCGACCGGGTGAAAATCGAGCAACCAATCACTCTGAAGCGCGGGGTTGTCGCGCCGGATGCGATTGACCAATGTGATCAGTTCGCGGAGGCTGTCGGGCTGCTCTAAATTCCAGTGCCGGATCTGATACTTCTCCGAATCCAGATATTCTTCGCTGCCGGGCTTTGCTGGGCGTCCTTCAAGCAACTCAAAAGCGGGTCCATAGATACCATAGTTGCTCCCAAGTGTTGCAGCGAGCAGAAATCGAACCATAAAGGCAGCGCGTGTTCGCAGTTGCAGAAACTCGGTCAGGATGTCCGGCGTATTCGGCCATTGATTTGGCCGGAAAAACTCACGCACGTTGGTTTTTGTTAACTCGGTGAGATACGCAACAAGTTCGGCTTTGCCGTTGCGCCACGGGAAGTAAGTGTAGGACTGACTGAATCCAACCTTGGCCAGCCGGTACATGATTTTAGGTCTGGTGAAAGCCTCAGACAGGAATAGTACCTCCGGACATTCTCGTTTTAGCTCCGTAATGCACCACTCCCAAAAAGGAAAGGCCTTCGTATGGGGATTGTCGACGCGGAAAATGCGCACGCCCTGCCCAATCCAGAAATCAAAGACGCTTTTCAACTCCTGCCACATCTCCCGCCAATTTGTCGATTCGAAGTCGAAGGGGTAGATATCCTGATACTTTTTCGGCGGATTCTCAGCGTACTGGATGGTGCCGTCCGGCCGCTTGCGAAACCAATCTTCATGATCTTTCACGTAAGGATGGTCCGGTGAAGCCTGGAAAGCAATGTCGAGCGCCACCTGAATGTCTAGCTCCGACGCTCGCTTCATAAAGTTGCGGAAGTCGGCGAGAGTTCCTAATTGGGCGTGGACCGACTTATGACCGCCGTCTGCGGCGCCAATCGCCCAGGGGCTTCCTACATCGTCCGGCTCCGCAGTCGTTGTATTGTTTTTGCCTTTACGGTACTGCGTTCCAATGGGATGAATGGGCGGTAAGTAGACAACGTCGAACCCCATACTTGCAACATAATCGAGCCTTGCCTGGCAGTCCGCCAGAGTGCCGTGTTGTCCCGGTTCGGTTGAGGTCGATCTCGGGAACAGCTCATACCAGGAACTGAATCGTGCACGTACCGGGTCCACGACAATCACCAACTCACGGCCGAACTCGGTGGCGAATTGCCGGTCTGGATAGCGCGCCATTAGTTCGTGCAGGGAAGGATCACTTGCCCTTTCACGTAAGGTAATTGGATCCGCTGCGGAATCCAAAGCGGTCGCTTCACTCAGAAGCCGGTCGCCATCTGCTTTGCCGGCGCGTCCAGCCGCTTCGCGAAGATGCTGGGCCCCGATGCGGTAATCGACGGCTGCGTCTGTATTCGCAGCGATGCGCTTCAGAAGGTCGCGACGCCAAGTCTCCCAATGATCCACCCACGCGTGGATGGTGTAGCGGTAACGCCCTAGCTTTGTGACCGAAAATACGGAGAACCACCGGTCATTCACGAGCGGCTGCAGCGGAGTCTCCGTCCAGTCTGCCGAATCCTCGAAGCGAAACCGAAGCACTGCTGCAATCGAGTCGTGTCCGTCGGTGAAGATGTCCGCCTCGACACGGACAGAATCGCCGACCGTTCGCTTGGCGGGGAACCGGCCCGCGTCAACTTCGGGTGTTACTCCCTCGATCAGCACGCGCCGCCGACCATCGTCCATTGCTGAACCGGGGCGCGCAGCGCTCTTTTTGGAGTCTTTAGACTGGAGTGCCATGCACCATGGGACAGATCAGGAGGCAATCCAGTTACGCAGAAGCTTCGCTGCTTTGAGGCGCGGATCTTTTTGACTCTGCAATCAGGTTCCGATACAACGCGATGGTCTCGTCGGCTATAGCCGTCCAACTGAACTTTTGCTCAACGCGCTTGCGCCCGGCTTGGCCGAATCGTGTGCAGGTTTCAGCGTCGGAAAGGAGACTTGAAACTTTTGCGCCTAAGTCGCGAGCGAACTGGTCGGGGTTTGTGGGAAAGCCAGTTGCCGGATTCTGGTCGAAGGGGACCAGATAACCCGTTTCGCCGTCCACGACCACCTCCTTTATGCCCCCGGTGGAACTTGCCACCACCGGAGCGCCACAAGCCATTGCTTCCAGATTGATGATGCCAAACGGTTCGTATACAGAGGGACAGCAGAATACGCGTGCGTGACTGTACAGCTGGATGGTATCGGCCTTGGGAAGCATCTTCTCGATCCAGATTACGCGTGAATTCAGGTTGCGAATGTCGGCCACCTTTGCACGCATCTCCGCTGCAATCTCTGGGGTGTCCGGTGCGCCAGCGCACAACACCACCTGTGTGCCTTCGGGCATAAAGCGGATTGCGTCTACAAGGTGAGTGACACCTTTCTGGCGAGTGATCCGGCCGACGAAAAGGACATAGGGCTGTGCAGGATCAACGCCGTTGGCCAAAAGTGCCGCTTGGCCGGGAGTAAAGCGGTACTCGTCTAAATCGATGCCGTTGTAAATAACATGCACACGCTCCGGATCTACTGGATACACGCGCAAGATGTCTTCTTTTGTTCCGTTCGACACTGCGATCACTGCATCGGCGTCTAGAATGGCCGTGCGCTCCATCCAGGAACTCAGTGCATACCCACTGCCTAACTGTTCTGCTTTCCAAGCTCGCAACGGTTCGAGACTATGCGTAGTTAAGACGAAGGGAACCTTGTACAATTTCTTTGCCAAAAAACCGGCCATGGAGACATACCAGGTGTGCGTATGGACAACGTCTACTCCGGAAAGAGCCTTCACCTGGGTGAGATTCAGACTGAACGCCTCCAGAGCGCCTTTGAATTTTCCAGTGGTGCCCTGAGAAATTTCAGGCCAAGGCTCTTCCCCCCGGACATGCAGATTCGCGTGATCAGAGTTCTGTTCGCCCCAGCAATGGACCTCGACTTCAACCTTCTTGGCTAACTCCCGGCTGAGATACTCAACGTGAACTCCCGCGCCGCCGTAGACGTTCGGCGGGTACTCGCGTGTAAAAAGTCCGACTCGCATGCTCAAACGAAGCTATCACGGGCCTGATCTGCATCGAGAGCCGAGGCAAATAGATCTATAGAGCAATTCAGGATGGCAGCTAACTGCTGAGCAGCTTCACCAATTAAGGCACAAAGACAGCGCGAACACAGCCGTCTTCTTTTTCCTTGAACATCCGATAGCCATGCACCGAGTCCTCCAGAGATAGACGGTGAGTGGCCAGGAACGAGGCGTCCAGTTCGCCGCGCCGGGTATGTTCGAGAAGACGCGGAACGTACTTCTGGCCATGCTGCTGCGCGGTCCTTACGGTCAGGCCCTTGTTCATCATTACGCCGATCGGAAACTTGTCCATCACACCGTAAACTCCGATGATGGAAACTGTGCCCCCTTTACGACAGGCCATGATCGCTTCCCGAAGCGCCGTCCCGCGATCGGTTTGGAAGCGTAGGGCCTGCTTTACCCGGTCGTATTGTGCTGTCAGGCCCTGCCCGTGCGCTTCCATCCCAACGGCGTCTATGCAGGAGTCGGGACCCCGGCCGCCCGTCAGCTCTTTCAGCCGTTCGAGTACACTGTCAGCCTCGGCATAGTTGATTGTCTCGGATCCGACATGCTCACGGGCCATCCGCAAGCGCTCCGGAAAGCGATCAATAGCAATCACCCGCTCAGCGCCTAGCAGATAAGCACTTTTCTGGGCCATCAATCCCACGCCACCGCTGCCCCAGACCGCCACTGTATCGCCTGGATGTATATTGCAAAACTCTGCACCCATGTACCCGGTTGGCGCGGCATCCGACAGAAAAACCACCTGCTCATCACGCAAGCCTTCGGGAACTATGAAGCAGTCGACGTCCGCGTGAGGAACACGGACATATTGAGCGTGCGAGCCCGCATACCCGCCAAATGCGTGCGTGTAGCCGTAAATGCCCGCTGTGGGATACCCCAGCACGGCCGCTTGCATTTCCGCATTTGGATTGGTGTTATCACACAGAGACCATAGATCCTGTTGACAGAACCAACACTCTCCGCAGCACACGAAGGAGGGCACGACGACGCGGTCGCCTTCTTTCACTTTCCGCACGTCGCGTCCAACTTCAACAACCTCGCCCATGAACTCGTGCCCGATAATGTCGCCTTCGCGCATAGTCGGGATGTAGCCGTCGATGAAGTGAAGGTCGGACCCGCAAGTCGTCGACATGGTCACGCGAAGGATCGCATCCCGGGGGCTGACAATCACGGGATCAGGCACCGTTTCTACCCGCAGATCATTAACGCCGTTCCAGCAAAGTGCTCGCATGATTGATCCTTAGAAGCTGTCCGATTCGCCCCGTGCTGATGGATTGTGCTCGAGTGTGGGAATTTCGCCTGTTTCGACAAGACTCTTGAACCGCCGGAGAGCCTTGTCGGTAATCGCGCCGGGCACGAGTCGAAAAGCCTTTGCCACGGCACTGCTGAGGGGGCTGAGCGGGGGCTCGAAACGCTGAGTCAGCTTGACTTCAGTCCCTTTGCCGCCAGGGGCTGGACGAAACATAATCGTACCCTCATTCGGAAGGCGCGTTCCCGGTAGAGACATCCAGCTTATCTGTTTGCCTGGATCTTGTACGGTCAAGACACTGTCCCACTCAAAGTGCTGTAACAGGCCCTTGACTCGCCAATGGGTCGTTTTGGCGTTAACTGGCGTAATCTCGGCAAAGTGCCCGTGGATCAATACGAGATTTTGCTCATCACGCCAGAATTTATAAAGTTCATCGGGAGTGCGACCGATGGTGATTGATTTCTCGACGTGCGGTGAGTGCGAGCTGATTTCGATCCCGCTTTTTCCCGTGTTGGCGGTGTTTACGCCAATCGTCTCGTACAGCCCGCAATGTCCACTTATGCCGCGAAAAAGAAGGTCGGCACCAATTGCCCCGCCTACTAGGCTCCCCAGCGACCGCTTGCGGAGTGCATGTAAAACCAGCCAGCCTCCAACCGCAGCAGAAGCGACTCTTTCAAGTTCCCCGATGTTTGTCCGCTGATCAGACCCTTCGAATTCCATCACTCTCCTTTGCGCAATGCTGGCACCTGGTATATGGCGGTGAACAGCGGGCCGGTGTTTCATAATCTTTAATACCTGCCACATTCATGAGGTTCGATACTGCCGGGAGTGCGCTCAACATAGTCTGGCTCTGCCTGGCCACTGTTTTGTTGTGTTTTACCCGCCCGGCTACTGCGCAGACCTGTGAGACCGGTCAGCTACATGTTTCCGTGAAAGACTCGCAGGAAGGACCTATCTTCAACGCGCGGGTTCGGCTTGCATCCGGCTCAAACGAAGTCGCTGTAAGAGTTACACAGGCCGATGGGAGTGCGGATTTCGATGGAGTACCCTGCGGATCACTGACACTGTATGTCTCTAAACAAGGCTTCGATGAGCGAAGCCTAGGTGTTCAGATAACGACTGGCATCAGTGCGGATGTCAGCATCACTTTAGATCCTCAGGCTCAGCACTCCACCATCGAAGTAAGAGATACGGCTCCTCCGGTTGAGCAGAGTTCTTCAGAAAACAACGAGCTGCATCCGGCGGACATGAAACCGCTTCCAGGCAATCCGCCAACGGTTACTGAGACACTCCCGCTTGTTCCGGGCGTTGTGCGGTCATCAAATGGTGAACTTGCCATTGACGGATCTGGCGAACAGCGGAGCTCCTTAGTCGTGAATCAAAGCGATGTTACGGACCCTGCTACCGGCAAATTCAGCGAAACCGTTCCATTGGATAGTGTGCAAACGATCAATGTTCTCAGTACTCCGTTTCTGGCTCAGTATGGGCGCTTTACTCAAAGCGTTGTTGCCGTTGAGACACGGCGCGGAGGCGAGAAGTGGCATGCAGACCTAAATGACCCCTTTCCCGATCTGCGTGTCAGAAGCTATCATTTGCGAGGTATTCGGAACGAAACGCCCCGTGTAGCGGCCGGCGGACCGCTCATTCGTCAACGGCTGTATTTTATAAGCGCCCTGCAATATCTCCTCGACAAGGTGCCGAGCCGTACGCTGGGGTTTCCGTACAACGAATCGAAACAGGAACGCATCAACTCTTTTACCCAACTCGACTACATCGCGTCTTCAAAGCAGCTCCTGACTGCCACCCTGCACCTGGCTCCGCAGCACACAAACTTTGTAAATCCGGATTATTTCAATCCTCAACCAACAACTCCCTCCTATGCGCAGCATAATTATCTCGGGACATTTGCCGATCATTACGGACTATTCGGCGGAACTCTGGACAACTCGGTCTCGATTCAGCGCTTCCTCGCCTCAGTTGGTTCACAAGGGAATGCCGATTACGTTCTGACGCCCGGGGGGAATGGAGGAAATTTCTTTGGCCGTCAAAACCGGGAAGCGAGCCGGACCGAATGGCTGGAGATCTGGTCGCCGGCACTGCTCCACTTTGCTGGAACACACCAGGTGAAGCTCGGCAACTCGCTTACGAACTCCAACAACACCGGCCGGTTTGCGTTCCGGCCTATCGACATACTCAACGAGCAAGGTTCCCGGATCGAACGCATCCAATTTTCCAATCCAGCCGCCTTTAACAAGACCGACCTGGAGGTGACTGCTTACGTTCAAGACCACTGGTCGCTCACCCCGAAATTTGCAGTTGATTACGGTCTCCGAATTGAGCACCAAAAGCTTGCTTCGAGTCTACGCTTTGCTCCGCGCACAGGCTTAGCCTGGACCCCCTTTGCCGACCAGCGAACTGTGTTCCGCGCCGGCTTCGGCCAGTTTTACGACCACATTCCGCTAGACGTTTACTCATTCGAACGCTACCCCAGAAGGAGCATTATTGAATACGGTGCCGACGGCACGGTGCTCGGGCTTCCCATACCCTTCATCAACGTTATTGGCGCCATCAACGGTCCGCGGTCTTTTCTCGTGCGCGGGAAGCAAGTTGCTGGGGCTTTCTCGCCGCGGGGCCAGACCTGGAATGTGCAAGCCGAACACAGCTTCTCCCGTCTGCTCCGCGTCCGCGGTGTGTACACCGATAATCGTTCAGTCGGACTGATCGTACTTGATCCGGAGTTGCGCGGCACGACCAACGAAATTATCCTCAATGGGGATGGATCTTCCAGCTTTCGGCAAGCGGAACTGACGGCCAAGCTTAGCTGGACCAATGGGCAGCAGCTGGTTTTTAGTTATACGCGCAGCCGCTCGGAAGGCAATCTTAACGAATTCGACAGCTTTCTCGGCAATTTCCCGACGCCCCTGGTGCGTCCTAACGTATATTCGAGAACCCCGGCAGATTTACCCAACCGCTTTCTGGTGTGGGGGAACGTGACACCGCACATATGGGATCTGCAACTTTCTCCCATCGTCGAATACCGCAACGGGTTCCCCTTTACGCAGTACGACGAATTCCAGAACTACGTCGGCATTCCGTATGCAAATGCGACTCGATTCCGTAATTTCTTTTCTGCAGATACGCGGGTATCAAAGGTTTTTCAGCTCAACCCGAAATATGGGGTGCGGCTGTCACTCACTGGCTTCAATCTGACCAATCATTTCAACCCGCTCGCTGTTCACAACAACATTGCCGATCCCCTGCAAGGTGTATTCTTCGGTAATTTTCATCGCCGATATCGCTTCGACTTTGAGGTTCTGTTTTAACCGGCCGTTCACTCGTACCGGAGCGCGTCCACTGGATCCAGGCGTGAAGCTTTCACTGCAGGCCAGACGCCAAAAAACATCCCGATCGCCACCGAAACCGTGAATCCAGTGGCGATAGCGATGGAGGAGACAACCGTATGCAGTGCGGGAACCAGCACGCTAATCAGCAGCGTCATGAGCACCGCGAAGATTACGCCGACTATGCCGCCCACTCCGGAGAGAGTTGTCGCCTCTACCAAAAACTGAGTGACGATGTCTCCCCGCCGCGCTCCCACTGCTTTTCGTATGCCGATCTCGCGAGTCCGCTCCGTCACGCTGACCAGCATGATGTTCATCACGCCGATTCCACCGACCAGCAGTCCTACACCGGAGATCGCAATTGAAACAAGCAGAATCATGCTAGTAATCTTATTGAAATTTTCGATGATTGAGTCGGGAGTACTTAACGAAAAATCATCAGGCTTGCTGGCCGGGACATGCCTCAAGCGTCTCAGCGCGGCGGTTATTTCCCCTACCGCATCGGCCCGCTGCCCTGGTTTGGCCTTGGCAGTAAGAAAGAAGTTGTCAGATTGCGGATAGCGCAGCCGTGCGGTTGCGAACGGCATGATCACCTGGCGATCCAAACCGTTCTCACCGAAAAATCCGCCTTTCGCCTGAGCAAAGATTCCGACCACGGTATATTCGACACCATCGATCGACACCGGCCGGCCTACGCCATCCTGATTGGGGAACAGCGCATCGGCCAAGCTCGATCCGAGTGCGACTACCCGGGAGGCCCGGCGTGCTTCCAGTTCCGAAAAAATTCGTCCCTGCCGAACAATGCGCGGCGTTATCTGGTAAAGATTTGCAGTTACGCCGGAGATGTTCATGTTGTCTGATTCGTAACCAGGAACCTTGGCCGTCATCACCCGCCCGGCTGGCGGAATGATGTACACGCTTAAGGCCACGTCTTCAATGGAGGGAACCGTTAATTTTAGATAGTCCGCATACGCCGGCTCGATCTTTTTGCGCTTCCGTTCTTTCGCCGGCGCACCTTGGCCGCTTGGATCACCGCTCAACCGGCTGACGAAGACGCTGTCCGGGCCGAACTCCTGAAAAAAGTCGACGATTGCGCCTCTTAGCCCAGTCAGCAGCGAAGCAACTGTAACAACCGTGGTGATCCCGATCACAATCCCCAGGATGGTCAGCCCTGACCGCAATTTGTGGCTTGAGATAGCGTCCCAGGCCATCGCAAAGGTCGCGCTGGTGTTGACTCGCAGCGGGTTATTCATTCGGCTCTCAAGGCCTCCACAGGATCCAGATTGGCTGCCTTCTTCGCCGGGTACCAGCCAGAGATGATTCCCACAGCACTCGACACAAAGATCGAGATAATCACGTAGGGTGCAGTCACGGCCAGTGTGGCGCCTGAAACTGCGCCAACGGCCGACGCCGCAAGTGCACCCGTGATCACTCCCAGCGCACCACCAGCCAATGAGAGTAGGAGAGACTCAGTCAAGAATTGCAGCATGATATCGGTCTTGCGCGCCCCGAGGCTTTTGCGGATGCCAATTTCGTGAGTCCGCTCCGTCACGCTGACCAGCATGATGTTCATGATCACGATTCCGCCTACCAGCAAAGAGATGCTGGTGATAGGGACAACCACGGCGGCGATCACCCCCAATATTTGTCCAGTGAAGGATCGAACCGAATCGGGTGTCAACGTGTCGAAGTTGTCTTCTCTGCCCGGGCCTGTATGGAAGTGATTCCGCAGGGCGGTACGCGTTCTATCGAGTGCACCATCCATAGTGAGTCCAGCTTCGGCTTTCGCCCGTCCAAAAACCGCCATGTTTTGGGATCCACCAAACATTGACTGATACAAGGTACTCGGGATGTAGACAGGATTGTCTAAGCTCTGGCCGAACGACGATCCTTGCCGTTCCAGTAATCCGATTACGGTGAAATCAATGCCTGAGATCTTCAGTTGATGGCCAAGCGGATCACGCCCGTCGAAAAGAACCGTGCGTATATCATCTCCGATTACCGCTACCGGCAGTCTGCGTTTCTCTTCGATTTGAATGAAGAAACGACCCGAGACTACCGGAATATCTCGAATCTGCGGCATATCGTAGGAGACGCCGATTACGTTGGCTGCTTCGTAAACTTGGCCCTCGGCCTTCACATCTTCCACCCGCTGTTGGTAAGGACTGTAAAGCACCTCGTCACCTGCTGTCGTTCGCAAGTAGGTCAAATCATCCTTTTGGATG
>CAXTMN010000056.1:0-6110 GCA_964245395.1 uncultured Bryobacteraceae bacterium
CGGCTTCTTTCAGCAGAGTCAACTGCCAGACCAGCCGATCTAACTTTGGAAGGGTGGACGCGTCCCGGTCAAGCTCATAGAGTTGCTGATAAAAGGGCGGTTCGCTGGTGATCTCGGCAAGACAGTCGGGATGAAGATTGAAAAGTTCTCCTTTGTCGAAGAGGCGCAAACGCGGTGAGGGTGGCTCCTCCTGAGGAACTTCCATCGCATCGAGCAAAGGGTCGACTAAGTTGAGCGAGACAACCACACACACCTGTGCAGCCGGGTCAGCTCCCTGTAATTTCCAGGCCATGGCGGCCGCGTGGGATTCAAGTTGAGGCGTGCGGGCCTGAGGATAAAGCCGGTAGGCCTCCAGATACTTGTCGATGCCGATTAGCTCAACCGCGTACGGTTCAGGGTAAGAGTCTGGCAGGTGGGGCTTATCGTTAGTTGCCGGTTCCAGGAACACGATCTCGGCTTCGATCTCTCGCGCTGTGCGCACCGCCTCGATGAATGCGTCGGAGGGCTCAACCGGAATGTACGTTGCGCCCTTCTCGACATCTTCAGAATCTTCCGCCACCAGGATGACAGACATTTGGGGCAAGCGATCGACTGCGTGTAGAAACTGCTGCTGCAGCGAGGCAGGCAGTTCGACAGCCACTACCTGCGGCCGGTATTTTCTCAGATACAGGCGGAGCCGGCGGGCAAACTCGATGCGACCGGGGATCACGGGGAAATAGGTCAGATTACCGCGCCCGATCGCTCCCGCCGTGCTGATTTCTTCTGCCATGAGCGTCCTGGGTGATCTCTGATTCAGCGACTGTCTTTTCCACGTGTGCCGTACCGGAGAGCTTCGTCGCCGAGAACGGCCCGGATTGCGGATGGCAGAAGAGAGCGGGTTGACGAGCCACTCTCTACGCCAAGTTTCATCGCATAGCGAGCAATATTAACCCCATCGCGAACGGTATAGCTCTCGTCCGAGGCGTGGGCCTGCTGCAGAAAATCAGTCACGTATTGCAGGATCTCATCGGTCGAGAAGGGAAGATTCTCGCGCAAGATGGCCAACTCTTCTTCACGCTCCGGAAAGTCGATCAGGATCTGGGGCTGAAGACGCGAATGGATGTATTCGGGTAGATCGAAGGTTGAGGAATCGTCATTCATCGTGGCTACCAGCCGGAAGTTCGAGTGAGCCTTGATCTTGATGCCCGCCACGATGGACTCGACATAACGCCGGCTGTCCAGGAGCGGCGCGAGGCTTGCCCAGCTCTTCTCGCTCATGCGATTGCCTTCATCCAGGATGGCAACACCGCCGCGAATCATAGCGGTCACTAACGGGGAGGCGACATACTTCAACTGCGACACGCCCTCGATAACAGGAGTAATCAGCAAATCTTCCGGGCGAGTGTCGGCCGTAGCCTGAAAAATGTACACTTCGCGACCAAGCCGGCGACCCGCAGCGTACGCCATCGTTGTTTTGCCAACACCCGGCTTGCCTAACAGGCGAGGGTTCATGGGAATGTCAGCCTCGTCGATGATCATCCAGGCGGCCATAAGCTGGCGCATTGCTTCCTCCTGCCCGACCCACGAGACATTTAGCTCATCGGGATGTGCAAGGTGCAGCTCAATTCCTTCAATCGTTGTCTTCATCACAAAGTGTTGTCGTTCCAGGGCTGGGGTACTTCTTCATCGTAGAATGAGAGAGCTTCGGGGATGACGCCAAAACTTCTGCGGCTGTTGTACGTATTTGAGTTTCTCATCGCCTTAGTCGCTATCTTCACGGCCTGGTCGGAAGTTGGAGGTCAGGCTGCTCTGGATTTGATGCACTGGGGCTGGAAATTGAGTTTGAGTCTCGCCTTGGCTTTGGCGATTGTGGCTTATTCAATCGCTCTGGTAGACAGCCAGATATGGTGGAGCTTCCGGTCAGCTCGATGGCTGATGTTTATTGTGATCATTTGCGTCGCCATCGGGGTGGTGACTTACTACTACGCCTTGCAGGTCGATGCCGGGCAGTCCGATGAGACAGGAACAACATCGTCTCTCCTGGCACCGTTAACGCCCGTAGTCATAGCTGCATGAACTCTCCGGATTCACAAACTGATTACGCGTTCTGGACGATTCCAGGCACTTCCTTTACCGTCACTTACTCGCTCAGGCTATTTCAGGAAATCGATTTCGAAGTCAACGAGGGTTACCGGCGCATTCCTCACGGAGGAGTTGAAGTAGGAGGCGTTCTCTGGGGACGAGTTCAGGCCGATGCTGTCGTGATCGAAGCATTTCGGCCGATTGAATGCGAACATGCTCTGGGTCCCTCGTTCGTACTTTCTGAACGCGATCTGGCATTGCTGAAAGAGCAACTCGCGGGCGGTATCAAGGACCCTGATCTGGCCGGTCTCACCGCAGTGGGGTGGTTCGTCGCCCGGACCAGGACGGCATTGATGATGCTCGATCGAGACGCTGCGCTGTTTGATCAACTGTTCCCCTCGCCGGGCAGTGTGACGCTGCTCGTCAAGCCTGAACGATTTCAGCCGACGCGGTTTGCGTTCGTTGCGCGAAGCGGGAACGGGCAAGTGGATCGCGGCACGGCCCAGCATGCAGTGATTCTTCCGCTCGCCGGACGACCATCCCAACCCGCGGTTGCTCCGGTTCCTTCCATTGCAGCGCCGGTCCAGCGAGACGCGAACCAGCGAGACGCGAACCAGCGAGACGCGAACCAGCGAGACGTGAACCAGCGAGACGTGAACTTGCGCAACGTGGACCTGCGCAACGTGGACCTGCGCAACGTGGACCTGCGGAACGTGGACCTGCGGAACGTGGACCTGCGGAACGTGGAACCGCAAAGCGTTGACCCGCAGAAAACGACGGAGACTCCGACAATGCCTCTGGAGGAGCCTCAGCCTGGGCCGGTGATGCCACTCCCCGCCGCTCCGCCGTCCAATGAAGGAAAACCCGTAGAGGATGACGCGCCACAGCTTCCTCCCCGAGAACGCCAGGCAGTTACCAGGCGTCGACCAGAGGTGCGAACTGAAGCGGATCTGCTATCAGAACTTGCCCCTGTCGCACACCCGCAGCCTATCCACGCGCCGGCGCCGCTGCCTTCGATCGATGAGGTAAAAAGGCGTCGGGCCGAGATGTCGAGTAGCGCAGAGGTTTCCGATCGGCTTACGAGTTCAGCTGGACGAACCGGACGGACTACCTCGGGCACTCCGTCCGGTTTGGGATTTATAACTGTGTTGCTCCTGGCGGCTGTTCTTGGTTGTGGGGCCGGCTACCTGGCCTACCTGCAGCTTCCTGCCGCGATCATCCAAATGGATGTGCAGCGTCAAAGAACAACCCTGATTGTTTTCTGGCCAGCCAAGCAGACCGAGAGCGCTTCCTACTCAGCCATTCGCGTCGACGATGGTCCTGCTGTCCCGTTGACAGAGGAACAAAAGGCAAGTGGTCACATGGAGATCAACTCCACTTCGGATAATGTCAAAGTTGAGTTGATTGCTCAGCACTGGATTCGCGATTCCCGTGGAATTGTGCGCTATGTGAGACGAACGAGCCCAGCTTCCTCCCACAGCGCTGACTCTGCGCCATCGCCCACGGATCGTTAGACCGGCTTCGGCAATCGCAAATCTTCGCCTTTCATCTGAAGGGGTCTTTCGAGACCCAATGCACCTAAGACCGTCGGTGCTATGTCTTTCAATGCACCGTCTCTGCGCAGAGTGACTGCGTCACTGCTCATGTAGATCAAAGGAACCGGATTGGTGGTGTGATAGGTGTGAGGACCGTTTGTCACGGGATCGACCATCATCTCGGCGTTACCATGGTCGGCGGTGATGATCCATGAACCTCCACACCGTTTCAGCGTTTGGTAGATGTCGCTCAGGCCGGCGTCCACGGCTTCACACGCCCGAATTGTGGGCTCGAGCTTCCCCGAATGACCCACCATATCTGCGTTGGCGAAGTTCATGACGATCAGATCGAAGCTGCCGCTCTCGATGGCGTTGACCACCTTACCGGTGATCCCTGCAGCGCTCATGTCCGGCTGCAAGTCGTAGGTCGCGACTTTTGGCGAAGCGACTAACTCACGTTCTTCTCCCGTGTAGGGCTTTTCGTTGCCGCCATTAAAAAAGTAAGTTACATGCGCATACTTTTCCGTCTCAGCCACGCGCAGATTTTTCCAGCTCGCGCGTTCCATCACTTCCGCGAGTATATTATCGGGGTGCTCGGGCGGTAACACGAAGGGCAAGGGAAAACTCTTCTCATACTGCGTCATCATGGTGTAAGTCAGGTTCTTCGGAATTGATGGGTAAGACGGAAGACTGGAGGCCAGGCCGGTAAGGGCCATGGTGATTTCGCGGGCGCGATCAGCCCGATAGTTATACATGATGACGCTGTCGTCATCACGAATGAGTCCGACCGGTTCCCCCTTATCGTTGACGATGGTTGCGGGATCGATAAATTCATCTGTAATGCCACGTTCGTAGGAACGTTGCATGACTTCGGCGGCGGAGGAGAAGCGCGCGCCGTTACCCAGTACCATAGCCCCGAAAGCGCGCTCAACCCGATCCCACCGCTGGTCTCGATCCATCGCGTAATAGCGGCCCGACACCGAAGCAATCTGACCAACTCCCAGTTCAGCCATCTTTCGCTGTAGCTGTTCGATATAAGTGATGCCGCTCTGGGGTGAAGTATCCCGCCCGTCGGTAAAACAATGAACAAATACGTTGGTGAGCCCATGACGCCGGGCCATTTCGAGAAGTGCGTAAAGGTGGGTAAGCTGCGCGTGAACTCCCCCGTCGCTGCACAAGCCGATCAAATGCAACCGGTGACCTTCAGCCTTTTTCATGGCATTCAGCAGCACTGGATTGTCAAAGAGTTCTCCTGTGCTCACCATCAGATCGATGCGCGTCACGTCCATGTAGATGACCCGACCCGCGCCCATATTCATGTGCCCGACTTCGCTGTTTCCCATTTGCCCTTGCGGCAAACCGACTGAGGGCCCCGACGTATGGACAAGGGTATTGGGGTAGGTCCGCAGCAGGTGATCGTAAGTGGGCTTGCGGGCGAGCGCAATAGCGTTCGCTTCTACAACAGGCGAGTATCCCCAGCCGTCGAGAATGGTCAAGACAAGAGGCTTCTGCTTTGCCATCTTACTCGCCTACTGACGATATGCTTTCTTTCCGAGATAGACGGCTGAATCGCCCAGTTCTTCTTCGATCCGAAGTAGCTGGTTGTATTTCGCGATCCGATCCGTACGGCTGGCCGAACCCGTCTTAATCTGACCGGAGTTAGTAGCGACAGCAAGATCGGCAATAAAAACATCTTCCGTTTCACCCGAGCGATGCGAGACCACCGTTGTGTAATTTGCGCTTGCGGCCAAACGCATCGCTTCCAGGGTTTCCGTGAGAGTGCCAATCTGATTCACTTTCACGAGAATCGAATTGGCGATGCCTTGATCGATTCCTTGCTGCAATCGTTCTGAGTTAGTTACAAATAAGTCGTCACCGATCAGTTGTATTTTCTTCCCCAGAGCGCCGGTTAGTTTTTTCCACCCATCCCAATCGTCTTCGGCCATACCGTCCTCAATCGAAATGATTGGATATTGGCGAACCCAGTTAGACCAGAACTCGACTAAGTCGTCGGACGTCTTCGCGCTTTTGTCGGATTTTCTGAAGACGTAACGGGAAGTACTCTTATCGTAGAATTCGCTGGCAGCAGGGTCGAGCGCGATAGCGATCTGTGCTCCGGCCTGATAGCCCGCCTTTTCGATGGCCTCGGCAAGAACCTCAAGCGCCTCCTCGTTAGATTTGAGGCTCGGCGCAAAACCGCCTTCATCTCCGACCGCGGTCGAGTAGCCACGCTTCTTCAACACGCCTTTTAAGGTGTGGAAAGTCTCAGCGCCCATGCGGAGCGCATCGGAAAAACTGGACGCGCCGATTGGGGCAAGCATGAACTCCTGCAGGTCAACCGAGTTGTCCGCGTGTGCGCCGCCGTTGATGACATTCATCATCGGGACCGGCAGAACGCGAGCATTCACTCCACCGATATAGCGGTAGAGCGGGATCATTTCAGACTCGGCGGAGGCGCGGGCAGCAGCCATGGAGACTGCAAGAATTGCGTTCGCGCCCAGGTTTCCTTTGTTT
>CAXTMN010000056.1:6120-29467 GCA_964245395.1 uncultured Bryobacteraceae bacterium
GTCAAGAGCGATCATCGTTCGATCAACGGTAGTTTGATCCGAAGCGTCCACTCCGGCTAAGGCGGAAGAAATCTGAGTTCGGATATTCTCAGCTGCTTTGCTTGTTCCTTTACCCAAGTAGCGGGATCTGTCATCGTCGCGAAGTTCCGCTGCTTCGTGTTCGCCGGTGGATGCACCAGAGGGAACAGCGGCGCGGCCGATGGTGCCATCAGCCAGGTAAACGTCCGCTTCGACAGTCGGATTTCCGCGCGAATCCAATATTTCTCTGCCTAGAATCTTAACGATTTCCATTTCGTGAATAGTTGTCCTTGGGAAGTTGACACGCAGGTTCGCGAGATGAAACTCGCGAGGGAAGGCGTGTTTCGAAATCCCAGGGTAGCAAGGGCAGGGAATTCGCCAAGGGTTACACGCGCAACGACGAGAAAAGGAATTACGCTGCCGGAATCGAGCCTTGCTTGATGATCTTTGCCATCACTTCTGTGAACGTGTCGACCTCTTCCAGTGTCGTGTAAACGTTCGGCGTGATGCGCAGCCCCTGATATTCACCGGGAGTGACAATCCCGACGGTCCAAATCCGGTACTTCTGCCAAAGATAAGCGGCCAACTTCGGAGCATCCATTCCCTCCACGCTGATAAAGCCGATGCCGCAGGATTGTTCCGGGTCGTCGCTATTGAGTATTTTGACTCCAGGCAGCTGCCGCAATTGGTTCGACCATCTCCGGCGTAAGTAGCGCAGGCGTTCTGCTTTTCTTTCGATACCAATGCTCTCGTTAAAGTGCAAGGCTTCAGTAATGGCATTCCGCTGAGATGCCGGATGGGTGCCGATTTCTTCGAATTTCCGAATGTTGTTCCGCATCGAATCAGGCGCGGCCATCATGGGCCAGATACTCGGTATTTTGTTTTTGCGTACGTAGAGAAATCCGGTCCCGATGGGCGCGAGCACCCACTTATGCAGCGACGTGCCGTAATAGTCGCAATCGAGATCGTCATGCGTGAATGGAAACTGGGCAAACGCATGTGCGCCATCTACGATGACTTCGATCCCGCGTGCTCTCGCCATCTGACAAATGGTCTTCACGGGAAAGATCTGGCCGGTTCGATTGGTGATGTGGCAAATATGGATGACCTTGGTCCGGGAAGTAATGTTCTCCTCGATGCGCTTGGCCAAATAATCAAGGCTTGGCGGAGGAACAGGAAAGGTGATCTGTTTTAGAACAATCCCGTCCCGGCGCTCACGCTGCTGCCAGGTGGTAATCATTCGCGGATAATCCTGATTGGTAGTAAGAACTTCATCACCCGGCTTTAAGCTCATTCCCAATTGGACGATCTCCAGAGATTCGCTGGCATTCCGCGTAATGGCGATCTCTTCCGGATCGCACCCAAACGAACGCGCGAGCCGCCTTCGCACCGTCTCAATGCCGGGGTCGAGAACGTTCCACATGTAATAGGACGGATTGAGATTCTCTACTTCGAGGTAGCGCGTCTCCGTATCCATAACAATCTTTGGAGAAGGCGATACTCCGCCATTGTTCAGATTGATCATGTTCCGGTCAACGGTGAACGCGTGGCGGACGTTGAACCAGAAGTCCTCATCGCGAGCTACGGTGTCAGCGGGGCGACTGCTGACAGACGCAACCGCCGCTTGGGCTCGAATCAACGACTCAGAGTGAAAGGCGGCAACAACACCCGCGCTTGCAGAAAAGAAGTGGCGACGATGCATGAGTTACCTTACCGGTGAACATGCTCGCCGGTCAACCCTAAAGTTGCAGCGGGAGAGACTTGCTTCTGCTGGCGGTCAAAATATTCTTGTAACGTTTTCCGCAGAATGATGTTAAGCTACTACAAAACTCGTTCAAGGTGAGTTCCGTCACAAGCGTTTGCGGCTCTTTGTAGGCTGCTGCACTTGATGAACGTGAATGTTGTTGGTGCATATTCGCGCTCCCTGTCGCAGCGAATCAGCGCCGCTCCTGTCCAGCGGTCACCGAATCCATTCGGCGGTAAACGACTGTAAAAGGGGCACGATGACTAAGCATTCAACTCAGAAGCATCTCGCTTGCATGGCGCAGCTTTCGCTAGTGACAGCGCTAGCCGCGGCTCTCTCCTGGGGTCAATCCACCCAGGGCGGCTTACGAGGAACAGTGATTGACGCACAGGGCGCCGCAATGGCCGCTGTGAAGATTACCTTGGTGAACGACGCTACGGGAGAACCTCGTACCGCTTTGACTAATTCAGCGGGCGATTACGATTTCTCCCTGGTTGTGCCGTCAACATACTCGGTCACTGCGGAAGCTCCCAGTTTCAAACGCTTCGAACGAAAGAACGTGATCATTGGAACGCAAGAATTCTTGACCGTAGACGTCAAACTGGAACTCGGGTCAGTCACTGAAAGCGTGATGGTGACCGATCAGGTGCCACTTGTCGAGTCTTCCAACGCCTCGCAAGGACAAGTCCTGGACAATCAAAAGCTTGTTGATCTGCCCAACCTGGGACGGAATCCGTTCATGATGTCGAAGCTGTCGTCGAACGTTGAACCGGTTGGTCCTCCAGCCTACAACAGGATGGAAGACCAGAGTGGATCCTCCATGATCTCGATAGCTGGCGGTCCGGTTCGCGGAAACAACTATTTGCTGGATGGCATTCCAATTACAGATATGAACAATCGCGCCATTATCATTCCGGCGATCGAAGCTGTACAGGAAGTGAAGATTCAAGCGAATACTTATGACGCTGAGATGGCGCGAACAGGCGGCGGCATGTTCAACACTCTGATGAAATCGGGAACAAACGATTGGCACGGAAGTGCTTACGGCCACTTACGAAGAACAAGCTGGGATGCAAATAGCTTTTTCAGCAACGCTGCCGGCTTGCCGATCACCGATCAGCCGAACACCACCTGGGGCGCGAGCTTCGGCGGTAGAGTCTGGATTCCGAAGTTATATGACGGAAAGAACAAGACCTTTTTCTACTTGGCCGTGGAGCACTATGACGATACTCAGTCGGACTCAGCACAGTTCAGCACTCCCACCTTACTGGAGCGCCAAGGTAACTTCTCGCAAAGTAAAGGTATTTCGGTCATCGATCCCCTTACGGGCATTCAGTTTCCAAACAACATCATTCCTGCAAATCGCCTGAGCCCGGTCGGTTTAGCTCTAGCAAGCACTTATGCGCTCCCAACTTCTACGCCATCATCTTATGGAGCCACTGACGTAACTGCCGCATCTACGATCAAGGCGCGCGCGGTCCAGTATACGGGAAAGCTGGACGAAGATTTCACCAAATGGTGGCATTCCAGTTTGAGTTACCTGCGCTATTACTCGCTTGAGCCTGGCGACACCTGGTTCAACAGTCCCTCGACTCCTTCCGGTTGGAGATTACAGCGGCGCGTTGATGCCACTCAGCTCAACAATGCATTCACGCTGAATCCAACCACCGTACTTGCGGTCCGCTACGGATTCAATCGATTTCCAAATTACGACTACAACAGCTCTCAAGGTTTCAATATCGCCAGCCTCGGCTTCAATCCTGCATACGCGAATTCGATATCTCCGGCGATGGCCGAATTTCCTTACGTACAGATGAACAATTTCTACAGTCTGGGCGATTCAGGAGATAACTCTTACTATGTCGAGTATTCCAAGAACGTGTCGGCGAGTGTATCGAAATACATCGGCCGTCATAGCTTCAAAGCCGGGTTTGACTACCGTCGTCTTTCAACTGCTGGGAGCAGTCTTAATTACCCCACGGGCGATTACGTATTCAACAGCACCAACTACACAGGGTCCGACTTAGGAGATCTCCTGCTCGGTACTCCGTATCAACGCCAGGGGGACACCACAACCAAATTAACGGACAACATTAATTACTACGGGGCGTATGTTCAGGATGATTATCGGCTGTCCAACAAGCTGACTCTTAACTTAGGCCTCCGGTGGGAACGTGAGGCCGGCTTGACCGAGCAGAATAACGGGTTGGTTGTTGATTTCAACGGTAGTGCCGCTAACCCGCTGGCATCTCAGGTGACAGGAATTTCGCCTAAAGGAGAAATTGAGTATGCCGGTTTGAATGGGGCTCCAACAAGCGTTGGCAACTACAATTCAAACAAGTTTGGGCCTCGCATTGGAGTTGCGTGGCAGATGAATGATAAGACCGTCATGCGCGGCGGATATGGGATTTTCTGGGCCCCCCAGATTGCGCTCGGCGCCCCAATCAGCACCCTCGGCTACAGCGCCACAACAAGTTTCACGGGTAGCACCGACTCCGCCGGTAACCTGGTTTCCTCGCTCGCAAACCCGTTCCCATCAGGGCTGGTGCAGCCGTCGGCGAATACACTCGGTACCTCGGCGGGTCTGGGCCAAAGTTTCTCTTTAGTCGATCCGAATGCCCACTCTCCAATGGTTCAACAATACTCTGTGGATGTTCAGCGCGAGCTACCGGGTAACGTTGCTTTCGAAGTTGGGTATGTGGGTTCTCACACCACCCATCTGACTTTGGGTACTGGCAATATCAATATCAACGCGCTGAATCCAAGTTACCTGTCGCAAGGGTCCTCCACTCTGCAAGCTCAAGTTACAAATCCTTATGCTGGACATATCACCACAGGCACTCTCTCTCAGGCCACGGTTCCTCAATATTTCTTAGATCTTCCCTATTCGACATATGGGCCGATCAATGAGATCTTCAGTGACAAGAATCATGCCCGTTACGATTCGCTTATTATGAAGGCGCAGAAGCGCTTCAGCCACGGACTGACCTTCCTGAGCACCTTCACCTGGTCCAGGAACATGGATGAAAGCAGTGGTGGACCGGGCAACTCACTCAACGGGGGAAATCAGAATGCTCCGCAAAATCCTTACAATCTGGCCGCAGAGTACAGCTTGGCGAACATCGACACACCACTGCGCTGGGCGACATCCCTTTCGTACGAGCTTCCGGTAGGAAGGGGCAAGGCCTTTCTGAACGGCAGCAGGCTTGCCGACTACTTCGTCGGCGGATGGACAGTCAATGCGGTTGGCGTTTACCAGACCGGATTCCCGCTGCAGATCTACCAGGCAAATGCGAACTCACAATATGGCTATGGTGTACAAAGGCCGAACGCAACAGGGATTGCATCAGGAACCAGCGGTAGCGTTGAAAGCCGCCTCTACGATTACATCAATCCGGCAGCATTCGCCGTAGCGGCTCAGGGCACATTCGGGAACGTAGGCCGCACTCTTTCACTCCTCGGCCCGGGCCAAAAGAACTGGGACTTATCGGTCTTCAAATCGGTCCTTATCAGGGAACGATTGAATGCCCAATTCCGATGCGAAGCGCTGAATGCCTTCAACTCGCCTCTTTTCTCTTCCCCGAACACCAATTTTTCGGCAAAGAATTTTGGGCAGGTTACGTCACAGGCTAACTTCTCCCGGCAGCTGCAACTCGCCTTGCGTTTCTCGTTCTAAAGGAGCTCGTTGGCGGCCATGGCGGGTGTCCCTGCGCTACGATGAAAGATAACGCGCGTGATCGTACGCGACGTTCACGTGGAAGGTGGTGAATCTTAATTGGCAGAAGTACATCTGCAAGAGGGTGAAACTCTCGAAAGTGCTTTGCGCCGGTTTAAGCGCAAAGTGCAGCAGGAAGATATTGTAAAAGAGATCAAACGCCACTCGTTCTACTTGAAACCGGGCGAGAAACGCCGGACCAAGGAAGCTCTAGCTCGGAAGCGAAACCGGAAAAAGCGTCCACGCGAGATGGAGTCGTAGAGAACCGTAATCCAAGCAAGCCCGCTCATCCCCGTACAGGGAGAGCGGGTTTGCTTTTTGACGTGCAAGTCAAACCTTCGAAGATCGTTTCAGGGCTCTCGATAATCAACAACAATCAGAGTAAGATCATCCTGTTGATGCGAGCCGGTCCATGCTGTCACCCGATCCGTCAGCAATGCAACCGCCTGTTCCGCGGTCATGTTCTCAGCTTCTTGCAAGGCTTCTCTCACCCTGTTTTCACCGAAAAACTGTTCAGCGGAGTCGCTTGCTTCAACCAGGCCGTCAGTGTAAAGGAGGAATCGACTTCCTCCCGCAAGCTTTCGTTCAGTTGGTTGTGTACTCGGCAGCCGGAAAAAGGCCGAGCAATAGACCGTTTTCAGCAACAGGCTGTATGGTATTGCGTTCGTAGTGAAGTAGAGGTGGATGGCCAGCTCCGGCGTATCGCATTAACCCGTTCTTCGTATTCAGATAGAGATACGCGGCCGAGACAAATTGGCCTTGCATCTTGCCGCACAAGATTCGGTTCATGCCAAAGAGTACTTGCGCTGGGTTGTCCGCGACAGCAAGCTGTGCTGAGATAGCAATCTTCACCATCGACGCGATTAGCGCAGCCGGTATGCCGTGCCCTGAAACATCGGCGATCAAAATTCCGATGCGATCTTCATCGACGGCCAGGAAGTCGTAGAAGTCGCCAGCCACTGCGGTCATCGCCAAGTACCGGGTAGCAATCGTAATCCCGACGCCCGAAGCAGCCTCGCGGGGAAGAATCGAAGTTTGGATTCTACGTGCTACGTCCAACTCTTTGTTGACCGCCATCAACTGCTCTTCGCGTTCGAAGACGCTGCTCGCGACTATGGTCCCCAGACAGGCGAGAAAAAACGAAAAGCCAAGTGGCTCGAGAGCCTGGAAAACCAGTGGGAGCTCAGGAGCGGTAAACCTCCAGACATTGGTTATAAGAACCGAGAATGAAGAAAGCCAAGCCGCCGATGCGGAGCAACCGAAACTGCCCTCCAGTCTTTTGCCGATACAGGTTCGTCAGAAGAGCTACAAAGGACACAACGACTATTACATTGTTAAGAAGGTGAAGCGACTCAGGTTGACTACGTATCTGGTCAACGAAAATGGCGGTAGCAGCGAATAAAGCAAACAGGATTTTATCCAGCGAAGGGGGCGGATCCATTCAGGAAAAAGCTCGCGAAGAAACAACGCTCCCAGCAGAGGAATCGAATAAGTAATCGCTGCTGCCAGATAAAGCCAGAATCGAGGTGGGACCGGTTCCGCTGCAAAACGGATAAGATTCGCCGATAAGATTAAGCGGAGCCCGTATGCGCCGGTGAAACAATCGAACCAGAGAAGACTCCGGTCGTGACTTCTTTTCCGCAGACTAAAAACTGCGATCGCCAAAACTCCCGCGGCAAGAAGAACGGACCCCAACATCAGAGCAGGGAGATCCCGTCGAAGAGCTATCCTAACGGCACCGCTAAAAAGGTCGGGTACGTTGGTCATGAGCGAGGCAACGAAGGTGCTCTGTTCCTTGTCCGCGGCATCAAAAAAGACCGCCGAGCTTGCGCCCGGCGGTCTCTATTTCAGTAACGGAGGAAGAAACTAATCTCCCATCGCTCCCACTTCTTCATGCGTTTCAGCAGCGACCGGCGCTGGCTTCGGAGCAGTAGAGCCAAGAAGACCATCAAGCGGCACGAACCCATCGATCTTCTTCTCGCCGAGCACGTGTTCACGGTACAGGCGGGCCATCTTATCGTTCTCGATTTTCTGCTTGAGAGCTTCGTCGCGTGCACGCATCTTTTCTTCACGTGCAGTTTTGGCAATACCTTTGTCGTCCAGGTCGTGTTGACGGCCGGCATCAACGTGTTCCTGAACCAGCACCAGGTTGTGTTTCTTATCAGTTAGCGGAACACTCTTGTTGCCAGCAAAAATCTCGTGACGCCCCTTCTCCTCGTACCACTTCGTGAGGGTAGCCGTCATGTGCATCTTTTCGATGATGTTGCGCCAGCCTACGCCGGTGTTATACGCGCAAAACGAAATTTCGCCTTCCTGTGTAGCGTAGGGAATGATGCACTGTTCGGTGCGGCGGAAATCGTAGTTGAACAAATCCTGGAACCACATTCCCGCGATGAACAAGAAGTTCCAACGGTCCGCGCGCCGTTTGTCGATATCTTGACGGGTTCGATCGCCGGTCACCTTTCCGTAGTCTTTGCCGCTCATTCCGAAGCATTTGTCGAACTTGGCAACCAGATCGCCGAGCTTGAAGTGCGTCGGCGACGTAAACGGATTGTAATTGCGCAGAAGCGCCAGGGTGACACCGACTCCAGAAAGGAACTTGCCGCGAGCAGCATCGTTTATGCGCGCAACATCTTTGGCCAACTGGTCAGCATTTAGGAACGCCGTCACGGGAACGTGCTCTTTCGTTTCCTTGTCGCACATCACGGCCATCCCAATGCCGCAATTTGGATGGCAGCCACAGCTGAGCTGACCCCAATCTGCATTCGGTCCGTGCATCAGATCTGCAAGATCAGAGAAGGTGCTCATGAAGCTGATGGGGAACCAGTCGCGGACAGGCTCGCCAATACCGGTTTGAGTCTTAACATCGTGAGCAAGGTGAGACAGCGTGTAACGTTGCGCCTGGCGACGATCTTCGGTTACAGCTTCGTCACGACCGGTAAACGAAACAGGCTGAAAGGAGAGGAACGGGATCTTTTTCGGGTTATCGAGAGCGAACTGAACAACGCGTCCGACCTGTTCATTGTTCACGCCGTTAATAAGCGTGATCACAGGAACAATATCAACCCCGTTCATCCAAAGATTCTCGATCGCCTGGAGCTTGACGTCGAAGAGGTTGCCGACAGCGCGATGTGAATTGGCGGCATTACCGATTCCATCGAATTGCAGATATGCGTACCGTAGGCCGGCTTCTGCGGCTTCTTTACAGAATTCAG
This sequence comes from uncultured Bryobacteraceae bacterium, assembly GCA_964245395.1. Lineage (GTDB taxonomy): Bacteria > Acidobacteriota > Terriglobia > Bryobacterales > Bryobacteraceae > Bog-105. Next base: position 14,813 of record CAXTMN010000056.1, read on the forward strand.
GACGCTTGGCGAATTCGATGCCGTTGGTGGCTGCCTGGACGCTGTTGTAGCCAACCTTGCGAGCGTAGCGGACCGCGTCAAGGAAGTAAGGGGAAAGCGTTGGCTCGCCGCCTGAAAATTGAACGGACATCTGCCTGCGCGGCTTAATCGAAATGGCATTATCGAGTAGAGTCTTGATGTCTTCCCAGCTGAGTTCGTGGACGAACCCAACCTGGTTGGCGTCCATGAAGCAGGGATCGCACATCATGTTACAGCGATTCGTCAGATCGACGGTTAAAACCGATCCGCGTCCGTGAGTGATGGTGCTGGTGCCGTGGTTATGGAGCTTCTCGTCGCTATGTGCGCGGATATCACGACCGGGAAATACATCCTCCAGATGCTTAGAAAAGGAGGGATCGATGGACATCAGGTCCTCGAACCGGCCATGAGTGGGGCATTCCTTCACCATAAGGATCTTGCCATCCCGCTCGATGATCTGCGCTTTGATCTCGCCTACAGGCTGGTTCAGGAGAATTTTGTAATCGACTTCACCGTTGACAATACGTTGGCGAATCTCCGGAATGCACTTGGGGCATAATGAATCGGTCTCGCGCGGCCAGCCAAGTGGCGGCTTCGTCTTCTCATAGCTCTTCAGGAGCGGCTTCTCAGACCACTTTGGCGTGAATGAAGCATTCTGGCTGACCTGATTCAGCCGATCAAAGACGCTCCACGCCGCGCCTGCTCCCACGGTTAGTGCTTTCTCGAAGTATTTAGCTGGTTTGTGCATTGCTGCGATTTGCCTCTTGCGTTCTCCGGATAGGAACGATCAGCCGGAGCACCGGAATAGCATCAGTATAGGATTTGACTTAAGTTTGCCTTAACAAAAACTAAGTGAATAGCGTTCTTTTCGGGTTGTATGGAGCGGAAGCAATGCTGAACTGAACCCGCGTCAATTAAGCTGAACCCATTGTTTCTGAAGTACTTATCTCGAAAAAATCCAGTCGTGAGAGTTCACCATGCGCGGTACCAGCCCGCGGTCTCTGCAAGGTTAACCCGAATACTAAACAACGATGAGAGTTTGTCCTCAGTCAGCATTTCTTGCTTTGGACCGTCGGCGTAGACTCGACCCTGCCGAAGCAGCACCACTCGATCCATTTCGGGCAAGATATCTTCCAAATGATGAGTGACGAGCATAATGCCTACCCCGGATTGAGCAAGGCTGCGCAGCTGATGGGTCATCTCGCGCATGGCAAAAAGGTCCAGACTGGTCGTAGGCTCGTCGAGTAGAAGTGTTGCGGGATGGTGGATCAAAGCTCGGGCAATCAGGAGCCGCCTTGCTTCTCCAGATGAGAGTTCATCGAGCCAGCGGTCGGCAAGGTGCTCTGCTTTAAGGCGAGTCATTGCGGCAAGAGCCGACTCCTTCATGGCTGGTGTCACGACCTGATTCGGCCAGAGTCCGATCGAGCCGAAGAATCCGGAAATGACCAACTCGCTTCCACGAATATCTCGCGTGCAGGTAGCCATCAAATCGTTGCTGACGACGCCCAGGTGCCCACGCAATTCGAAGATGTTCCAGCTCTGCTGTCCCAGGATATGGAGCCGGGTTTCCGGACGGAGCAGGGGATAGCACTCGCGAGTGATCAGCTTGATCAAGGACGATTTGCCACTGCCGTTAGGGCCTAGAATCGCCACGTGTTCGCCGGCCTCTACCTTCAGTGTGAGTCCGTTGAGAGCTACCGTTTCGCCGCGCTGAACAAATACGTTCTGGAAATCAAGAAGAGGAGTGGCCAAAATAAAACAGAAGGGTAGCAGGCGGGTTTGGCGATTAGCTCGGAACAGATTAAGGCGTTAGCGGCCGAGTGTGGCTTTGAACTGGCGGGCATTACGGCTGCTGTGCCGCACGAGGACTTCGCCCGGTTCGACAACTGGCGTCGGGACGGTCACGCGGGAGAGATGGGTTACCTGACCGACCGTCGCGGCGATCTGCGCGAAGACCCGCGCCACCTGCTGCCGTCAGCCCAGAGCATCGTGTGTGTGGGCAAGCTGTACAACACGGGTTCGCCCCGATCGATTGACCTCCGGGATGACCGTCGGGGCTGGATCTCGCGCTACGCCTGGGGAAGTGATTATCACCAGGTGATGCGGGACGGTCTTGGCTGTTTGGCGGAGCGGATCGAACACGTGCACGGGGCCAAGATCGAGGCGCGAATTTGTGTGGACACTGCGCCGCTTCTTGAGAGGTCTTATGCCAGAGCGGCGGGGCTCGGCTGGATCGGAAGGAATACCTGCCTGATTAATCAGGCTCAGGGCTCGTGGTTCTTTCTGGGTGAATTACTGCTGGCGATCCCCTTGACGCCGGACACCCCTGCTCCCGACCGGTGCGGAACTTGTCGCCGGTGTATCGATGCATGTCCGACAGACGCTATTGTGCTCGACTCGGACGGCCGCGATTGGCAGGTGAACGCACGCTTATGCATTTCCTATCTGACCATCGAGAAGCGTGGGCCAGTTCCGGAAGACTTGCAAGCGCAACTCGGCAACCATGTCTTTGGGTGTGACATCTGCCAGGATGTCTGCCCTTGGAACGGACGGGCGCCGAATACTGGCGATCCTTCTTTCACTGCGCAGGAGTTTGCGCCTGGCCTGGAAAGTTTGGCAGGACTCACCGAGGACGAGTTCAGAATTCTTTTTCGCCAGTCACCCGTCTGGCGGGCAAAATATTCGGGTTTCCTGCGCAACGTGGCGAGCGCGATGGGGAACTCAGACTCCCCTGCGTTTCGAGAGCCGCTAAGGAAGCTCTCCCTCCATCCCGATCGGACGATTGCTGACGCGGCGGCCGCAGCGCTGCGGCGGATACGACAGCTTGATTGCGAAGAGTTCGAGACGATTCCAGGAGAGTTACACTAACTAAACACATGGGAACATTACTGCGAAAAGACGTCGCGAAAACAAAGTCGATCTTTTACCAGGAACTTTGTGAACAACTGAGCGCTCTGCTCGGGGAAGAGACTGATTTCGTGGCGAATGCAGCGAACACGGTCGCGTTGCTGTTCCACTCGCTCCCAAGTGTTAATTGGGTTGGTTTTTACTTCACACAAGGCGAGGAACTGATACTCGGCCCCTTTCAGGGGAAGCCGGCTTGTGTCCGTATCCGCTTCGGCAAGGGCGTTTGTGGCGCCGCGGCCGAACAGGGTGCAACCATTATTGTTCCGGACGTGGATGCATTCCCCGGCCACATTGTCTGCGACGTGGCGTCACGATCGGAAATTGTCGTTCCTCTGGTGACTTGGGGGAAAGTTGTTGGTGTTCTGGATCTGGACAGCGCCAGCCTGGAGAGGTTTGATGAGGACGACCGGGAGGGCCTGGAGTGTGTAATTTCAGTGCTGTTAGCGTCGCAGGCCGGCAGCGAAATGCCCGATTTGAGCGACTACGCGGCAGAGATCTGAGCGGCAACCTTCTAAAATAGAATTTGGCCGCTTACTCGACGCCGCAAGGTACCTATTGTCCGAATTGCGGGACATCCATGGATGCAGGTGCCTTGGTATGTCCGAACTGCAAGCGTTTCACCCATGGCCGCGAACTCGATGAAATAGCCACGCGGGCCCGGCAGCTTACTGCCTTAGGCCAGCTGGAGGCCGCCAAGCAACAGTGGCTGACAGCTTTAAATCTCCTGCCGGTTGACTCCCCTCAGCGCCGCTCGGTGAAGCGTGAGATCGACAAGATCGACGACCGGCTCTCGCCCAAGTCGAAGGACTGGACCAAGCGGTTCGGACCTTTCGGTGTTCTCGTCGCAGCCATTCTAAAATACAAGACCGTTGCACTGCTCCTGCTTACGAAGGCCAAGTTTCTGGTCAGCATTCTGGCCTTTCTGGGCGTGTACTGGGCGCTGTACGGCTGGTGGTTTGCTGTCGGGATTACCGGCTCGGTGTTTCTTCATGAAATGGGTCACTATTTGACCGCTCGCCGGTTTGGTTTCGGGGCTGAGTTACCCATGTTTCTGCCCGGCTTCGGTGCTTATGTGAAGTGGCAAGGGGCGGGCGTTGACGTCAGTGTGCGAGCGCAAATAGCGTTGGCCGGTCCGTTTTTTGGGTTCTTATCTGGCCTGATGGCATATGGAGTTTTTCTTTCGACCGGACATCCCGTTTGGTTGGCGATTGCCCAGATTGCCGGCTGGCTGAATCTGCTGAACCTGATTCCGGTTTTTATCTTTGACGGCGCTTCGGCGATGAGTGCGTTGGGAATGCAAGGACGGCTGGCGGTCGTAGCGGTGTGTTTGGCGATGTTCTTTCTGCTGAACGAATGGGTGTTTCTCTTTGTGGCGATCGGAGCAGGGTATCGGATCTGGAAGCGCGATTTCCCGCCCGATCCGAAGCAGAGGATCGCGCTGGCCTTTCTGTCGCTAGTGATGATGAACGGGTTTTTAAGCTGGTTCGCAACCAATCAGGCTCACACTCTATTCGGGCGGTAGAGCGCCTTCATCCTTCCAGGACTGCTCCGCGTCGGAGCGTCGCACATAGCTGGCATCGAGGGCGGCCGGATCAGTCCACCCCGCAGGACCATCCAGTTCAGCGCAAAGGGCGACAGCCGCGGCAAGGTGTGGAGGCGCTTCCACTACGGACGCCGTCTCGAATCTCGTTTCAGCCAGGACCGATCGGAGATAGCCAGTTCCGGTTTCGAAGATAAAGTCCTCGACAGGAGAGTCTAAGGTCGCCAGCCAAGCGGAGAACCTCTCAACGGACTCGGGCCGGACCAGTTTCAGGTCAGAGGAGTATACCCCGCAGTAAACGTCGCCGCGGCGCGCATCGGCAATGGCAGCACGGAGCGGCAAGTTACCAAACGAACTTAACGCTCGCAGATTGGAGATGCCAGTTGCCGGTTTGCCCATAGCTTCGGCAAGACCCTTCGCAGCTGCCAGGGTCACGCGAACGCCGGTGAAGGAGCCCGGGCCTTTCGCTGCGGCAAAGCAGTCGATTTCTGCGAAACGAACTCCAGCAACATTGAGAAGAGCCTGAATTGCCGGGAAAATCAGGTGGCCATAGCCATCCTGAGAGTGAACCGTCTGCCCGGCTATCGTTTCGCCGTCGACCCGAAGGGCCAAACTGCCAAATTGCGAAGTGGTAGCGAGGGCGAGTATCTTCACGGAGCGAGCCGATAGACCCTGTCCAGCTCGAAGGCTTTTCCGTTAGCGTTAATGGCTTGAATCCGAATGTTGAGGTTCGCTGGAGGGGTAGCGACCAAGCTCCTGGCGACCGTAAAATTACCAAACGAACCTAACCCGAGGACCCGAGGGCCGTCTTCGTTCGTGACGATTTCCCCCCACCAGACAAACTGCATAGTACGGGTGGAACGATTTGACTTAGTTAACTTCACCCGATAAGAAACTACAGCATTAGAGCCTAAATCATCTCCCTCAGGGTCAATAACTTGAAATGGGATACTTGAAGCATCGGTTTCAAGTTCCTGGACCGGTGGCTCCGCTGATTCAAAGCGGTAGGAGCGCAGCATGGATTCTTTATGCCCTTCGCGCGGAACCTGCAGAATCCAGTCGTGTGAGTTATCCGGAGTTTGCCGGCTGAAGACTTCGCCCTTGTAGTTTTTGAGTGGCTGTTCCTCGCCGGTCGCAGGGTTCACCCACACAGGATTGTATTTATGTCGAGGCAAGGTTACCTCAACGATGCCAGGCTGCTCGGCGTAGGCCAGATATTCGACTTCCTCGAGCCCGACGGCTCGAGCACCGGAGACGTCGAAGTACGGCTCCAGTTCCCAGTGCCGGGTATCCGAGATGATGTGGAACCAGGTCTGAATCGCTTTCACATTGGCTTCGTTTTGTAAAGCTTCAAACGAGACGCTAGGGTACTCGCCATTGGTGGTACAGTTCCATAACTCATGTCGAAAAGCGGCCGGATCGACGGCGGTCAGAACGTGGATTTCGGGCATTTGGGTGAATTGGTGTTCGACGGCTGCCAGCTGAGGATCGGGCGAGGATTCGATGAGGTAATTCATCCAGCCGTCGGCCCCTAGCGGAGACGACGAAAAGCGAGCGTCCGTTGAACGAGGGTGGGCAAAGGCGTCGTACTGCTGGAGGAGGGTTCCAATTTGTTTGAGCAGAAGGCGCGAACCAGGCGTGTCCTCGAAGTGCTGGATTCCCTGCCAGGTGACATTGAGTCCTCCATAGCGGGCGATGAGGTAGCGCATGAGGGGCTCGGTGGTTTGCCAATCTGTCAGCACGCCGGTTTTGAGGAAGCTGTCGCCGGCCAGAATGAGGTCAAGTGTGAAGCCGCGGATGTCGATCGCCAGAAGAGCATCGTCGAGTTTGTCGAAGTAAGCGGGGTCGGGTTCACCGCTGGCATTGAGGGGCTTCAGTCTGGGATCAGCGTTGAGCAGTGTGGCGCGTATATGGGTGAAGCCATCATGTTTACGGGCGTCAAGCCATTGAGCCAATGTTGCGGCATCGAGGGCGAGGGCCGGAACGGAAGCAGCGAGCCAAAGATGGGGCTGTTTGTCGGTCGTCCACCAGTGGCGCAGATTGGCGACGCGGATAAAACCGGGATAGGAATTTTCTGAGACGGTGAACGTTGACTCCTGGTTGTTGAACCGTCCGATAGCACTGGCGACTCGATAGGTCCAGGCGCCCGCTTCAGTCGGGGTAAAACGGATGCGCAGATTTGTGCGGTCGACAAAGGCGTGAATCAGGTAAGTGGTGGCGCGAGGGGAGCGGAAGGCGACATTCAGGAGATCGCCACGGTAGGGCGACTGGGAGGGGGTGTCGGTGGAATGCCACTCGAAGGTTAGTTCGCAGGGCAGGAAGGCTCGCGCCTTTTGGGAACAGGATTCAAGTGGGGCGGAGTTCGCGCCGGTAACGGTCAACAATGCCAAGGCAAGCAGACCCGGGCCCAGCGATGCCATAAGCCAAAGGATAACGTAGGGAGGCAAGGGAGCTCAGTACGCGCAGCCGTTCACGTACGACGGGGTCAACCGGCTGCAAACAGCTGGCGATAGTGGCGGTTGGTCGCGTTGAAAGCGCGAGAATAGCCAAATGGTCATGGAGACGCCTCGACCAAGGGCTGGAGCGGGGCCGAAGCTCGATCGCGGCAAGCAACTGGCTCGTGTCCGCCGCATCTGCATGTCGATTCCCGGCACGAGCGAAAAAATCTCCCACGGCGAGCCGGCATTTTTCACACCGAAGCGAGTCTTTGCGATGTTTGCGGATAACCACCATGGCGACGGCCGCGTTGCGGTGTGGCTGCCTGCCGGTCCCGGCATGCAGACTGTTTTGATGGAAGAGGCACCCGAAATTTACTTCCGGCCACCCTACGTTGGCGTGAGCGGCTGGGTTGGTGTAGAGATTTCCAAGCTCGATGACGAGCAGTTAGGTGCATTGCTCCGCGAAGCCTTCCACTTTACCGATGGGAAGTCTAGGGAGTCGCGCCGGTCGAAGGCCGCACGCGGAACATGAGTATGCACAAACGGCTATGCTCCTACGACTGAAGGGTGGTGGTGCAGTCAAGTGACCGCAACGGCAGGCGACCGCGTAGCTTACAAAAGCTTACAAATAGCTGCAGAATACAGACGAAAACTCCATGCCCTGAGCTGTTACACAAATATGCATGCCTCAGCGACTTTCGACGAAGAAACAAGATTACCGGCGCAATCCAGCCGAGCTATCTGGTTGAAGCAGGTTCAACGGAGTAACGGATGACGCGCAGGCTAGCAAAACTACTTTCGATCATCGCGGCAATTTTCCTCTCGCTGCCGGTATCAGCCGTGGCTCAGCAGACCGCAACAACTGCTCGTATCGTGACTGCGGCCGAGGCCTTCCTGTCGGCGCTTGACTCTGGCCAGCGGAAGCGGGTCCTTTACTCTTTCAATGACAACGAGCAGCGAGCGAAGTGGTCAAACCTCCCCACTCCATTCGTGCCTCGCGGCGGAATCAGCTTCAAGCAGATGACCGCTCCGCAGCGCGAAGCCGCCAGCAAGCTGCTCGAAATTGTTCTCAGTCCCATGGGGCTCGAGAAGGTGACTGAGATTCGAGAGGCCGACGATGATTTCAAGGCAAATGGATCGAAGCGTGGCCCTGGAGGGCGCGGGGGTCGTCCGCCGGGGCCGCCGCCAGGAGGCCAAAACGGTCCGCCTCCGCAGTTTGGTGGGCCTAACGGCCCCGGCGGTCCTGGGGGACGGCCAGCCTTTGCCGGCGGTGATCTGTTCGGAAGCGATCTGTACTACATCTCGTTTCTGGGAACGCCTTCTCCTACCAATCCGTGGATGCTTCAATTTGGCGGGCATCATCTCGCGTTGAACATCACGTTCGCCGGAAGCAAAGGCGTGCTGACGCCGACGCTCACCGGTGCGCAGCCAGCCTCCTTCCAAATCGATGGAGAGACCATCCGGCCTCTTGGAAGAGAGAGCGACAAGGCGCTGGCTTTGTTGCAAGCTCTGAATCAGAAGCAGCGCCAGCAGGCGGTTCTCAACTATACGGTTCCAGATCTTGTGTTGGGTCCAGGTCAGGATGGTAAGAAGATCGCGCCCGAAGGCTTGCAAGTGTCGGAGATGAATGCCAGGCAGCAGGCCATGTTGTTGGATCTTGTTGCCGAATGGGCTGGGATCCTGAACGAGAGTTCTTCGGCTAGCCGTATGGCCCAGATAAAGGCGGAACTGAACGAGTCCTGGTTTGCCTGGAGCGGCCCCACAACCGGCCAGGCGGGGAGTAATATCACGGCGTACTATCGGATCCAGGGTCCGCACCTCGTTATTGAATACGCGCCGCAACACGACGAGCCAACCAATCACATACACACCATCTATCGCGATCCCACGAATGACTACGGGCGCGGATTCAGCAATCAATGAAGACGAGGCTATTCATTCTTGTAGCGATTTTGTCCATCGGACTGCCTGTGTTTGCGCATAGGCTCGACGAGTACTTGCAAGCGATGATTGTTTCGGTCGAGCAAGGCCAGATTCAGGCGTCGATGCGATTGATTCCGGGAGTGGCGGTATCTTTCGCCGTGATTGCGGCCGTTGATCCGAACGGCGATGGTGTTTTCTCCGAGGCCGAGCAGCAGACGTACGCTCGAGAAGTTCTCCGTGATCTGTCGCTCAGCGTAGACGGCCACGCGTTGAAGCCTCGCCTGCGTGCGGTCAGTTTTCCGGCGGTAGCAGATATGAAGGCAGGACTTGGCGAGATCCACATCGAGTTTGAAGCGGATTTGGGCACCGGGGGGCCGCACCGGACACTCGTGATCGAGAACCGCCACCAACCACGGATCTCGGTGTACTTGATGAATTCTGTGGTTCCGCAAGACCGCAATATCAGCGTGATCGCACAGAGCCGCAACCGAAATCAGTCGTACTTCCGGCTCGACTACCTACAGGCAGGCCCTCAACGGGATTCGTGGCAAGCGCGGTGGCGATCGCGTCTTGTCACGGGGCTAGCGCCTTTGGCGGGAGTGCCCAGCATGTTCCGCCTTGGCCTGCGGCACATCGCCGAAGGTACGGATCATCTTCTGTTCCTGATAGCCCTTCTCTTACCGGCACCGCTGCTTGCGGTACGGTCTGGTTGGGCTGGAGCCGGCAGTGTTCGCCACAGTCTTGTTCAGATTGTGCGAGTAGTAACGGCGTTCACCATCGGGCACTCGGCCACGCTGGCATTGGGAGCGTGGGGACTGGTGTCTTTGCCTGGCCGCATGGTCGAAGTTCTGATTGCTTTGTCCATTCTGGTTTCCGCTATGCACGCTCTGCGCCCACTCTTCCCCGGACGTGAACCGGCAATCGCGGCCGGTTTCGGTCTCGTACATGGATTGGCTTTTGCAACGACCTTGCAACATCTGGGAGTCGGGCTCTGGCAGCGTATCGCCAGCATATTGGGATTCAATTTCGGCATCGAAACTATGCAGTTGATGGTTGTGGTTTCCATACTCCCTTCGCTAATCATCCTGAGCCGGACGGCTGCTTATATGATTTTCAGACTTGGGGGTGCCCTGCTGGCCGGTTTCGCATCTCTCGGTTGGATTACTGAACGCCTATTCGGTGGCCCTGATTTCGTCGACGGATTACTAGATCGCCTTGCACGAGGCGGAGTATGGATCGCGATTTCATTATTGGTTATCAGCGTCCTTTTGTGGTCTCGCCGGTTTGCGTCGCGTCGTGCGGGTTGTTCGGGAGAACCGGAGATACGGCGAGCGCTGCCACACCAACTTTTGCTGAGGCGTAGATGCAGACCGTCGTGACCGCTAGCACGGCCATGAAATTCTCGCTATTCGACTAGCACTCTCTTTGGCTTGCTGACAAAATTTAAGAACAATTGAAACATTTCGGCCCGATTTGTTACTACGGAAGGTAGGGTCCTTAGAATAGAAGGATCAGAAGCATTCGACCGGGTTTGTCGATAGGAACAGCGAGGCTGCTTATGGACATTGTTGGAGACCGAAAGTTTGTTGAGGTGCCGGGCGGTAAGACACACGAGTTGCCGCCACTGCTGGTGAAGACTGTGCCCGAAGTAAAACGGCTGGACAAGATGATGTGCATCGCTGCAGAGATTATCGAGCAGGAAGATATGGTGCCGATCATCGCGGCGGACCGTGTGACTGACGAAGAGACGATGGAGCGGCGAAAGCTGGACTTAGCTCTCAACCTGGTTGACCAATACCTGGCGCTGCTAAGCCACTGGCATTGGGGTGATGCCGTTGTGGAGTGGATTCGGCAGTGTGAGACCACTTTCGGCGCAAGGGTTGAACTGCGCAACTTAATGCGGGCGGATCTGTGGCCTCATGCAGGGCGCAGCAGTTTCGTGACTCTGCTCGAAGACAAAGCTGTGCGGACGAAAGGCGTAAAGCTGGCAAAGGCGGTTGGACTACGGCTGGCATTCCGGCAGATGCCACCGATTCGTTGCTGCTCGGATCAGTTTTTGCTGTACCTCAACAACTCGGTTGCGCAAACGGCATATAAAACCTGGTTCGATATGACGCCGAGCCCGATTGCTTCGCTCCCTCCGGAGCGTTTCCAGTTTCAGGTGGTGAACATGTCGCTTGACGTGCAGTAGGTTTCAGCAGAACCACGGTAATCTTCGCAAACCTCTCGCGGTCTGACGGCTTATTTGGGACAGTACGGAAATCTCAGTCGAAACTCCCGTTCGCGCACAGATCGGACCGGGCCTTTGCGGCTTTCGACCGCTGCAATACCAACTGCCGAGAGGACTGTACGTGTCCGCCGCGTGCATGCTGATGACTAGAACAATCATTGTCCAGCGGAAGTTATTGATGAAGAGAGCCGAACGCCGGCCGGAGGCGGTCCGCGATGACGGCTTTGATTCCGGCCAGATTGGAATCATCATATGACAGCATTCGCATCGCAAACGACAGGCGAGTCGCGGTTATTGAGAGTGGACAGCTAGATCAGCGATGTTGTCGTGCCGATCTAGATTATCGCGATCCCATTTGGCTGCATCGGCGGCTGCGGCATAAGTACTCTCAAGAAAGTCCAGCACCGTTTGGGCTGGATCGGGAGTCTGGCGGGCATCTTCATAGTTCAGCAGAAACTCGCCGAGATCCTTATTGAAGACGCCCTTGCTGGTGAGGACGGCTTCGCTCAGGGTTTCCGGAACCGGCGCCGCGTAGCAATAAAACGCTGCCTGACCATAGCCGCCATTTCCGGGCCAGAAGCCGACGCTGATGCACTCGTGAGAATAGGCCTCCGCCTGAATGGCGTCTGCTCCCGGACGCGCCGGTGCTCTGCGGCCGTTGAAACGAGTCACGGCGAGATCGAAGGAGCCCCAGAAGAAGTGTACCGGGCTGATCTTGCCGTAGAAGTTGGTTGAGAACTGTTCGAGGAGCCTGTTAGCCTGACCGAGAATTCGCCAGAAGCGCAACACAGCATCGGCGTCGTAAGTCTTGTGGGTGGTGTCTTCGTGGAAGCAAATAGGCGCTTTGACCTCGACCGGCATTGGATCGATCTGAACTTGAACGCCGAGTTTCAAAAGCATTGCCAAGTAGTCGGAGAAAAAGTCAGCGACAGTTTGCGGGCGAAGCGGGTGTCGTTCGATCTGGCCTGAACTGGCTCGACAGACTAAGTATTGCGCGATGAAGTCGAATTCGATATCGAGGAGTTCGCCTGCCGGCAGCGGTATGGCGGAGGTAGATAGCCCGCGCGCCGTAATGTAAAACGGTACGTTCCACCAGTGATTCCGAACGTGAGTAAGTGCTAAGCGGGTTTTCCCGACGATCTGCAGGAACATATGCAGGGTTTCGGCGCTGTCCTTCCATTGCTCCCATTCGAGTGCCGGCCAGGTCTGCGTATTTACCATCGGATTGTGGATGTTGCTGAGTAGTGCCTCGCCGGAGTGATTCGGAACGGTGATCCCATATACTGACTGGAACGCAGTTTCCCGCAGTGAAATTTTATTATGAAGACAGTCATTCTGGTATCAAGAATCCTTCTGGGCGTCATATTTTTGACGTTTGGCCTCAACGGTTTCCTCCACTTCCTTCCGCAGCCGCCGCAACCTCCTGGTCTCGCAAGGGATTATTTCACGGTGATGGGAGCGTCGCACTATCTCGTGTTGCCGTTTGTGCTCCAGGTGGTGACAGGTTTGCTGCTTCTAGCGAACCGCTACGTACCTTTGGCGTTAGCTTTGATCGCTCCGGTGATTGTCAACATTTTGCTGTTTCATGTGCTGATGAATCCAGCAGGGATCGGACCCGGTATCCTGGTGACGATTCTCTGGTTTGTGGTGATGTACAGCGTCCGTTCTGCGTTCGCTGGCCTGTTTCAGCAGCGTAGCGTGGTGAGCAGCTACTGATGCTGCTGGCGCAGAGTATGGCAAGTTAGGGCTGAGAACCGGTTGTCTCGTCCGGATTGTCCGAATCCGAGTTATGGATATCGTGAGCTCCGAGATGCTGAGGCTCGACTTCCTGGCTGGTAACAAACTCAAGAATGTCGAAATGCTTTATATCGGCCGGGCCGGGAGGCGGATGGCCGGCCGAGCCCTGGTCGCTTTCGGTATTGAAAACACACCCGGACCTGGTGTGCTCGTCATCAAAAGCTTGAAAGAGCATCACTGCATTCTCACATAAGTTGTAAACAGAGCACATTCAGAAGTGTAGTGATAAGCACCCCAATCAATTCTCCTGGCGGTTGGCTTGCGGCCATGCTTTCTGCGCTGCGGTGCCGCGGGCCCAATCGGCACAGCCGTCCGCGGCGAGGTTGATGCTGGTCTTGAGCCCCTTTATGTTTATAAGGCAAGTCTAAACAGTCCAACCGCGTCAACAAATATGGTGCTTACAACGGAAAATTTACCCCTCCTACATATGACGCTTCGTGAAGATAGCTCAATATAATCAAGGCAGCGAAGACTTAAGGTTAGCGAGAAGCTAAAGCCGCTAGCCAAGGAGCATCTTTGATTGTTGCCTGGGGATGCAAGTTGTAGTAGTTCAGTTCTTGCTTGAGAAAGCATCCAAACATAGCGGGAACAGTCTGATTGGACAAACACTGCTTCCGATATTCCTCCGGGAGTTTTCCCCAGATATCAGCTATGGCTGCAATTTCGCGCTCTAGTTCTTCTGGGCTGCAATGTCGAAACTCTTCACACATCATGTCGGGGGAATCGTAAAGCTGGGGCATCGGCGTACCCACGATGGTCTGCTGCGTAATGGTATTTGCCGGGGCAAGCAGTGGCTCGGGATGGTTATCTATTGCTGAATCCGTGTCGGTCTGCAGTAAGGGACGGGAAATCCTTTCTGTAGTATCCGGTCTCGTGTCGCCTTTTGCCATTTGAGTCACTAGCGTTCCGGAGGCTGCTGTTGAATGTATCGGAGGTATAACCTGAGCCGGTTCTGTGAAGATTCCTAAGCTTTCGGGCAGGGCAGCGGCTCTGAGATGGGAGCTGTAGCGTGTGATTTTCGAGAGAGCGCCGGCGAAGACGAGTACGCAAATCGTTGCAAGAATCTTGCTTGTTCTGGATGACCTGAGATCCTTCCTTTGATTGTTTTGCACCAGTGCCGTGCCCTGGCAGATCGGGCATTTCTTCCGGTAAAAGGGGATAACAAAGATCCAAACAAAAGCCGTAAGCAGACAGAGAATCAATGTCCCAACCGAAATTCTTCGCCGAGCCTGCACATTTCTCGCGCAGAGCAAACAGTACTTCATTTCCTTGAGCCCACTTCATAGTGTGCGGCGATCATCTTTTTAGGGCATAAGAAAAGTCCGGCTCTGCAGTAGCCGCACAACTAACTGAAGCTTGTTAAGAACGGCGTCTTATCTGGTGAACTTTGTGGGTCCTCGGAGGTCGCACGTCAGCCAGGCACCCTGTTTGCTGAAGTGGTGCTGCGCTGGGATCTTACCGAAATGTCGCTTTGTCAATCGCTATTCTCTGAAATCGTTGGTGCCTTCGACTGTATCGTTGAGAATGCGCTAAGGAGCCCCAGGCGGATACAGTTCCGGCCTGGTGTAGTTATCGGTCGGAGCGAATCGTCCGTTCCGAGAGAGCGTCGAGCCAAGCACTGCGACTTCTTGCGCGGGCACGACAACAGATGAGCTTTTCCCGCGCGGCAGTCGAAATTCTGAATGTCAGGCAGAATAGAGACTTTGCCGGCGTAGATGGAACGCCGCTTACGGTCAAGAAGCAGAGTCGAAATGAGCGCCGTCGATAGACGAGAACACATTTAGCCTTCCAGGGAGGTTCGG
>CAXTMN010000056.1:29477-30037 GCA_964245395.1 uncultured Bryobacteraceae bacterium
GGTTCGGGTTCGGCCGAAACGATACACGATCTACCTTTACCTTCAACTATGCGGTTGATGCGCTCGCTGGAGTAATTGCGGGACTCTCTTCTTTTTCGGTATTTGAAAACACATCCCGGGCTGGTGTGCTCATCATCAAAAGGTTTAAAGAGCCTTACTACACTCGCAGAAGATCTTCACAGCACACGTTCAAGGCTGCGGTAGTTACGGGCTACAATCGTTTCTCTCTGCGCGTTACAGTGTATTATTGCGGCTGGTTAAATAAGGGAGTTTCCAATTGTTTTTGAATTCCTTAGTGGCATTGTTGCAGGCCCAAGTTGCCAACCTGCCAGAGCATCGCATTGCCGATATTTTCAAGCCGATGGCTTCTCCGGCCGAATCGGAAAAGGAAGCGGCGCTCTTAACATTTGCTATTACTGCTGCAATTTTTGTGGTTGTTGCCGGCCTGATTGTTTTTACTGTGATTAAATTCCGGCGCAGGCCTGATGAGGACGCGCATCAGGAACCACCGCAGGTTTATGGCAGCAATCAAATCGAGGTGGCCTGGACAGTTATCCCTG
>CAXTMN010000057.1:0-5077 GCA_964245395.1 uncultured Bryobacteraceae bacterium
AGCCGCTGAAGCACTTTAACGCTTTGCCGCCGATGCAAGCTCAGGATGTGCAGTGGGTGCCTTGCTACCCATCAGGCGAGCCTCGAGCATGAAGAGAAGTGTGCAGAGGAGGACGGCTACCGATCCCAGGGCGGGCACCAGCATAACGGAGCGAATTCCGAAAGCACTATCCACGTATCCGACCAGCCAGGGAGCGCTCATCGCTCCCGTGATGGCGATCGAGAAAACGCTGTTATAGAATCGCGGCTGGTAAGAGAAGCGGTCGTCCAGAGTTTCGGCAACCAGGGGGTAGATGGGCGCAAAACCCGCGGCTATGATTACGATCGCAACGGAAGCCCCGCCCAGAGAGCCGGCAAAGGTAAGGACGAGGCAGGCTACCATGGAAGTCGCCACAGCAATAAGGAGCAGTTTGCGGTGGTTGGCACGAGGAAGCAGATTCCGGGCTAGCAGGCGGCCGAAGGTGAGTGCAAGAAAGTAGACGACCAGCACGTCAATAGCCCACGAGGGATTGGTGCCAAGGCGGCGGACAAGGAATAGCGGCAACCATCCGGCAATGGCCCACTCGTTACCGAACTGAAAAAAGATCAGCAGGCTGAATAGAATCGCACCAAGGCTGGGCCGGTGCCGCTCGTTCCCTAGCTGGAATCGCTGCTTCCCGGATGAGCTTGTATCAGAGCCTGCCGGGATGGCGCTAACAGCAAAAAGGATAAAGTAAATGCCGGGAATGATGGCGAGCAAGGCCGTGGCCCATTGCGGACCGGCAAAGTAAGTGGCCCCGACAATGCCCGTCGCGACAAGGCTTCCACAACCAAACCAAACCCCGGCCCGGTTGGTTAGCGTGAGAGGATCAGCGACGAAAAAGTCGTTAAGAGCGGAGAGCAGGACGGTCAGAAGCGTTCCCGCTGAATAACCGAGGCAACCCAAGCCAAGCACTCGCCAGAGAGCAGAGATGGGAGGCGCCGCGGCCAACAGCTCTACGAAACTAAGGCAGGCAACCAGAGAGGAAGCGAGGGCCAGAGTACGAGCTGTCAGGCGCAGAACTAACCGTTGCGTGACTGCAACTGCCAAGACATACCCAACATTGAGGCTGAGGAAATGCAGACCGATGAGCTGTGGATCTGTGTCGATGTGGGCATGCCAAGAGATGAGCAGCGAACCGACTAAGGAGATCAGCACTCCCAAAAGGAAGAAACCGCTGGTCCACTTATGTGCGTCGCGACCGCCGAAATTTTTCTTAAAAGTTGAGGGAAGAAGCGTTGACACGTTCCGAGCGTAGTTTATACAATCGAAGCATCACTGAGGAAGGAGGTGGTCCAGTCGAATGAATTCTGGTAGCAACTGTAGCATACAACCCACGCGCGAGGTGGCCGACTCTTAAAGTCGCCGTTCGTACGTTCAGATCTCGTTTCAGTGACGAGGCCGAAGTTCCTGTGGATCGGCCGCCTTGTCTCGCGTAACGTGGCTAGAGTATAACCGTTTAAGCCCTGCTATCGCATGCGAGTGCTGTAGGAGGGCTTTTTCACGTTCGAGATGTTAAAATTGTCTTTAAACCCGTACTTTGAAAGGAGTCCCCCGTCATGAAAGCAGGGATTCATCCCGCCTACGAACCGGTAAATGTTGTCTGTGCCTGCGGTTCGGTTTTTGCGACACGAGCTACACATAAGGGTGATCTGCGTGTTGAAATCTGTGCTGCCTGCCACCCATTCTTCACCGGGCGCCAAAAGTTGATCGACACGGAAGGTCGTGTGGATCGGTTTCAGAAGAAGTTTGCTAAAGCAAAAGAGATGCAAGCCCAGAAAAAGGCTGCTGCCGATACCAAAGCGGCCGCTGCTGCTGCAAAGAGACTGCAGTAAGGACTACACGGGGGCCGGTGGACCGCAGCTATTGCGGGGCTACCAGGCCCTTCCGGATTGCGAAAAGAACCAGCTCCGCAGTCCGGTGAATATTCATCTTCTCCATCAGATTCGCTCGATGAACTGACACTGTGTTTACGCTGAGATCCAGAAGCGTGGCGATCTCCTTGTTCGATTTGCCTTGCGCAATGAGCTGGAGCACTTGCTTCTCCCTGGCCGTGAGACGATTCAGCTCGTCCTGTTGTTCGTGAGCTACGTATTTCAGGCCTGACCCAACGTAGCGCTTGCCTTGTGCTACGGATCGTATTGCACCGACCAGATCTACATCGATTGCACTCTTGAGCAGGTATCCCTTGGCACCCGCATCGAGCCCGTTCCGAACGTAGTTGTCGTCCGCATGCATGCTGAGGATCAGCACTTGGGTGTCAGGCAGGTGCTTGACAATCTCCCTGGTTGCCTGGACTCCATCAAGTTCCGGCATAGAGAGATCCATTACGACTACATTAGGCTTCAGCTCACTGGCTAAGCGGATGGCTTCCACACCGTTGCTGGCCTCGCCGACAATCTTGATTCCTTCTTCGTCTTCCAGGATGCGACGGAAACCCCGGCGAACCAAGCTATGGTCGTCCACAAGCAAAACACTTATTTCTTCGTTCATGATTTATAAGGTTGCAACCTCGCTTATACCGGATTCCTCCAGCGATTCGGAAGCGAAGGGCTCCTGATCGAGCGGCATCACTACGGTCACGATAGTGCCCTCGTTCGGAACGGATGAGATGTCCAGTTTTCCAGAGAGGAGTTCTGCCCGTTCGCGCATTCCGATCAGACCTATCCCGCGATGCTCACCCGGTTTCTTCGCTTGAAAGAAACCGTGTCCGAAATCGCTGATTTTCACCGTCAGGGTATTGCTGCTGAAAATCATCTCCACCTCAGCTCTTTTTGCACCAGAATGTTTTGCTGTGTTATTCAGAGCTTCCTGCACGATGCGAAAGGTATGAATGGCCGGCTGTCCTGTGATGCGAACCGGCGTTCCGGTTGTGACCGCGGTTGTGACAATGCCGGTTTGCCGCTGAAAGACTTCGGCGTACCACTGAACGCCTTTCTCTAACCCGTAATCATCGATGACGGAGGGATGAAGCATTTGCGAGAGACTGCGCATTTTCTCGAGCGTGTTATGAGTGATCTCTCGAACCTCACTGAGCTCGGTGCGCAGGGGAGAATCAGCGGGCACTCCCTTTCGTTCAGCACGAGAAAGCATAGTGCTAACAGCAGTCAGGATCTGTCCGAATTCGTCGTGCAGTTCTCGCGACACCGATCGCAGCACTTCCTCCTGGACACTAATCAGACGAGCGGCAAGCACACGGCGCTGGCGAGAAAGAGATTCAAGCCTTTCGAAGATCCTGCGGTTGGAGTAGATCAGGTACAAGCTGGTTATAACAATGACGATGATGCACGCGGCTTGGAAGGCGTAGATGTTGCGTTCGCCCGCACCATAGATCGAGGCTACTTTTTGGTCGGCGCGCTCTTCGGCCTCGGTATTTCGTTCGAGTAGATTCAGCACCATAGCGGCGAGGGCGGACTGTTGGGGTGCGAGCGAACTCGAGGCAAGCGCCCGGGCGCTGGACACATCTCCCAGGCTTGCCTGACGAAACACTTCATCCGAAGTGCGGCGAAACTCCTGAAGAGAGCGGACCAATCTAGCCTGACGGTCCGGATTGCGGGACACCGGCGCTAGTCTTGCTTCGTCCTTAATTGAGTCCTCAAGATCGGCCCGCAGATGTTTGAACTCAGGCTCCAACTCGTGAATCTGGCTCTCCTGAGGGCTGTGCACCATATCGCGCAGTTTCAAGCCGACGGCGTTGAGATCGTTTTGAATCTCAAGCAACAGAAGCGAGTCGTGCCTGTTGGCGTCTATCGTTTGGTTTTGGAGCGTGCGCAGCCGGCCTAATTCGCGCAGTGTCGAAGACGAGAAACCGGTAATGGCAGCCAAGGTAACGAGCAGGCCTAGAAGCAAGCGGACCGTGGGTGATTTATTGATACGGCTAGATGTACCGGAAATTCCCACAAAAAGATGACGAGACATCGTGTCTGTTTGTTGCCGTAATTCGATTGAAGATGCTGCTTTTCAGCTGGGGTTGTCCAGATCTCCTATAACTCAAAGCCCGGGGAGATCTTGGGAAGGCCGGGTTGTCTCACTGCGTTAGGTCAATCCCGTTATACAGATCCGCGACGGTGATGGACCCTCCGTCCACGACCCACAGTGCTTGATCTGGTCTCGTGAACTCTTCGAGCGCCCAACCTTGGGATTGGCGCGCTTGCCGCTGAACATACTGCCGTTCCGAATCTGCTAGCAAAATCGTCTGGAGAGCGGGGATGGTGCGGTAGAAGGAAGCTTTGAGAGAAAGTTCATACTCCCGGGTGGACGGCGAGAGAACCTCGACTATCAAGGTGGGATTCACGATCACGTCGCGGCGCTCGTCGAAGTATTCCAGGTCTCCGCACACCATCGAAACATCCGGGTACATGGCTTCACTTACACAAGAGGCATAAATTCTTAGATCGCTGCTGAAGATCTGACAGCCGCTTCCCATCGTCCGGTCGAGTAACGAGGACACTCGCACGGAGAGTCTCGCATGTACCGGAGTTCTGCCCGACATGGCGAACATCTCTCCCCCTCGGTATTCATGCTTGCAGTCGGCGGCCACACGTTCGAGTTCGAGGTATTCGCCAAAAGTAATTTTCCCGGGGAGCGGTTGAGTTGCCATTCTTAAAGGAGAATTTTCTTGACCAGCGAAGAGAGTAGGAAGTTCTCTTTAGAACAACGTTTCGGTAGTTCCAGGGCCACCATAGCGCAGTCACTCATAGGCCTTCGTCTTTCACAGTCCTTGTTGGCGTCCTCTCGGCCTTGAGCGGCTCCTGTCTGCTTGAGAGAGCAACTCTTCCTGTGCTGTTCTCCGCTATCACTCTGCTGCTCCCAGTCTAATTTTCTTCAATACAAATGGCGGAAGCTAATGGGAGTCGAACCCACCCGTGACCACAAGTGCCGCACTCCGGTTTTGAAGACCGGGCCCTGCACCGGCAGAGTCTAGCTTCCGACTGAGATTGTAACGTTCTTCTGCCCGGTGAGGAGTTGGGCGGCCATGGCGAAGCGAAGCTCCTCGATTCCTGAACCCGTTGCACTGGAGATCGCCAGAAAGGGGAGCTTGCGAGCGGCGGCCTTAGAG
>CAXTMN010000057.1:5087-6436 GCA_964245395.1 uncultured Bryobacteraceae bacterium
CCTTAGAGCGGACTTCCTCGATTTGGGAGCGATCCTGGCAGGCGTCGATTTTAGAGGCAACCACCAGCATGGGTTTTTCAAGTAGCTGCGGATTAAAGCTCCTGAGTTCGTCCAAAATGACGTCAAAATCATGGCCGGGATCGCGGCCACTGAAGTCAGAGACGTCGACCATGTGAACCAGTAGGCTGGTGCGTTCTACATGACGCAGAAACTGAACGCCGAGGCCATGGCCTTCGTGTGCGCCTTCGATGAGACCTGGAATATCAGCCAGAACAAAGGTTCGATCTCCTGCCTGGACGACGCCGAGATTGGGTTCGAGAGTGGTGAAGGGATAGTCGGCGACTTTGGGCTTGGCTGCGGACAAGCGCGAGATCAAGGTCGATTTTCCGGCATTGGGAAAGCCCACTAAGGCGACGTCGGCTAAAAGCTTTAATTCGAGCCGAAGCTTCAACAGATCGCCCGGTTTGCCTTCTTCGTGCTCCGTAGGCGCCTGGTGGGTCGAGGTAGCAAAACGTGCGTTGCCACGACCTCCCCGACCTCCGTGAGCAACGGTGAAGCGCTGATCACTTCGAGTGAAGTCGAAGAGCTGCTCGCCTGTGGCGGCATCGTAGACGATGGTGCCGACGGGAACGGGAAGCTCGATGCTGGCACCCTCATGGCCGGTGCGATTGCTGCCTTCGCCGTGACGGCCACGCTCGGCCGTATGTTCCGGGTTGAAGCGAAAGTGGAGCAAGGTGTTGTGGTGGTCGCTGGCAAACAGGGTGATGTCTCCGCCGCGTCCGCCATCGCCCCCGCTCGGTCCGCCGCGAGGGACAAACTTTTCACGCCGGAACGCTAGGCAACCGTTGCCGCCATCGCCGGCCTTTACCGAGATTGTGACTTCATCAATGAACAGCAAGGGAGGATTTTACAGACAACCGCCGAAGTGGCCGGCGCTTAAGCGAAGTAAAAAGGGACCGCAGAAGGAGGTGCTATGCCTCAGCGGCGAGAATGTTGACGAATTTGCCCATGCGACCGCGATCGCGAAACTCAACGGTTCCCGGGACGGTGGCGAAAAGAGTATCATCCTTGCCAAGACCCACGTTTTTGCCGGGCTTGTAGCGAGTACCGCGTTGCCGAACGATAATGGAACCGCCCGTCACAAACTGACCCGAGAACACTTTGATGCCCAGACGCTGGGAATTGGAATCGCGGCCGTTTTTGGAACTACCTAAACCTTTTTTATGTGCCATTCAAAAAGTCTCCGGCGTAGCGCGAGGCTACGACACAATCTCCTGCACCTGGACTCGAGTGTAGTTTTGGCGATGACCAATGGTGCGCTTGTACTGCTTTTTCCGCTTGAACTTGAA
>CAXTMN010000057.1:6446-29995 GCA_964245395.1 uncultured Bryobacteraceae bacterium
CCTCGCCCGTGCTCGGAAATTTTAGCGCGGACACGGGCGGTCTTGAGAGCTTCGCCTAAAACCAATTCATTGGCTTCATTGGAGATGGCTAGGACGCGATCGAACTCCACATCGCTGCCGATGTCACCGGCGATAGTATCCACTTCAATCGTCTGGCCGGGAGCAACACGGTACTGCTTGCCGCCGGTTTCAATCACTGCGTACATAAGATTCCTTCTTTACCGGAGATTCCAGGGGCGCCTCTTGTCCAAACGAGCTTGTTGCTGCTCGAGCACTCAAACAGACTTCGCTGGAATACGATCCGAACTCTTCTAATAGTAACTGATCGGGCATTCAGGCGCGAACTGCCGGAAGTTGGAAAACGGCGGAGTCACTATGATGTAAGTTGAAGCAAAAATTCATCCTGTGCCTGGTGGCTTTCACCGCGGCGCTGCCTGTGGCAGCTCAAAGCGAACGACCGATCAAAGTTGCTCTTGATCTGACCGATGCACCCCGGAAGATTCTTCACGCACAGATCTCGATTCCAGCCAAACCGGGTGCAATGACGCTGGTGTACCCGCAGTGGATTCCGGGTGAGCACAGTCCGACTGGACCGATTGATAATCTTGCCGGATTGGTCATAACCGCTCAGGGGCAAACGCTCGCGTGGCGGCGAGATGACGTGAACATGTTCGCTTTTCACGTGGACGTACCGGCCGGGGTGACCGATCTGGCTGTACGTTTAGATTTTCTGGCCACGGCGGCTGCGACCGGATTTTCGGCTGGGGCATCGACCAGCGCCAATCTCTGTATGGTGAGCTGGAACGAAGCTGTTTTGTATCCAGCCGGCGCGCCTATCGCCAGGGCGATGTTCCAAGCGACGGTGAAAGTGCCGGAGCAATGGAAGTTTGGAACAGCGTTGACGCCTGTTTCCCCTGTCGGGACGACCACAGAATTTCAACCCGTGAGCCTGGAGACTCTGGTAGACTCACCGCTGCTGGCGGGCCGGTTTTTCAAGGAGATTGCCCTAGCGCCGGAGTTAGCTCCCAAGCATTATCTGGATATGGCCGCCGACGGGCCGGAAGACCTGAACATTGGCACCGAGGAGATTGAGGCATTCAGCAATCTGGTGCGAGAGACCGGGGCTCTTTATGCTTCACGGCATTATAATAGCTATCATTTTTTGCTGACTCTGAGCGACAGCGTTGCTCATTTCGGTCTGGAGCATCATCAATCAAGCGATGATCGGGTGGATGCGCGCACTTTCCTTGACGATGATCTGAAATTGCTTTCGGCCGATTTACTGCCGCATGAATTTACGCATTCCTGGAATGGCAAGTATCGCCGGCCTGCAGGGCTGGCCACGGGCAATTATCACCAGGCGATGAAGGGCGAATTACTGTGGGTGTACGAAGGGCTGACGCAGTATCTGGGCGATATTTTGGCCGTGCGAAGCGGGATCTGGACTCCAGATCAATATCGGGCCTACCTGGCTTCTTCGGCAGCGGACCTCGATCATCGTCCTGGACGCACCTGGCGGAATCTGGAAGACACGGCGGTATCGGCACAGATACTGTACAGCGCGAACGAGCAGTGGGATAACTGGCGGCGCTCTGTGGATTATTACCCGGAAGGGGAACTTTTGTGGCTTGACGTGGACACAACCATACGGAAGTTGTCGGCGAACAGAAAATCGCTAAACGATTTTTGCGCACGGTTCCTGGGTCTCGGCGGGAATACGGCGCCAGAGGTGGTTCCGTATACGTTTGCGGACATTGTCAGCAATCTAAATGCGATCCAGCCCAATGACTGGAGTCGCTTTCTGCGGGAGCGGCTGACGTCGAAGTCGCCGCATGCACCAATCGATGGCATCACGCGCGGCGGGTACAAAATCGAATACACGGACCAGCCGAACGAGTTTAGTAAAGCAAGCGAGTCGAAGTCACATGGCGTGAACGCTTGGTATTCGCTGGGGATGAGGGAGGACGACAATACGATCAATGACGTCCTGGTGGATTCACCGGCATATCAGGCAGGCTTAGGGCCGAGCATGAAGATTGTGGCGGTCAATGGCCGGCGCGCAAGTGAGGATCTGCTCCGGGCAGCTATCAGGGACGGGAAAGCGGGAAGTGCGGTGGAATTAATTGTGGAGAATGCCGGGTTCTTCAAGACGGTGCGCATTGATTACCGTGGCGGTGAGAGGTATCCGCGCATGATCCGCGACGAGCAGGCTCCGGCGTTGCTCGATGACATTTTGAAACCCATGACCAAGCATGCGGGTACGAAGAGCGCCGAGTAATCTGGAGCCATGCAGTTCGTTACCGTTGACCGCTGGCCACCGCTAGAGCCGTTCGACTATCGCCCTGCGCTGGAGGCTGGAAACGTCTTATTTTTCCCGACGACTCCGTTTCCTTTTGCGGAAGGCGCCCAGGAATTCTTACGGAACCTCAATCTCGCCGGGGGGACCGTTCATAAGAACATCGCGTACAAACCGGCAATCGATCGCGTGACCGGCGTTGAGGCGGAAGCAGAACGCCGGGCCAAATTGCTCGAGACGATGCGGGTTTACTCCCGTACGGTGGTCGAGTTCACCGCGGAATTGTTGCCGCAATACGCTCGAAGCTGGAAATTGGATTACGCCAGCTTTCGTCCTGTAGAGGAAGATGGGCGAGATCTTCCGGTGAACAAACGCAACGATCTGATCCACACCGATGCGTTTCCGTCGCGTCCAACAAATGGTGATCTGATCTTGCGCGTATTTACCAACATCCACCCTTCCAAGACCCGCAACTGGGTCACCACGGATCCTTTCTCGTCGATTGCAGCGAGTTATGCGCGGGATGCAGGTCTCGAGGAAATTGCCGCAGAGGCATCCTCGTTGGGGGGATGGTTGAGGAACCAGTCTGCCCGATTGCTTGGTGGACTCGGTCTGCCGGTGGTGCCACGCTCGGGATACGACCGGTTCATGCTGCGCTTTCACGAGTACCTGAAGCGCAACCGCAGCTTTCAACAAAATACGGCCAAGTATCGCTTCGACTTCCCGCCCGGTTCAACATGGCTGACGTTCACTGACATAGTCCCGCATTCGGTACTTTCGGGCCAGCATGCTCTCGAACAGACCTTCATCATCTCCCGCCAATCGATGTCCGATACAGGTCGGGCACCAGTCGCGATATTGGAGCGTCTTTGCGGAAAAGCCTTACTGAATCCGCAAGCGGCCGGATGAGCGAGGAACTCCAATTCCGGCTACACTAAAGAGACAGCTATCTCTATGATCGAAGGCGCTCTTGCCAAAGTTTTTGGCACCAAACACGATCGGGAAATCAAGGCGATGCGGCCCCTGGTGGCGGCGATCGGCGATCTCGAACCAGCTCTCAAGCAGTTGGCCGACGCTGAGTTGGCGGCCAAGACCGCGGACTTCAAACAGCGGTTGGCGAACGGGGCGAGTCTGGACGACATCCTGGTGGAGGCTTTTGCGGTTTGCCGCGAAGCAGGCCGCCGGGTGCTAAACATGCGGCATTTTGACGTCCAGCTGATTGGCGGCATTGTGCTCCATCGCGGCGGGATTGCGGAGATGAAAACCGGTGAAGGCAAGACACTGGTGGCCACTCTGCCCAGCTATCTCAATGGCTTGGGCGGTCAGGGCGTACACGTTGTGACAGTGAACGATTACCTGGCCAAGCGCGATTCGGAGTGGATGGGCCGCATCCATCGCTTTCTTGGCCTTACAGTCGACACCATCTATCACGACCTGGATGACCGGCAACGGCGAGCTGCTTATGCGGCAGAGATCACCTACGGTACGAACAACGAGTTCGGGTTTGATTACCTTCGGGATAACATGAAGTTTCGGCTGGAAGACTATGTACAACGGGGATTTAACTTTGCGATTGTAGACGAAGTAGATTCTATTCTCATCGACGAAGCGCGAACGCCGCTGATCATCGCCGGGCCGAGTGAAGAGTCAACCGATAAGTACTACCGGGTAAACCGGATCATTCCATTTTTGAAGCGCGGCGAGGTCATCGAGGGGAAGGAGCCGGGTCAGAGCATCACTACCGGTGACTTTACGGTGGATGAGAAGCATCGCACGGTGGCTTTGACCGAAGAAGGAGTTCTGAAGGTAGAGGGCCTGCTCGATACGGGTAATCTTTATGACCCAGCCAATATCGAGATGAATCACCACGTCCAGCAGGGTTTACGCTCGCACATTCTTTACCAGCGCGACCGGGATTACGTGGTGCAGGAGGGCCAAGTCATCATCGTCGACGAGTTCACCGGCCGCCTGATGCCGGGCCGCCGGTGGAGCGATGGCTTACACCAGGCGGTAGAAGCCAAAGAGAACGTCAAGATTGAGCGGGAAACGCAGACTCTGGCCAGCATCACCTTTCAGAATTTCTTCCGCATGTATAAGAAGCTGAGCGGGATGACGGGGACGGCAGATACAGAAGCGGCGGAATTTGGCAACATCTACAAGCTGGATGTCACGGTGATACCGACGAATAAGCCGATGGTCCGGATTGAGAATTCAGACGTGGTGTACCGGACCGAAGAAGAGAAGTTCCGCAATGCCGCTAAGGAGATAAAGACCCTCCACGAGAAGGGGCAGCCGGTATTAGTCGGCACTATTTCGGTGGACAAGTCTGAAAAGTTGTCCGGCGTTTTGAGGAAGATGGGCGTCAGGCACGAGGTTTTGAACGCTAAGAACCACGAACGAGAAGCGCATATTGTGGCGCAGGCGGGCCGGAAAGGCGCTGTGACTGTTTCGACAAATATGGCGGGCCGCGGTACCGATATTCTGCTTGGCGGCAATGTCGAGTATCTTCTGGAAGATCGGCTGACTAAAGCGGGAAAGAGCGCTCAATTGCTTCCGCCGGGCGAAGTGGACCGTCTACGTGAAGAGATCAAAGCTGAAGTTCAGAAAGAACACGACGAAGTAATTGGGCTCGGCGGGCTGCACATCCTCGGCACCGAGCGTCATGAGTCGCGGCGTATTGACAACCAGTTGAGAGGCCGGGCCGGTCGACAGGGCGATCCTGGCAGTTCCCGCTTTTATATGTCGCTTCAGGACGATCTTTTGCGGATCTTCGGCGGCGACCGCATGCAGAATCTGATGCTTCGGCTGGGTATGGAAGAGGATGTCCCGATCGAGTCAAAGCTGATCACAAGGCGCATAGCTGCCGCTCAGAAAGCCGTGGAAGCGCAGCACTTTGCCTCGCGAAAGCACGTTCTCGAATACGACGATGTCATGAATAAGCAGCGGCAGGCTGTGTATACGATGCGCCGGGTGCTGCTCGAAGGTGAGATCCAAAAGGGACGCATCGTCGAGATTGTCGGGGGTATCGTTGGAGCCTTTGTCGATCAATTTTGCCCGGAGTCCCTGCGGCCTGATCAGTATGACTTGACCGGTTTGCAAACAGCGGTGCTAAACCAGTTTGGAGTCAAGCTGGAAGTCGACGAGATTAGCGGGCTTAGCAGCCGTGATCTGGAGAGCAAGATTTTAGAGATTGTCAACGGGCGCTATGACGACAAGGAGCGGATGATTGGCGCTGAAAACCTACGTCAAGCTGAGCGCATCATCATGCTGAATGTTGTGGACAATCAGTGGAAAGATCACCTGTTGTCGATGGATCACTTGAAGGAGGGGATTGGCCTACGCGGCTACGGTCAGAAAGATCCGTTGATCGAGTACAAGAAAGAATCGTTCACCATGTTTAGCGACATGATGGATCGAATCGAAGACGAGACCATCAAGTTCCTTTTCTTCATGCGGATTGAAACGGGTGGACCTTCTGGCGGTGATTCAGGGATGCCTCCGTTGCCGTACCCGGAACTGGGTCCGGACGGAGACGATGAGGGCGGGGAAGACGAAGAGCCTGAGCCTGAGTTAGTGGCTGCTCACAGTCGCGCCAAGGAACGGGAAGCGCAGCAGTCAGTGGTCGACCTGACGCGGAACATACAGCGGAAGAAGGATAGGGAATTGGCTGCGCTGCAGTTTACGGCTAACGGATCAACGACGGAGTCGCAGCCGGTGAAGACGGTGAAAGTGGGCCGGAACGATACGTGCCCGTGTGGAAGTGGAAAGAAATATAAGAAATGTCACGGAGCTTCGGCAGGCTAGTCCTGGCAGCATTGGCAATTGCGGGATTTTGTCTCGCTGACGATCAAGCGTTGTGGAATGAGTATGGCCTGCTGCACACCGGAACTGTCCGGGAAGGCAACTCGGACGTCACAACGTATCAGTTCAAAGACTTGACCGGTGCGATCGCTGCCTGGGAGTGGATGCGCTCACCGGACGCGCGTCCGTGTCAACTAGCGACGTTTTGCTCGCAGAGCGCCAAAGAGACAGTTCTCTCCGAAGCCAATTACGTGATCGTTTATGGCCGGCCGACGCCCACCAAGGCTGAGGTCGAGACGAAAATCAAAGCTCTCCCGAATCGGCACGATACGTCTCTTCCGGCGATTCTGACGTTCTTGCCGCAGCAAGGACGCGTGCCGAATTCAGCCCGATACATTCTTGGGGACGTATCGTTGGCTAGATTTGCCTCGGGGCTGGCCTCAGCGAAGCCGGGCTTCGAAGAGGGCGCCGAAGCCCAAGTGGTTCAATACGAAACTGCTAAAGGTGCGCCTCCAGCATCTCTGGCAATCTTTTACTATCCGACGCCGGAGATGGCCCGGCTCCACTCAGTCGATTTTAAACAGGTGCCTGGTACACACGTGAAGCGCTCCGGAGTACTAGTGGCGGTAGTGTACGGGACGGCAACGGATGCCGAGGCAGATACACTGTTGAGCCGGGTGCAATACGAGGCAAAGATCACCTGGAATGAGACACCTCCGCCCAGTCCAATTAGGCCTTTGTACAAGCTTTTGGTGAACATTGGCTACTTGAGCGGAGTGCTTTCGGCGCTATGTCTTGCTGCTGGTCTGATGTACGCTGCAATGCGCCTGTACCGGCGGCGTTATGGAACGCTGGAATCAGATGAAGCCATGACGACGCTTCATCTGTAGGGAAAAAGATGCCGGCCAAAATAGTTTGTAAGTAACTGATTATTAAACCGGTTAGTTGCTCATGCCGGGGGTCTTTTCATCACAAATATGGTATTTTGGCACCAACAATGAAAAACGTTCTAATCCGTAAATGGTTTGTAGCCTAGCACTTACAAGACGCGCTTACGTGCCGGGAAAAATGGCTTGACTTCATCTTACGCTGGCCCTACACTCCAATCACAAACAGGTTTTGACGGATGTTGCGATGCCGTCGAATCTGATTCTCCCATCAAACGTAGACTCTGGGAATCCAGAGGCCTGGAAACAGGAAGAACAAGGCCCATTCGAAAGGATGGGCATTTTCTTTGCAGGATGAGGCTATCCTCTTCGATTCAGCAGCATGGGGGCGTATGAGACCAGCGCCGACAAAACCGTCAGAAAAACCACAAACGTGGCGAGAACGCTTTGAGGCGCTGCGGAATATTCCACCGCTTCTGCGGATGGTGTGGGACACCAGTCCAATGCTTAGCGTATCCACGCTCCTATTGCGCGGAATTGCTGCCCTGTTTCCGCTAGCCACTCTTTGGGTATCGAAGCTGATTATCGACCTGGTGGTCCGGTCTATCCGGCATCAGGCGATTCACCGGTCCGACATCTGGAAGCTGCTGATTCTCGAACTGCTTCTGGCCGTCGGATCCGATACTCTGGGGCGCTTCATTTCCTTGGTGGATAGCCTACTGGGGGATCAATTTACGAACTACGTCAGCATACGGCTGATGGAGCACGCAAATTCGCTTGACCTGATCTCGTTCGAAGATCCCGTTTTTTACGACAAGATGGAGCGTGCCCGGCGGCAGACTACTTCGCGTCTGGGGATGTTAGCGGGTTTAGCCGGTATGGGACAGCAGCTGTTGACCTTGCTGTCTCTGATTTCGGCGGTGGTTTTCTTCTCGCCATGGCTTCTTCTCCTGCTGATGGCGGCAACGATACCGGTGTTTCTGGGCGAAACGAAATTTGCGACTCTGAATTACTCTATGCTCTACCGGTACACGCCGGAACGTCGTGAACTGGATTATCTTCGTTACCTCGGAGCTAGCAATCAAAGCGCGAAAGAAGTCAAAATTTTCGGGCTGGGCGGGTACCTGGCAGATCGTTCCCGAGCGCTCTTTGACCGTTTTTACCTCGAGAACAGGCACTTGGCTGTGCAGCGGGCGATTCAAGGGACCTTAATCAACCTGGTTCCAACGGGTGCTTACTATACGGCTTATGCGCTAATCATCATTAGAGCTCTAGCCGGCGCTCTTTCGATTGGTGATCTGACGTTGGTTGCGGGAGCGTTTGCACGGGCGCGAAGCATTATGGAGAGCCTGGTATCGGGGTTGGTAGGGATATCAGAACAGGCTTTGTTTATCAAAGACTTATTCGAGTTTTTCGAAACGAACCCCACTATTGCTTCGGTGCCCGGCGCACTGCCCGCTCCGCGCCCCATCCGGTTGGGATTTGAGTTTCAGAATGTTTCGTTCGCTTATGCCGGTTCAGACAGAAATGTCTTAGATGGGGTATCGTTCGTGTTTCATCCGGGCGAGCGCATCGCCTTAGTCGGTGAAAACGGTGCCGGCAAGACAACCCTGGTGAAATTATTAGCCCGCTTGTACGACCCGACAAGCGGTCGAATTTTGCTGGACGGAGTAGATCTCCGTCAATACGACGTGGACGATCTGCGCCAGGAGATCGGAGTGATTTTCCAGGACTACATGAGATATGACATGTTGGCTACTGAAAACATTGGATTTGGGCGCATCCGAGAGATGCAGGACGAGCAGCGGCTTACTGGTGCGGCGGAGAAGAGTCTGGCGGCTGCTGTAGTCGAAGCACTTCCCGCTGGATATGGGCAGATGCTGGGCCGGCGCTTCGATAATGGTGTAGATCTGTCTACGGGACAATGGCAAAAGATCTCGCTAGCCAGGGCTTATATGCGGGATGCACAGATCCTTATCCTGGACGAGCCAACAGCGAGTCTGGATGCCCGGGCAGAGTTCGAAGTGTACAAACGGTTTGTCGACCTGACGACTGGAAAGATGGCGGTGCTGATTTCCCATCGCTTTTCGACGGTTCGAATGGCTGACCGGATCCTGGTTCTCGAAGGCGGCAAGGTGGTCGAAGAGGGATCTCATCTCGACTTAGTTGAACTGGGTGGGAAGTATGCAGAACTGTTCGATTTGCAGGCAGCTGGCTACAGGTAAGAGCGACAGCGATACTCTAAGAAGTTTGAAAACACACGTCCGTAACAGCGCCGTCCTTTTGACGATGGGAGCATCCTTGCTCTTTGCGCAGGTCCAACCTGGACCGGATGCTCCGCCGCTGATGCCGTGGCCGGCTCAGGTCAACATGCAAACGGGTACGGTAGCGATCGACACGCAATTTTCAATTTCTACGGGCGGTGCAGGAGCAACCGACAGCCGGGTGCAGGAGGCGGTGCAAAGGACGTTCACTCGGCTTTCACGCCAGACCGGGATGCTGATTCTTCCTCACATCGTGACTGAGCCGGGTGCTGCGACTCTGCGGATCATTGTAGAAGGAAAAGACCACCGGGCGCCACAGCGGCTGGGAGATGACGAACGCTACTCATTAGAAGCTTCTGGAGCGCAGGTTCGTCTTTCGGCAGACGCGCCGCTGGGAGCATTGCGCGGGCTGGAGACGTTTTTGCAGCTGGTCGGGCAAAACACGTCGGGTTCGGCTGGGTTTTCGGTTCCCGCGATAACGATCCACGATGAACCGCGCTTTCCATGGCGGGGGTTATCGCTCGACGTCTCCCGTCATTTCATCCCAGTGGACGGAGTCAAGCGCACCATTGATGGGCTGGCAGCGGTGAAGCTGAATGTTTTCCATTGGCATCTTTCCGACGATCAGGGCTTTCGGGTTGAGAGCAAGAAGTTCCCCCGCCTGCAGCAAATGGGGTCGGACGGACAGTTCTACGCGCAGGCGGAGATTCGCGACGTGGTTGCGTATGCCCGGGAGCGGGGCGTGCGAGTGGTGCCGGAGTTTGACATTCCCGGCCACGCGACGAGCTGGCTGCCGGGCTATCCGGCGCTAGGGAGCGGTTCGGGGCCTTACGAGATTGTGCGCGGCCACGGGATCCTGACGGCTCTGCTGGATCCGACAAAGGAGGGGACCTATCGCTTCCTGAATACGTTCGTGGGGGAGATGGTGAAGCTGTTTCCGGACGAATACTTCCATATTGGCGGAGACGAAGTGAACCCGCAGGAGTGGAATAGCAATCCGCGCATTCAGCGGTTTATGAAGAAGCAGCATCTGGAGAACCCGCAAGCCTTGCAGGCTTACTTCAATAGAAGGCTGCTGAAGATCGTGGCAGCGCACGGCAAGCACATGGAAGGATGGGATGAGATTCTTCACCCGGAGTTGCCGAAGAGCATCGTCATTCAATCGTGGCGCGGGCAGGAGTCGCTGTGGCAAGCAGCGAACGAAGGCTATCAGGGCATTCTCTCGGCCGGTTACTACCTGGACCTAATGCGGCCTGCGTCGTATCACTATGCGATAGACCCATTGGTGTTGCCCACCGAGGTCAGGGAACGGATGGAGAAGAAGGGTAATCCAGTTCCAGTCGCGCCCGGCGCTGAGCAAAGCAAGAACATTCTGGGTGGCGAGGCAGCGATGTGGGAAGAGCTGGCCAGCCCGGAGAATCTGGATTCGCGGTTATGGCCGCGCCTGGCCGTGATTGCGGAGCGGTTCTGGTCGCCTCAGCCGGTAACTGATGTGAGCTCGATGTATGCCCGTCTAGCCGTTACTAACAGATGGCTGGAGTGGCTGGGTCTGACCCAACGGTCCGATCTGGCGCTGATGAGAGAGCGGCTTGCAGGCCTTGAAGGGAGCGGACCGCTGGCCCTTTTCGATTCAGTTCTGGAACCGGTGAAGGGATACTCGCGGCATGCAGAAAAGTATTCGACATTTACACCCTTAAATCGTCTGGTGGACGCAACGCAGCCGGAAAGCGATGCAGCGCGGGAGTTCAACGGTGAAGTTGACCGTTTTGTAGGGACCGGCCGTGCACACCCGGAAGCGATCCTGCTGCGGTTATCAACATGGGAGAAGAATGCCGAAGCAGTGCTGCCGATTCTGAAGGCGAACTCACTCCTCAATGAGGATGTTCCGACTGCAGTGGCGTTACTGAACCTATGCAAGTACGGACAGGTGATAGCGGGTGGGAGCGAGGCGGGAGGAAACCAAGCCGCAACGCTAAGGACGAATGGCCCCGCGATTCTTCAGGACGCGGAGACGCCGAAAGCGGACCTCCTGATTCAGATTGCTCCCGGCATTCGAAAGCTGGCGGAGAGTGGCGGCGGTACGCAATCAGCAAGCCGCAATCCCTGACCAAACAGACACTTTTAAGCTTCTTCTGAGCGGTGCCAATCCAGTTAAGATTGTGTAGGCGTGCCTGATCGCTACAAGAGACTCGACACTGCAGAACTTTGGATGCGCGACGGCTTGCGTGTGTGTCGGCCTCCGGGTGGGTTTGGGCGGCTTGAGGTCGATATGACGCAGGCCATGGCAACTGTGGAACAGTTTAAGCGCTCCGGAGTGGACGTAAACTCAAACCACGTTATTTTTCGCGCAGTGGCATTAGCGCTGCTTCGGCACCCGGAAGCGCACAAAATCGCGGCGGGATCGAAAGTGCTTTATCCCGCGGCAGTCGATTTGGGGATTTCCGTTGCCGCTGAGAGTTTCGTTTCGCCGGTTATGATCCTGAAAGACGCGGGCACGAAAGACATCAGTGCAATCGCCAGAGAAAGTCTCGGGCTGATACGTAGAGCGAAGCTGGAAGATCGCAAGTTGCGAGCTGTACTCAGGCGGTGGGGTTGGCTTGTGCCATTTGGATGGTTGAGGCGAGCGATACTTCGGACATTATTCAATCGAACTGGATTTCGTCGTGCGGGAGTGGGTACGTTTCAGATTAGCTGTCTTCCCGGTCTCGATGAATTTTGCCCCTTCCTTTTCAACACGGCAGCAATCTTAAGCGTTGGCGGAATTCGCGAGCGCGTTGTGGTGCTTGAGGGAAAGGCGCTTACTCGGCCCATGCTGACGCTCGTCTGCTGTTTCAACCACGAGGTCTGGGATGGGAGAGCTTGCCAAGTCTTTCTCGGTGAACTGCGGAAGATTCTAGAATCTGGGGAATTGAAAGGCGAGGCGCCGAAATATTCGACGGCTTGGGCTGGATAGGGCGAACTCCTTTCCAGCTTTTGGCAACCTGCTTGATTGGTGTGATAGCGTGGGGCTTCAAATCGTTCTCCGGCATCTGAGATAGCGGCGATTCGGAGATGATGCACGGTATGAGTAAGTTCCGGGAATTGGTGACGGCCGTAGTTTATTGCGGGGCAGTCTGCGTATTTGGGAAAACTCGCGTCCTGGCGACCCTCGAACGTGCGTGCAGCACTCTATTGGAAAGCGGGACAGGTTTGGCAACAGGCCTAAATGCTTACAACGAGCCTGAAGGCGCGAGTGCAAAGGCCAAGGCCGCATCAAAGTAAACCGCTAGGCCGCATCGACGATTTTTCATTGACGGATCGAGTTGGCGGAACAATGCCAGGTTCGCCACAACCAACGAGCAGGGAAGAAAGCGACTGTCACGATGAGCAGGAGCGCAGGGCCGGTCGAGAGTAGAAGGGCGAGAGCGCCCAGTAGAATGGCGATAGCATTTTTGAAGCCCTGAACGGTAGCATTGTGGAGGCGCGTGAGTACCGAAATGTCGTTACCGTCTAACGGGGTTTTGTATTCTTCCGAGATCCTGAGGTTCACGGTAGCGAACGCGATCTGGTTCGAAAGGGTCTTTTGTTCGGCTTCGGCAGTCTCGATCTCGCCTCGAGTTCGATCAACAGCCTCCTCCACTTCCAGGACATCTGAAAGACGCCCTGTGCGGTCGCGCAAAATTTGTAGCAATCGGCCTTCGGTCGTCCGCAGGTTCGCAAGACGCGCGTTGGTATCAACGTAATGCTGAGTGACGTCTTCGCCACTTTGTGACTCCTCATCCAGATGGCCAGTACGCTTCAAATTGTCCACTGTGACATCGAGTTGGGCTGCGGGTACTCGAAGCGTGACATCAAGTGACCGGCCAGCAGTTGGTGGTGTGTTGAATTCGAGGTGGGCGATGTAACCTGTGTGTTTCCTGGCGATGCGCTCGACCTCGGCTCGACTTCGGTCGAAGTTCTTGCTTGTCAAGCTGAGCTGGGCAATTCGAACTATGAGTGGACCGGAGGGTATTGTCGATGGGGCACTTGGTGGTGGGGGCAGGGGCACGGATGCTGGTGGCGGCGCAGGGGAAGGCGCCAAGACAAAGCTGCTCGATGCTTGCTCCTTGGCAACGCTTCGTGGGGCGGGACGACTGTTGGAAGGCGCCATATCAGCACCGTCATTTACCTGCGGTGGTGGCGCACTTCGCTCCAGGCGGTCAGCCATTACAGAATGTTGTTTCTGCGTGCTCAACCGCGTTGGTATGGTCACGACGAGCAACAGCACGGCTGCGGCACTCGCAATCAACACCACGGGCCTTCTCCAAAAGGCGAGCTTTGGATCCATACGAGCTGTGGTGGCGGCCCGTGGGAGTTCGGACGTGATTGGTTCTATTTGCCAGTCCAGCAATGTCTGCGATACGTGCTGAAGATCTTCGGCCAAGCGCTGGCACTCGCGGCATTGCTCCAGGTGCTGCGCCGCCGCAAGGGCGCGCTGCGGTGACAACTCACCGTCGAAGTAAGCCATTATTTCTTGTTGTGAAAACGAATGAATAGCTGTTGGCATTAGGATCTCCCCTGAGCAGTAATTGCTTCGGAAGTGGGTTCTAAGAAGCGCTTGAATGTGAGTCGAGCACGGAAGAGCCGGGAGCGTACGGTGTTGACCGGAATGTGCAGGAGCTCCGCAATTTCGGCATAGCTCAGCTGCTCATATTCGCGGAGCATCATGATTCCCGCTCAGTTGCGTCCAGCTTGGCTAGCGCTTCACGCACCCAGTGATCGGATTCCGGGAGCTCGGGTGCGGCAGCTTGCGTGAGAGAGATAGCAGCGTGCTCCTTTGCGGTCCGGCGGCGCTCTCCGGCCAGCAGCTTGAGCGCAATCCCGTACAGATAGGTTCGGAACAGCGCTCGGGGTTGGTATCGCTCAACACTCCGGAGCACGGCAAGCCAGGCTTCTTGAGCTAAGTCTTCAGCGCGGTCTTTACCCGCAAGCCGACGGCGAAAATGCCGTACAGCGGATCCCGGTAGCGCGCAAACAGCTCTTCTAGCGACTGGTGAGAACCGGCCTGAAACTGGAGCATGAGAACTTCGTCGCTGAGCATGATCGTCTGTTACCTCCTGGTACTCGTGCCGAGAGGCTCTGTACATCTGTGTAATGGCGCGAAGGGGTGGAAAAGTTCCCAACCTCATTCGGTTTTTCCGATCAGCCTGGTTGAACTGCCCAGCGGTACTTTATACGCGGCCGCGTACGCGGTCAAACTGACGGCGGTCGCGCTTTGATGGCCGGCCTTCGTGCAAAGCCTCGAGAAGGGGCATTGTTTTACGGGCAGCGATTATCTTCGCTCTTTGCTCCTTACTCTCTTCGGTTTCGACGTAGAGCGTCTGGGCTGTTACGGCGGGACCCCGTATATCGCTCAAAAGGAGAACCTTTATTTGAAAGTCACCGGAATCGTTTTTCACCTGCAGGAGGTCGCCTACGCGGACCTCGCGCGAAGGCTTGACTTGCTGTCCGCTGCACCCGACCCGGCCGAGTTCACAGGCCCGTGTGGCGAGCGAGCGCGTCTTGAAGAAGCGGGCGGCCCAGAGCCATTTGTCGATTCTCACACCGAAGACCTCCAATACATGATGCCTTAGGTACTGACAGGGCCGGATTACCATGGGCAGGAGGCGGGAGAATGTCTTCAAAGCCGGGCTGAGCGGAGACTTTTTGAGGCGCTGCGGATAAGGCCCTTGATGGTACCGAGCGGCTTGTTCAGTTTGCCAGCGATCTCAGTTTGAGTCATTCCTTCAAGGTGGGTCATTTCGATCACCTCACGTTGATTTGGGTTCAGACGGCTGAGGGCGAATCTTACAGCATCAGCTCGGGCCAAGCGGTCGTGTTGATTGTCATCCACAGAGAAGAAGCTGGTGCGTTCAAGATCGGTCAGGCTGACCGATGACGCTTCGGGCGCGTTACGAATGGACCGCAGATGATCGAAGGCCCGGTTTCGGGCGACAGTGACCAGCCAGGCTTCGAAGTTCCCCTTTCCCTGGTCAAAGGTGGAGATTCGGTTCCAGACACGGAGGAAAGTCTCCTGGGTGATGTCCTCGGCGAGGGCGTGATCGTTAACGGCCCGGAGAACGACCGAGTAGAGGAGGCGGGAGTAACGGTCGTAAAGATCCATCATGGCGTTTGGATCGCGCCGATGCAAACGTTGCACTAACTGGCGATCTGGATCGAGTGAAGGCTCTACGGACATGCGGATTACGCAGTGAGTTTCGCTTCCTATCGCGCATAGACTACTGCCTGAATAGGGTCGTGCTCATGTCCAGTGTTGTCGAAGCCTAACCAAAATGCCACTAAGATAAAACCGAGATAGGGAAGGCGGGTGGCGCAACAGACACCGCTTTGGTACGGAGTAAGGTGAGGAGCACCTTAGCCGGACTAAATGGGAAGCAGACTGAGTGCAGCTTCGATTTCAGCGCGTGTGTGCGAGTCGCCCTTGCGGGTGGTGATTTCTATGCCCTTTTCATAAAAGGCCCGCGCTTGGTCGAGTTGGCCCACCTTTTCAAGAGCTTGCCCACCGTGGTAGTAGGCGGCAGAGTAGTTTTCATCGCGTTCGACGAGGCCACGGAACTCTGCAATGGCCTCGGCATAATGCTCTGATTTGGAGTACTCCATAGCCAGACCGTAACGAGCAAACCCGTTGGTGGGGTCCTGGGCGATCATCTCTTTCAGAATATCGAGGCGATTAGTGGCCATGATTCAGATTGTCACACCGATGATTCTGTGTAGTGATGGCTGGTGTTTGCATCTACGAGCTATGAGCGATACAACGGTAACGAAAGTGGATTCGGCCCATTCTCCGACGGGCAAGCTTGGGCAGAAGTACCTTGCGGCCGGCAAGAGCCTGGCAATGCGGCTGTGGGAAGAGACCGGCAGCGACAGTAAAGAGCAAGAGGTGGAGCGAGACTATGAAACGGTCGGCTACGTTTTGGACGGGTCTGCGGAACTGGAACTTGAAGGGCAGCGGATTCTGTTGAAAACGGGCGATAGCTGGGTGGTACCGAAAGGGGCTAAACACACTTATCGCATCAAGGAAAGCTTCAAGGCCGTGGAAGCGACACACCCGCCAGCCCACGTGCACGGACGAGACGAGTAGGTTTTCGAGCCTACCGCTGTTGGACTGAGCGGAAATATTAGATAGTTCGCACCGCTTGGTTGTTTGACCGGTCTCGGCCCCACCCGGGGAACTTTCATTTGGCTTTTGGGGTCTTTCTTTATTGCGGACAGCTGCAGAATTACTAGCTATTCTTTTGATCTGTTTCGCTGGGTGTTGGCTTCTTGATCACGAGGTTCGCTCACGTCCAACGCTGATTTCAGGCCAGGTTATTGACTGGAATACCGGTCAAGCCGCCCCATATACGGAGGTCCGAATCGACCGGTTGAACTTTTCCCAGTTTGCGGCTGAAACGGATGCGCGCGGCCGGTTCACTTTCCTGGCCCCAAACCAGCCAGATCTGTACTTCCTGTTTGCAGGAGCTCCGTACTATGGACGACTACTGCAAACCACCTTCGGCCAAACCGTTGTGGTGTATCGACCAGGGGAGCAGGTACGCGATTTGGTGATTCCGGCGATTCCAGCAACGGAGTTGTCGGGACACGTCTACGCAATGAACGGGCAGCCAATATCTGGCTGCGAGGTGTCCGCCATCACGCGTGACAATAGGCAAGCGGGCCAGTTTGTCGAGCTCAACGTTCAAGGCGTACAGGCGTTCACCTACGGCGCACCACAAGCTGACGACCCCAACCAGTTTATTGATGTTGAAACAGAGCGGACCAATGACGCAGGATCCTACACGTTCAAAGGGTTAGGGGCGGACCGTTATTTTGTCTTAGTGCGTTGCAAACAAACTGTAAACCGCGAAAACCTCACGCGATTTTCCTGGGAACCGATGGCCTACCCCCAGGCATCTTCCATTAGTCGTGCACAGGAAAACATTTTGCTTCCGGGAGGACATCGGTTCGATATTGATTTCCATATGCAGCGAAAACAAACTTATTCTCTGAAAGGCAAAGTGCTCTTCAGCGATGGCTCGGCACCTGATCGTTGGAAAATGTACTCACACGATCTAAAGATGTTCCGTTCGGATCGTGCGCTCACATCGACTTGGCTGGGCCAGGAGACATGCGATTGGAATGCCAACGCTGGGACATTTCGCTGCGACTTTGTATTGCCGGGAACGTATACCTTATATTTTGACCTTTCCGACTGGCCAAATGGCTCAACTCAGTTTGCAGAGGTTAAT
The DNA here is from genome assembly GCA_964245395.1 of uncultured Bryobacteraceae bacterium. Classification (GTDB taxonomy): domain Bacteria; phylum Acidobacteriota; class Terriglobia; order Bryobacterales; family Bryobacteraceae; genus Bog-105. Next base: position 23,941 of record CAXTMN010000057.1, read on the forward strand.
TTCACAATTGGAGGGACAGCGAGGCAGATTGCCCCAACAGTCCAATTGCATAACGTCCCTGCCGATCAATTCGTAGCGCCCAGAACAAGCCCGGTGGGGTTCCTCGATCTTGGCAAAGCTTGCAATACAGCAGTTGACAACAGACCAGCCATTCGAGTTCTTGCCTGGGGCCACGGCCGCACAGGCGGCGCCTGCTATTACATGACATTTTTCGGTGACACCCGGCTCCCCTTACCTGAGGATACTTATATCGTGAATGCTTTCGAGGCTTCGTTCGTGGCGTGGCGGACGTCGTCCCTAGGCCGAAATTCGCAGTTTGAGTTTTTTCTGATGCAGCACGGCACCGCTCTACACATTCGTGCTGGACAGACAAGCGAACCGGTGTTGCCCATACTAACCACCAAGGAATTAATCAACATCGCCTTACAGTCGCTTCACTGATGGTCCGCGACCTATTTACTGTCTGACTGATCGGACGGCTGACGTTCTCCGCCATCATGATCGATGTTTTTCTCTTCTTCGGGCTTCTGATTGACTTCGTCCTCGGTTGGTTTGGGTTTGTCAGTGGAGAATTCCATTATTATTTAATGATGAACCGGGTCCCGTACGGTTTCGTTTTATCGCTGGTGGCCTCCGTCCTTTTTGCTTGTGGGGGCTTATGCATGAAGTATTCTCAGGGGCTCACGAGACTGGACGCAAGTATGGGCGTGTTTGGGTTCTTCTGCATCGGGGCTGCCCTGCAAGCAGTTGCGATGAGGCGGGCTGAGATGGGCGTCATCTACCTACTTGTGCTCGGACTCGAAGCAGTGGCTGCGTTCGGAATCAGTATTTTCGTTCTAGGTGAGCGAGTGACGGCCAGCAAACTGGCTGCTTTGTTTTTAATCGTTTTCGGCATTGTGCTCTTAAATCGTGGCTGAGCTCCCGCAGATGCAGCGTACGCCGAAAATTGCTAGATTTAAAATAGCTAAAAGATCTAGCGAAACAAATAAGTAAAGAGCGATTTAGATGGTAATGTTCGGATTTACCAATTAGAAGGGTAAATGCTGGAATTCTTTGAGAAGCTATTGGCCTCCGATTTCATGCCCCATGGCCATTGCTATTTGTGGCGTCCGGAACTGGTTTGGCTGCACACCTCTTCCGATTCAATCGTGGCGCTTTCTTACTTTCTGATTCCTCTGAGTCTGTTTCAAATCGTGCGAAAGCGCAGGGACCTTACGTTTAACTGGATGATCCTGTTGTTTGTGATCTTCATCCTGGCATGTGGATGTACACATGTCATGGAGGTCTGGAATGTCTGGCACGCGCAGTACAGACTGGCAGGCATGGTCAAAGCCGTCACTGCTGTTGCGTCCCTGGTAACGGCCATTCTGATGTTCCGGCTTGCACCCTACCTGGTGGCAATTCCCAGCACCGATCAACTGCATCGGGAGATCGAAGAGCGCAAGAAGGCCGAAGCCGAGGTTCGTACTCTGAACCACGACCTGGAGCGCCGGGTTACGGAACGAACCGCCATGCTACAGCGGTCTAACGATGCTCTCCAGCGGTTTGCCTACATTGCTTCTCACGATTTGCAGGAGCCGGTCCGAACGGTGCGAACCATGAATCAGCTCTTGGCGCGAGATTACGCGGGGAAGATCGACGGGAAGGCTGATATCTACATCAAATATGTGGTTGAGGCTTCTGGCCGGATGCAAAATCTGGTCGTGGACCTGCTTGAATACGCACGCCTCATGCCACAGGCTGCGGTAGTGGAGCAGGTTACCGATAGCGCAGTTGTGTTGCAGGAGGCAATAGACGATTTAGCAATCCTCATGGAGGAAGCTTCGGCCCAGGTTGACCTTTCAAAGCTTCCTGAGGTGGCCGTTGACAAGGTTCTCTTGAAACAACTGTTCCAAAATCTGCTGAGCAATTCGCTCAAATATCGCTGCAAAGACGAGGCCGTCAGAATCAGGGTAGACGCGGAGGTGCGCGGCCCGGAGTGTCTGTTTTCCTTCACGGATAATGGCATTGGATTCGACCAGCAGTATTCTGAGCAGATTTTTATAGCTTTCAAACGGCTGCACGGCAAAGAATATCCGGGGAGCGGAGTGGGGCTGTCGATTTGCAAGACGATTGTGGAAAAGTACGGAGGCAGGATCTGGGCTGAAGCTCACCCTCTTTCGGGATCAACCTTTTACTTCACCCTGCCTCTGGTGCCAGAGGGCAAGATTTCTGATCAGCTTAGTGCAGGCTCCCATGTCGCCTAACGCACCTGTACTTATTGTTGTTGTCGAAGACAATTTTCCCGATGTCATGCTGGTGGGCGAGTCGCTGAATTCGCAGTCGATCGAGCATGAAATCGTCCATTACAGTGATGGCGCAGAAGCTATAAACGAACTCTGCGGCCCGAATCCAAAGTCCAGCTATCCCGATGTAATTGTTCTCGATTTGAACATGCCCAAGGTGAGCGGGCTGGAGGTTCTGGCGCGTATCAAGGGATGCAGAGATTTGTCGAATGTACCGGTGGCTATTCTTACGTCTTCGCTTTCTCCGGAAGAACGTGCTGCAGCGGATCTTCTTGGTGCGGATTGCTTTCTGAAGAAGCCAGTAGATTTGTACGACTACCTGCAGCAGGTCGGCACGATGCTTCGAGATCTAATTTCGAGGGGCAATACCCGGAAAGAAGCACTGTCACGGTGAGGGACGGACTGCGATACTGCGAGTATGCCCTGTCCGTATTTCGAGCCTGAGAGAGTAGCTACAGATCGGCAGTTTACGGCTCGGGTTCCGCTAATTGATGAATATGAGGGAACGTGCAGGGCTGATGGCATTCCGCAGCCTGTACCTTCTGAACTTCGTTTTGGCCCGTGCAATCACGGCTATGCACAGGGTACTTGCATGTTTTATCCGAAGACCGAAACCCGTTCCTGCTACCGGTATCAGCTGACGAAGCAAGAGGGAGACGTGCTTCAGGTGGTCTGGGTAGAGGAGGCGAATTACGCACCGGTTCGGTGGCGGTCGATTCAGTATGTAGTTTCGAGGGGGATTTTCGAGCCTGAGCCGGAGGATCCGTGTTTGCGAGCTCAGTTGCTGGCATTTTGCCGGAGCTATCAGCAGCGATTCCCGCAGAGAAGTTGATTATGCCGAGCGACGACCCGGAAATCCGCACGGTCTTCCATTCGAAGAGCGACTACTCAGAAATCTGTTTACCGAACGACACCAATACGCTAGGCAACATGCTCGGCGGTCATGTGATGCACCTTGTTGACCTGTGCGGCGCTATCGCAGGCATGCGACATTCACGCTGCGCCGTGGTAACGGCATCGATCGATCAGATGACATTTCTTCATCCGATTCATCTCGGGGAACTGGTGCGGCTGAAGTCACAGGTGAACCGTGTATTTCGCACGTCGATGGAGGTGGGAGTTAAGGTTTGGGTAGAAAACCTGCACAGCCGGGAGATGCGCCACACCTCATCGGCCTACTTGACGTTTGTCGCCGTAAATCAGGAAGGGCATCCGGTAGTTCTGCCGCCCATTGTGGCTGAGACCGAAGAAGAAAAGCGCAGGTTTGAGCAAGCGGCAGAGCGCCGCGCTTACCGGTTAGCGTTCAAAGCGAAAACGAAAATCATATCTGGCGGCTGAGAGTTCGTCATTCCGGCTCGGCTTTGTACATGTACTTGATGCAATGCTTGTACAAAAGAAGATTGGGAGCGCCGATGCGGTTCAGCTTCAAGCAATCACGGTCGTACCACTCTATGAGACCTTCCAGATGCTCGCCATCTGTCAGAACCACAATCATGGGAGTCTTGCTCTGCATTTGCTTGGCATAGTAGAACTGCTCGGCGTTGGTCTGGTCGGGCGGGGTACTTTTCTTAGTGGGAGGGGGCCGACGATTCGGCTCTTTCACATCTCCGGCAACGGTGCGGGCAGGTTTTCTAACGAGCGATTCAAGTCGCCTCTCCTCAAACATTTGGCCTCAATCTGGTTACAGAATAGCTGGCCCTTTGCTCGGGCCGAGCACGCATGGTTCTCTTAAGTGCTTACAAGCTTCGACGACCGCAAATTAGTTATCATAGCGTCCAACGCCGGCGTTTTTTGAATATTGCGCCGAACCATAAGGACGAGTTCGTCGAACGAGGAAATGGCGCGCTCGATCCAGCGGAGGTCGACAGACGCGGAGAGTTTAGAAATACGTTCCTGAACATCGCGGTTTTTGACAGCGGGGCGGCCGTACAGACCAGACAGGATGTCCTCAAGCAGACCGTAAGCAGGCTTCATATAAAAGTCAAGCTTCTCCGATTTGCTGGCGCCGAAGGTCTCCGATTGTTGAACCCAGGCTGAGAAGGGTGTGAGGCCAGCGCCGCACTCGAGTGCTGCCAGAACCAGCGCCCGGCGATTGCGGAACTGCTGCAGGTCGAGGGAAGCGGCGATGCCGGGGCAACCTTCGGATAGCGCAATGCGCACGAGCGACTCGTCGAGGTGTCGAGAGTTGGAGAATTCCAGCATCTCACTATCGGACAGGCGCGCCATAGGAAAAACGATCGAGCGGGAGCGAATGGTGGGCAGAAGATCGTAGAGGTTTTCGGCAGTAGCAAAGATGATGAGGTGATCCGGAGGCTCTTCGAGTACTTTCAGCAGAGAGTTAGCCGACTGCTCGTTGGCGTGGTCGAGGCGGTCAAGCAGGAAGACGCGATGGGAACCGCGTAGAGGCTTTAATTGGGCGCGCTCCCGAAACAGACGAATCTGCTGGATGGTGAGCTGGCGCAAGGGACCATCGGGAGCGAAGGTAACGAAATCCGGTTGGGTGGAAAAGAAGAGGGGATCATCGCCCCGTTTATCGGAGGTCCATTTCTCGCGGCCTTCGATGACGTCGAGGTTGGCAGTCAGACTGAGGTCGTCTCGCTCGATCTTCCCAGAGTCGCCCAGGAGAGCGGCAGCAAATCGCCGGGCCAGAGTCGCTTTACCAACGCCTTCCGGACCGCTGAGAAGAATCGTCTGCGGGATCCGCTGACCATCAATCATTTGACGGAGCGTTCGCGCAACAGATTGGTTGCCGAAGAAGTTGGGGAAGGGAGGCATCGGCGATTCAACGTTGAAGCTGCGGAACGGTGCGGGAGAGCACGGCCTTCTGCAAGAGCGGATTCACCTGATCCCAGATGCGTATGGCAACGGTGGCGGAATCACCTCGACCATCTATCAGGCGGAAACGGTCAGGCTCTAAGCTGGCGACCTTCGAATAACCCTCGATAACCCGCCGGTGAAAATCAAGCGATTGCCGATCGAGCCGCGCTTCGCTGTGGTCTCTCTCGCTTTGCTGATTACGGTGGTGTGCACGGGCCAACCCGGTCTCGATGTCAATAGTGACGCAGACCGTCAGATGAGGCTGAAGCGTGCCCAAGGCAAGCTGATGAGTTTTCAAAACGGTGTCAAAGCCGAGTCCGCGAGCTTGCCCCTGATAGGCGAGCGTGGAGTCGGTCCAGCGGTCGCTAACAACAATCTCGCCGCGCTGGAGAGCGGGTATCACAATCTCAGCTGCTGCCTGGGTACGGGAGGCGAACATCAGCAGGAGTTCTGTCAGGGGCGCCATCTCGGCGTTTGCGGGATTAAGGAGAATGCGGCGGATCTGGCTGCCGATGGCCGTCGCGCCTGGTTCCTGATTTTCTGTAACCGCATAACCCTCGGCGCGCAAACGATCCACCAAGATGCGCATCTGGGTGGTTTTACCGCTGCCATCGGGCCCTTCGAACGTGATGAAAAGGCCGGCTTCCGTCATAGACAAGTCAGTCATAGACGAAGTGAAGAAGAGTCTTCAAATCCTCCCATGCTTCGCGTCGCGCTGTCTGATTGTATTGGCGGAGCAGGTAGGACGGATGATAGGTGATCATGACCGGAACATCGCGCCATTGATGCCACTTGCCGCGGAGTTTGGTGATGCCGTCTTTGGTGTTTAACAAGGCCTTCATGGCGGTTGAGCCAAGAGCGCAAATCGCTTTGGGCTGAATGGTCATCAGCTGGCGAAAGAGGAACTGCCCGCAGGTGGCCATCTCGTCGGGCTGTGGAGTGCGATTCTCAGG
>CAXTMN010000058.1:0-29826 GCA_964245395.1 uncultured Bryobacteraceae bacterium
TCCTGAGACGCGAAAAAGCCGTAGAGGGAGGTGGATCCCTCGTCCGGCTTTTGGCGAAATGGTGGAGGCTCGGCGGCCTTCCTGATTACCAGGATACAGGACGGCTGCAAGCGTTTTGGCGTAAGTTGTTGAGGGGGTTAGAGAAGTTGGTTGTGATCGGGGCGGGGGAGGGGCGTTGCTTTTATTTCTGAAACTCGTCCATCGCCATTGAAAGGAAAGGTCGAAATGCTTTCAATGCTGGCGGCGTAATGAAACAATCCCTTTCATAGGAACAAGCCCGTCGCGCGGAGATGGCGTAATGGGACAAGCTGCGCTCCCGATTTTTGACGGTGCCTGGCCACGGTTGATCGTCCGGAGTTCTGAAAGGGTTCGATGGGGATGCGAGCGCTTAGTTCGGTCGGAACTCTGGGAGGCTTTTGACAATCCGATCTGTTTCGATACTCACCCGGATGACTTGGCCGACCAAGCGCACGATGTAGCCGGGGTCATCTTCGCGATTGGGGTCTGACTCGCCTTTGAGTTGATGTTGGTCGATGATCCACTCGAGGGCTGATTTCGATCCGAGCTTGTAGTTGAATGCTTCGGGCGGGATGCCTGCGAGCGTAAGCGATTCGTTGACCCGGATGGAGGTGCGGTCTTTGCTGAGCTTCATTTTGATTACGCGCTCGGAGAAGGGGATGCTTTTCTGCTCGAGGTATTCGAGCGGCCAAGGCTCGAGGGATTCGTAGTCGAGGTGCAAGTGGGCGAGTTCTTTGCCGGCTTCTGCGAAAGGTTCGAAGTTAGGCGTCAAGGGGATGCGTGGGAGTTCGCGTTTGAGATTGTCAGCGTAACGCTCGCGGTAAACGGGATGATGCAGGACGGCGTAGATGTAATGGAAGATGTCTTCTTTGGTGATGGAGTCGTTCGAGTAGTGTTGATGGAATTGGGTGAGAGCTGAGTCGGTGAGGTGGGAGAGAGGGAAGCATTGATGCGCGTCAATTGCGGCACAAAGGTGTAAGTCTGCAATGCCATCCGTCATCAAGGCGCTAAAAGCAGGAGCGCGCCAAGCCAAATCCGAGGTGACGATAACGGGACCGGAGATTTTCGGCCATTGGTAGACCTCTTCGTTCATGACGCGATCGAAGTAGAGCCATTTCTTTGTGAATGGACGGTAATGCGAAGCGCGAATCTTTGAGTGGGCGAATTCTGCCAATCGCCCGCGGCGCGCGTCTTGCTTGAGATCCCGACTCCATTTGAGCTGGTCTGGCCAGTCTGCGCCAGGATCGGATTTGTGCCGGTAAATCTCAGAGTTGTACGATGCAACGAAATTTTGCATTCGTATTGCTAACTTGTCTTTGTCCCAGTCATAAACTACGTCGTCGCGATTGGTCTTCACGCCGACGGTGTAGAGGCTGAAAAGGTCCACAAGCGATCGATACTCGTTGTACTCATCTGCGTTTTCCAGAGCGATCCAGGAGTGTTTTTTATCAGGCGCGACGGTTTGCCAGGGGACTTGGCTGCGGGTTAGCAGATCCAGCTTTTCACGCTTGCGCAGCATCTCCGGAACGCGAAAATACTTTATTGTTGGTGTGAGGCCTTGCTTCTTAATTGCCAACGTAATCCCGACGCCTACCTGGATGCCGAAGACATTGTGAGTCGTCCCAGACAGCTGCGGATTGCGACGGACGTTACCGTGCAGGTCGAGATGGATTACCTGTTCGAAGTTTTGCGCTAAGTGCTTGCGCATACCATCGAACGCGTGTTGATCGACAAAGCTGTTGTTCGATACAAAGCAAACAATCCCATCGCGATCACCTAAGCGATCGGTGGCCCAACGAAAGAACTTGACGTACATGTCAGAAAGCGAGTTCTTGTTGGTGGCTTTGGAGTCTTTGGCGTAGGTGTCGCGGATGCGCTCGTCTACATGTTTGTATTTACGGTTTTGATTGTTGTCGTTTTCGCTCTTCTGGCCGACGTTGTAGGGTGGGTTGCCAATGATGACGGTGATGGCGGCGTTTTTCTCGCGCTGTACACGCTCGGTATTTGCGGGTGTAAACATGCCGAGCTGACGGGCTTCCTGCATGTCGAGCGTATCGACAAAACAAAGACCTTCAAATGACTCATAGCTGCGCATGCGCTCGTAGTAGGCGTGCTCGATATTGAGGCTCGAGACATAGTAGGGCAGCAGCATGACTTCGTTGGCAAAGAGGCGGTTGCGGTAGGCATCAGCGAGAGCTTTGCCTGGAATGCGTTGAATCAGGTTGACGATGAAGTTGCCGGTGCCGGTGCAGGGATCGAGGATGACGACTTCGGGCGAGGACAGGGTATAGCCGAAGTGTTCCTTCAGTGCTTCCTCGACGGAGTTGCACATGAAGTCGACGATTTCGCGGGGCGTGTAAACGATGCCATGCGTATCGGCAACGTCGGGTGAGAAGCGCTGGAAGAACTGTTCGTAAACGGAGTTGAGGAAGTCCTGCTTCTCGGTGAAGTGGCCGAGATTGGCACCTTCACGCTCGATGGCCCGGTAATAAGGATCGAGCTTCTTCAGAAACTCGGACGTTGAAAAGCTGGTAGACGCAAGGGCGTCGATGACGTTTTGGATTTGAGCGGCAATGACGTTGCGGTGAGTGAAGTCAGGGTTCTGGAAGAGATTGCGCATGAGCCGCTCCGTGAGGAGGTGCTGAATGAGCATCTCGTCGACCATGTGCTCAGAGAGTTCGGGATTGAGGGACTGTCGGCAGAGGGTGACGAAGTCGGCAAAGGCCTGCTTGAAGCGGGGAGTGTTTTTGTGCGCTTCGGCGATGTGTTCATAAAGCGACCGAGCAAGATCAGGGGTGCGGCTCTTGAACTCTTCCATGGCGCGCTTGAATTCACGCTCATCCGATTCGTCGTGCGAGAAGAAGCGGTTGAGGAGGTCGGCGACTTTGACGGGTTCGCGAAGGGCAAATTCACCAGCTTCGGCACGATCCTGATACAGGATGGCGGTGCGGGTATCTTCGAAGACGGTGTTGCGGCTGGGGTAGCCGGCACGGAGCTTCTTTTGGATTTCGGCAGCGAGATCGTCCCCCGTGTCTTTGGCCTCCCACCAGCCGCGCGGGAGGCGGAACTCGTCGCGCACGGTGCCATCGGGGACGATGCGACGGCCGCCGGAGGACGTGGACAGTTCGGGAACCAGGGTCCAGCCGCGTTTCTTCGCTGCTTTATCCAGCAGGTTTTGAAAAGGACCTTTCAGGCCCAGTTCATGGCTGATCTGTTGATCTTTTAAATGCTGAATGTCCTTGAGATAGGTCTTGATGATCGGATCATTCGGGCTCAGATCGAGCATCGGATGTAGAGCATCTTACCAACAGCTCATATACTTGCCGTTTCGTATGATCCTGGATACTGAAGTCCGTCCCTGGGGATAAGTTGTACTGGAACCTGGAATGACAGTCCTTGATGATGAGCTGGTGTATCACTACACAGATTGGGAAGCCTTTTTTAGCATCGTCAAGAGTAAGTGCCTATGGGCGTCCGATCTGGAGGCCCTCAACGATCCCGCCGAGTTGTATACCGCGCGGGGACTTCTGCACAACATCCTGTCTGTTTCTAGTTATCGCGATGATTCGCACGCCAGCGCCATCCAGCAGGTATTAGGTCTCACGTACTTGCGGCCACGCTGGGAGTTTGCGCGCGAGTCAAGGGCAGAATTCAGGCGCTTCGCTGAGGGAGCCACTGACTATCTTCTAAAGACCTCGGCAGACCTTCATTGGAGCTCATTGATTGGCCATGTCTTCGGCGTAAGCTTCTGCAAGGTACCCGATCTCCTCAGCCAATGGCGTGCGTACGGACTCAACGGTGGCGGGGTTTGCGTCGGCTTCGATCGCGAGGAGTTGGAGACCTGTTTCCTGGGAGTATCGGAACTGGTCGATGTCAAGTATGAACCGAAGGAGCAAGTCCAGCCCGTCTTACACCTTATACGTATGTCATTTGAGCATTACCAAGCTAAAATGCGACAGCTTGATCCATCTGGAAGTCGTTTTGGCCAGCCAGACGACACGGGCATAAGTGAGCAAGGGCATCTTCTGCTCACGATCCAGGAGGAAGAGAAACGCTCCTTTAAGGAGAACGGGATTATTGAGGATTGGGTTAACGATGCACTCTCGAAGCTTAGTGTAGTAGCGCACAAATTTAAGCTGAACGCATTTTCAGAGGAGCGAGAAGTGCGGCTAGTCTGCAGGCTCCGTGCGAACGCATCCGAGCCGGAGCTGGCGAAGGTCCAACTCCGGGCACGTGAAGGGAAACTTAGTCCCTATCTTGAGATGAAGCCAACAACGAGTGTTCTTCCGATCCGAAGAGTGATCTTCGGCCCGGCCTCCAAATCTTTTGACCAAGTATACGCATTGAAAATCTTTCTTGCTCGGCATGGCCATAAAGGTGTCGAGTTCGATCCATCCAAGTTTGTTTTGCAGTAGTTGCGTGATGTAACTGCGCTGATGGTCGGGCGATTACAGAGTGTCTAGGATTTCATTGCGCGATATGTGCTTATGTCGTGCCACGGCCCGGAGAATGGAGCTCAAGGTACCAAGGCGAAGAGGATTGTGGACTGGAACAGCTAACCTGTGATGGCTTGGCTCCGAGGTTTCAAGGATGATGTGGCTGCCGACTTGGTGAACCTTCTTGTACTGCCAACGCCCGCAGAGCACACTAGCCAAATGTAGTCCGGATACGTTGCGAGGAAGCTTCACGCCACGGACAAGACTTCTTCACGAACAAGATGCAAGCGAATGCTAGCCGGAACTTGCCGGTCAAAGAAGAAAGCAGTCACTGCTTCACGAACGTTTTGACGAAGTTCATTCCAAGAGTCACCCTGCGTGAAGATGTTCTCAGTAAGGCATTCGGCACAGTAGCCGCCGTCCGACTCCTGCACAACCTCAAAGACAATCTCGTCCATACTCCTTCATAATACGGTTAGCGCTAAACGAAAGATTAGCCCGACATTGAGCCCATTGTCTGGCAATTTTGTAATGGTTCTGATTTCACGGTGCTTAAACCGCATTGTCACAGATGTGCCTCAATCGGAGTCTCTGTCGTGCAACTACGCTAAAACCGACACCCGCAAGCGTTTGGCTGCAGCAATTCTTGAGCAGATGAGGGTCCGCTCATCTCCGAAGTTCGGCCATCGTTATTGAAAGAAAACTGCGATATCCTTTCAATGTCGAAGGTCTAATGAAACGATCCTTTCAAAGGAAGACCAACAAGCCAGTGGTCAAAGCGGGTGGGGCCACATTGAATGAGGAAGACTGGGCAGATATGTTCATTGCCGAGTCCCTCAAGAGTCATATCGAGCTTACATCTCCGCGGCTCTCCCACCCAGTCCAGCCATTTCAATGTCAGGGCTAGAACTCTTATCAGAGAGGGCCAATCAAGCTTTAGGACGGTTAGACGGGATCACATTAGTTCTTCCCGATCCCGATTTATTCATTTACATGTATGTAAGAAAAGAAGCTCTTCTTTCTTCCCAGATCGAAGGAACACAGTCCTCATTAGCGGATTTACTCCTTTATGAGAGCCAGGAGCACCCAGGAATTCCGCTCGACGATGTACAGGAGGTTTTTCGACATGTCGCTGCTATGACACGCGGGTTGGAACGCCTTCGGAGCGGCTTCCCTCTCTCGTTCGATTCATCCGTGAGATTCATGAGGTACTGATGAGAGGCGGTCGAGGGGGACATCAAACGCCTGGCGAGTTTAGAAGGTCGCAGAATTGGATTGGGGGTACGCGTCCAGGGAATGCGGTCTTCGTACCGCCGCCTCCTCATGAAGGTAGAAAACTGCTTAGCTGATCTCGAGCGATTTTTGCATAGCTCCGATCCCCCGTTACCGGTTCTGGTTAAGGCGGCTATTAGTCACGTTCAGTTCGAGACGGTACACCCTTTCCTGGACGGAAACGGGCGTTTAGGTCGCTTGCTAATTACATTTCTCTTGTGCGCAGAGGGAGTTTTGAAGGACCCTTCTCTTTATCTCAGCTTGTACTTGAAACGGAATCGGTCCGGCTATTACGAACTTCTCCAGCAAGTCCGGACAGATGGGAACTGGGAGGAATGGATCGAGTTTTTCCTGTACGGAATCGAAGAAACAGCAACACAAGCCGTTGAGGCAGCAAGGCAGATTGTGGCTCTCTTAGCGAAGGATCGAAGGAAGCTGGAGGGGTCCGGTAGAGGTGCGGTTTCAGCAGGTCTTCTTTTCCAAGCTCTGCAACAACGCCCAATCATCTCCATAGCTTCTGCGTCAGCTGCATTGAAACTTTCTAAACCGACCGTGGCAAAACCGGTTGGCACTCTGGTAGAGGTGGGTATTCTAAGCGAGGTGACTGGCCGGCAAAAGGGTCGTTTGTTCGCCTACGACGAATACATCAAGATTCTCGGTATGGGAACCGACCCGCTCCCACGTTAGGCTGTTTAAGCCGCTGTACAGCCACGAGGCGCCGAGTATGAATTTCACAAGCTTGTCGAGAGGTCTGGGGCTGCCACGGCTACTCAGTTTGGACATCGCTGCGCTTCAGGTTTTTGGGCCGGTTGACTTTTCGGCGTTGGCGCTAGTAGCGGTGATCTGGGCGGTGGTGGGCATGCGATGTGGTTCCGGGATAAACTGGTCAAACGATGTCCGGCGTAGACGTGCCTGTCGAAATACCCCGCAAAATATGGACTCGAGAAGATGCTCATACGCTCGCGGACTTGGGTTTCCCTAATGCATCAAAGCTTGAACTCATTAACGGAGATCTCATAGATCGCATGGGGAAGAAACGACCGCACGTAATTTGGCTGTCTTTGCTAGCTACGTGGTTACGCGTCACTTTCGGCGATGAGAACGTTGAGTCTGAGTCTCCTACCGACGTCGCGAATGAGGACAATACACACAGTGAGCCGGAACCTGATCTGAAAGTGTTGCGGCGATCCTTTCGTGAATACTCCTCTACGAATCCGCTTCCTGAAGATCTCTTACTCGTAATCGAAGTTTCCGACTCGACTCTCCAATTCGATCTCCAAGTGAAGGCAGCACTTTATGCGAGGGCCAAGATCATTGAGTATTGGGTCATCGACATTCCACACCGCAGGGTGCATGTTCATCGCGACCCGGCGCAGGGCGCTTACTCCCGTATCGTGACCTATGGTTTCAATGAGGAGTTCGCTCCGCTAGCTAAACCTGACGCTCTCTTCTGTATGGAGCGCCTTTAAATGGGTCAGACGATGACGGGGCAAGATCTATTCGTTCCTATCTCGACAGCGATTTTGCCAGGCGGCAACGATACTGGCAACGTTCTGATCGAGAGGCTCCATGGTGTCGATTTCAATATCGTATTTACAGAAAGAGTGGGTCTTGAGATGATACGAGCCTTCGCCCATCTGGCGGTTCCCTCGCGCATGCTCCCTCCTGATTATTTCCGCTATGGGTGCGTGCACACCTACCCAGAAGACATCAAAGGGTGCCAGCAGAATTCTTAGATCGTCAGCCCAACTCTGCTCCTCTACAATGTGCTCAACCAGCAGATCGATTCCGACGCTGGCAAAGGCAGGTATCGACCGATGGAAGCCGTCGAAAAACGCTTGTCTCCAGCGATAGCGGACCTCCTTGTCCGATGGCCGAAAGGCTTCGTTGGCAAGCTGGTCGGAGGCGTAATAGTGGAATTGCGCTTCAAGTCTGGGCCGGAGTGCTTTGGCAAGAGTTGATTTCCCGGCACTCGATGTTCCATTCAGCAGAATGATGCGCCCTTTGCCGTTTTCCATGCTCCCCGAGTCTCCACGTCCAGTAGTCAATTAGTCGAGAGATCCCTAGTGACGGGCGAACCGGAAGCTGGTCGAAACCGCCTATCAGGCAGTGTGGCTTTGATGCCGACTCACTTTGTCTTCAAGGTAGACCAGGTTATCTTCGATAGCGGTTCTTTGTTCGATGATCAGCGAGCGCACATCGGCACTCAGATCCTGAGCTAATGCGTGATCGTAGTGGTTCAGGGAGCCTGAATCGCCAGCGATACATTCGCGAATAATTTCGCTGTCATCTTTCGATTTCAGGTTGCGATCCGTGGAGCGGAGGCGCTGCTCCAAATCGACCCAGCCTCTGTGGAGAATCCCGCCCTCATGCAGGTCAACTCGCGGTTCTTCGCCCATTTCGGTAAGGGCGCGGCTGAGATCGGAAGCGAAGCGCTCCCGGTCGGCAGAGGCCGCGGCCAGCCAGTCGCTTAGATCGGTATTGTGTACGCCTTTGGCCGCTTTGGCAAATCCCTCCGCAGCGTCGTTGCATGTTGCTACTAGATCGTGAAGGGCTTTCGAGGTTTTGTCGTTGTGGGCCATGTCAGCTCTCATGATACGAAGACGGAGCGAGAAGGATGCCGGACAAGAGCTCGCTGGCGAGATGCTTCCGGAGGGATGCCTGAAAGCGAATGGCCTGTCGAGTTGACAGCCCGCAGCAGGTAACGCATGCTAATTGGTCAATGGCGCTCCACAAGCGGTTGCTCATGCTGTTCTTTGATTTTGTGTTTGCATTCGGGGCATTTGCGCAAGAGGCTCATGTAAAGGCACTGGTAGGAGGAACACTCGTCGATGGCTACGGCGGGCCGCCTCTCCGCGACAGCGTCATCCTCGTTTCTGGTGATCGTATTGAGGCAGTCGGCCAAGTGGGCACGCTCCTGATCCCCACGGGCGCGGAGGTTATATCCACGGAAGGGATGACCGTTCTGCCCGGGCTGTGGGACGTTCACGTTCATCTGATGCTGAACGGCCATGCTGATTATGCTCACTGGGACAAGACCTATCCGCCGCAACTTGAGAAGGTAATTATGCCCGCGTCGGCTCATCAACTGCTGCTGGCTGGTGTTACGAGCGCACGCGACCTGGGCGGGCCACTTGAAGCAAGCATTGCCGTGCGCGAGGCCATTCGCAAGGGCAGCATTCCGGGTCCTACGCTGTACGTAGCCGGACCTTTCCTCCAGCATGCGCCTTACCCTGGCACCGAATACTTTCGCTGGGGCGTGCATGGCGTCGACGATGCGCGAGCGAAAGTCCGCAAGCTAGCCGAAGCCGGCGTGAATTGCATCAAGCTCATTGATCAGGATGAGATGCAGATGGATGAAGTCAACGCGGTTGTCGACGAAGCGCACCGGCATCGTCTTCCGGTGGTGGCCCACGCTCATCGCCCGGAGGAGATACGCCGTGGGCTGGCCGCTGGGGTGGATGACTTCGAGCACACCGGGCTGGCTACGGCACCCGAGTATCCGACTGAGTTGATGTCGCTTATCCGGGAACGGACGGCGCGCGGGGCAGCCGGACCACTCTTCTGGACGCCCACTATTTCGGTTCTTTACAATTACGATTACCTGCGTGACAATCCGGAATCGCTCGATGATCCTGCGTGGCATCTTGGCCTTCCCGGTTCGATCACCGAAGATATCCGGCAGTCTCTCAACCACCCCGACCAGCTGCCCTACTACCAGATGGTGCCCGCACGCATGCCTTGGCTGAAACATAAGTTTCAGCAATTGCGTGAAAGCGGCGCCGTTCTCCTGATTGGTACTGACAGCGGAGTACCAATGAACTTTCACAGCCAGTCAACGTGGCAGGAACTCGATGTCTGGGTGAATCAGATGGGAGTACCGGCGATGGATGCTATCCGGGCAGCTACCTATTGGCCGGCCGTAATGATGAAAGTCGACAAGGATTCCGGGACGGTGAGCAAGGGCAAGTACGCAGACATAATTGCGGTACACGGAGATGTTTTGAAATACATCGACCTGCTGCAGCGTGTGGATGTTGTCGTCAAGCATGGGACCCGGTATCGGTAGAAGTCCAGCCTGTTGACGAAACCCTTACCAGCCTAGCCGTCTGCTGCCGGTTTGTTGCCATCCAGCCCGCCCTGGGTTGACGGGCAAGCTGATATCCGACTAATGTGGTCCGGTATATTGAATTGTTAGATAAGGCCCCCGCAGAAATACTCTTGGCGGAGTCTGTAGGGGCCTCAATTGTGATCAACAGCCCGAAGACCGCGACCACCTCCACTATAGGTGTGTGCGGCCGGGCTTTCAAGTGAGGAAAGCATGGCAGCGAGGTCATATCTATTTTCACGCGTAACTTGTATCGCGTATCTGAGCGGTTTTCTTATCTCGAACTCTCTCCGAGGCCAGACGACCGGAAACATTTCTGGAAGGGTAGCAGACCCGGCTGGCGAGGTAATCGATGGAGCCGCTTTAACAGTGCGCGAAACCGCTACGGGCGTTGCGCGGCATTCCAAGACGAACCTGGCAGGCTCCTACACTTTCCCGGCTCTGCAGGTTGGCAATTATGAGCTGATTGTGCAGGTGCCCGGTTTCAAGACGTATCGGAGGAACGCCATGCAGGTCGACGCGAATGCGGCAATACGCGTGGATGTGTCACTAGAACTAGGCGAGCAGCAGGAAACATTGACAGTGACCGAGCAAAACACTGTTGTGGAGTCAGCCAATACAGGCATGGGAGAGGTGATTTCGGGTTCAACAATAGCAGCGACACCCCTGAATGGGCGAAGCTTTACCGACTTGCTCGCACTGCAAGCCGGTGTGGTGCCGCTTAGCTCAGCGCAACCGAACGCGGTGGTGATGACAGGCGTTTCATCTACGCCGCCTTCCGGCGACCTGAACCCCGGAAGTCTCTCCGTCAGCGGGCAACGTGAAACGGCGAATGGATTTCTGGTGAACGGCAGCGATGCCGAAGAAGACGTGAACATGGGAACGTCGATCATTCCCAACCTTGACTCCATTGCCGAGTTCCGGATTCTGACGAATAATTTCACGGCAGAGTACGGCAACTACAGCGGCGGACAAGTAATTGTGGTGACCAAGTCAGGGAGCAATCAGGTTCACGGAAACGTGTTCGAATATCTCCGCAATACGGCCCTAGACGCGCGCAACTTTTTTTCGGCAACGCGGGCCACGTATATTCAGAATCAGTTCGGCGGCACTCTCGGGGGTCCGATACAACGCAACCGGATCTTCTTTTTTGCGGATTACCAGGGATCGCGCACCGATCAGGGGTTGGACACAGGTCTAATTGCAGTGCCGTCACTCCAGGACCGCTCGGGTAATTTGCAGGACTTGGCCAGCTCTTTAAGCGGAACAGTCACCGGTCAGGCCTGGGCAAAGACGCTGACCAGCCGGCTGGGTTATCCAGTGATGCCGGGAGAAGCGTATTATCAGGGCGGTTGCTTCCATACGAGCCAGTGGGTTTTCCCGAGCGCGATCATCCCGAAGCGCGCCTGGTCGGTTCCCGCGCGCAATCTCCTCCCGTATATTCCGGCCCCGAACCAATCAACAAACCTCTTTTCCACTTCCACCGAAAACCAAACGGTGAATGATGGCAAGGGTGCTGTGCGTCTGGATGCCAATGCCCGCGCCGGGACTGTCTCGGCATATTATTTTACGGACAACTATTCATTGCTGAATCCATATCCTACTCAGCAGGGAGGAGCAACCCTGCCAGGATTCTCCGCTCGCAATCACGGGCAGGCGCAGCTTGCCAGCATCAGCGACACAAAATCATTTGGCGGGACAGCAATTAACGAAGCGCACCTTAGCTACATACGAAATCAGAATGAGGTTGGTCAGCCTATCGGAAACGTTGGTCCGAGCCTGGCCTCGCAAGGGTTCACAGGCATTGTGCCGCTTGAGCCGGGGATCGAGGGCATTGAAAATGTTCAACTGAACAACTACACTTTCGGACTCACGACGACTGGTTTGAGCCAGGCAAACAACATTTATCAGGTTCGCGATATTTTCTCGAAGGTAATGGGCACCCACACAGTGAAGCTTGGCGGAGAAGTCCACTTTGACCAGGTGAATACCAATCCGGACGTGATCTCAAATGGCAGCCAAGCGTATCTTGGAACGGAAACGGGGCTGGACTTTGCGGATTTCCTTTTGGGGATCACGAGTACTTACACGCAGGGGCAAGCGCATTCCTTTTATGAGCGCAACAAGTACATCGGCTTTTTTGCGCAGGATAGCTGGCGTTTGCGCAATGAACTTACTGTTGACTACGGCTTACGGTGGGATGGAATCTTTGCGTGGTCTGAGAAGTACAACCAATTACAGACGCTTGTTCCCGGGCAGCAATCCACGGTGTTTTCCGGGGCGCCAACGGGCCTTGTCTTCCCAGGCGATCGCGGTGTTCCCTCGACGCTCGCGCCCAATCGCTACAAGAATTTTGCTCCTCGACTTGGCCTTGCATACTCACCGGACTACAAAAATGCTCTTCTACATAGGCTGTTCGGGTCAGCAGGAAAGACCAGCTTTCGGGCCGGCTACGGACTGTTTTATACGGCGATTGAGGGTCTCTCGGCGGGGATCATGAGTGGGAATCCGCCATACGGACTCACCTACACGAGCGCAGCGCCTACCCTGGCCGATACCCCGTTCATTACTGCGAGTAGCGGACAGGATCAGGGTCAGCGCTTTCCTCTCCAGCAGGTTCCTTATGGAGCAACAACGAAAAACCCGAACCGTTCTGTCGATTGGTCGCAATTTGAACCATTGGTGGGGGTACCGGGTTACTCGCCCGACAACGTGGTTCCGTATACGGAAACCTACATGGCATCGTTACAGCGGCAATTCGGCAGTGGTACGCTACTCAGTCTCAGTTATGTTGGTTCGCAGGCGCATCATCTTCTGGCCATACTTCAGGCCAACCCTGGTAACCCGGCGCTGTGTCTCAGCCTAAGCCAGCCGGGTGAAGTGGCTGCGAACTCCCCGACTTGCGGACCTTTCAAGGAAAGCAGTCAATTCGTGAAGACAGACGGCAGCATCATTCAAGGAACCCGCACTGCCTTCAGCTCGCTCTTCGGAAGTGTCGGTTATCAGAAAACGATTGCCAATTCCAACTACAACGCCTTGCAGGTCACGTTGCATCATCAACAAGGACCGCAGCAGATGCTGTTCTCCTACACCTATGGAAAATCGATTGACCAGTCGTCAAGTCTCGCAGAGCCCTTGAACCCGGTCAACCAGGCTCTGACACGTGCGCCTTCCGCCTTTGATTTGAAGCACAATATGGTCTTCAGCTACCAGTATGATTTGGCTTTAAACAGGCTGATACATCATTGGAGACAGCTGACCGGCGGTTGGTCCATTGCGGGGGTCTCCCGCTTCAGCACAGGCTTTCCAGTAACGCTGTACAACAACAATGACACGTCTCTGCTCGGCACGATCCCAAATGCAATCAATAACAACGGAATCGACACACCAGATTATTTACCCGGAGCCCTGCGTCTGAACCTGGATCCGCGTAACGGAAAGCCGGCTTTCAATACAGAGTCGTTTAGCCTTCCCGCCTTGGGGCAGCTTGGGACGGCCAGCCGCAGATTCTTTTACGGTCCAGGTATCGAGAACTTTGACTTCGCCATATCAAAGAAGGGAAGAATCAGTGAGTCGCAATCTCTCGTGTTTCGGGCCGAGGCTTTCAACGTATTCAATCATGCCCAGTTTTATGGACCCGCTGCAGTGAACGGCAATCTCAGCACGTCCAACTTTGGAAAGATCGTTAGCGCCGCTGCACCCCGTGTCTTACAACTAGCTCTAAAATTTCAGTTCTGAAAAAGCAAAAAGCAGAGGTGGCCTGACCTGGGCCACCTCTGCAGACTTCGCAAAACCTTCAAGAGGGAATGTATTCGTTGAAGCTGAGCTATGCTTTGCTGCGGTTTGCGCGATACTTCCGGCCGACAAGCGCCGCCAGTCCGAAGCCCAGGGCAAGTAAACCCATCGAGGCCGGCTCGGGTGTAGCGGTCGGCATGGGAACTCCTCCACCGGTGAGGTCGAACCAAATGTGCTCATCATTTACAATGCCGGAGATACCGTTAGCGAGGGAACCATCAAGGACTTCGCCATTTCCGAGGCCATCGCCAAAACCAACTGCTGCAGGAGATCCGCCGAAACCGCCGGTACCGCCACTAGCATCACCCGTTTCCCATTGCATTCCGGTGTAGAAAAAGCCGATCTGACCCTCGCCGGCAGGTGTGTTGAAACCAGATCCACGCAGTACTAGTTGAAACGTGTTCAACTTGTCAGAGTTTTCGCTGTAGTATCCGACATGGTCCCACGTGATGATGTCTTCGTTCGGCAACTGTGAAAGCTGAACAACACCGCTGTTTGTCCCCCTAGTGTCCACATCCGCGAAGAAAGGTGAAATGATCGGCTGCGAGGCACCGGTCGGGCCGGTTGGTGTGAAGGCGGAAATCCCGTTCCCGAAGCTAACATTGCCGTTGTTGTTGATATAGAACTGCGTATAGCTGGTACCGAAGAAATTAATTGAAAAGCCTAAGTTGATGGGTCCGCTAAAGCCGTCGTCATTTCGTCCGGTGGGATCACCGATGCCGGGAGCATTGCCGCCATCAGTCATGACAACAACGTTTCCATATGAACTCGTATAGAGGCTGGTCGACGGGATTAGGGCTGAGTCAGGTATGACGGTTGTGGACTTTAGTGGCGCCGATAATACGGTCAGTAACAAAGAACAACTTCCGAAGATAAGGGATGAACTTCTATTTCTCAAAGATTGCATAATATTCCTAGTTCAAAGTGAGTAAGTGACGCTAGGTATTATGCCGTGGATTATTTGGGATAGATAGTCCTGAACCTCCCAGGACGATAGGTGTGACTAAGAAATAACGGAAATGGTGCTTATGGAGCGAAGTATCCGGTGATGTCCAAAATCAGATGGGTGGGATTAGTGGCAAAAGCAGTGATGGCCCCGCTTAGGGTAGGGACGATCACCATGTTCGAAACGATGGCTCCATCGCTGGAATTCAGATTCGAGGTTAGGGGCTGGGACGATCCGTAAGGAAACAGGGTGAGATAGCCGAGGGGAGCACTGGGGACCGCAGTAGCGTTCAACAGAACGGCAGAGGCGTTGAGGGGAACGTTGCACGTATTGACGACTTGGATGGACAAGGTACCGCTGAACGGTTGATGGGATCCGGTGGAGCGAGTGTCGAGCACGCGGCAGGGAGAAACGATATTGAAGTACAGAGCTCCGGCGCCGGGAGGGGCGAAGTATCCGTTGAGATCGATGACCAGATCTGTGTTGTTGCTTGCGAAGACAGAGACATCGCCATTGGTCCCGGCGGGCAGGATAGCAGAGTTCGCTGTCACAACTCCCGTTTGCGCATTCAAGGTAGAGACTAAGGGTTCGGTTTGTCCAGCAGGCCAAGCGGAGAGATATCCGAGCGGGTTAGCATTTTGAGGGACTGCGGTGAGATTCAGAGCGTAGGCCTGCGCGGAAGGTGGCAGATTGCAACTGGACTGAAGGATGGGAAAGTCTCGTGACTGACCTGCTAAGAGGGCGGGACCGCCGAGAGCTCCGTTAGCGGTTCGCGTATCCGAGATGCGGCAGGGCGTAGATGGATAGAAAGCGAGTCCTGTATGGGTGAAGCCGGAACGAAATAACCGGGGCTGGCTCGTATAGTCAGCGGCAGCTAGGACCAGCGGATAGAGAAGCCACCGGGGGGGTACTAATCTTCTTACGGTTCTTGGGAGGGTGGTTTGTATTTGGGCTTTGGCGACAACGGCACTTTGATTGAGGCGTAGCTGTTGGGAATTGCCGCATCGACCGCCGTCACAATTTCCGCGAGATGCTGCTGAATGAGCGGCCAGCGGTTCGAGCCTAAGACGACGAGAGCAATTTGGCGCTTGGTCAGGTTTTGCTGATATTGAATGTTCTGATCGGCTGTCACCATGACCTCGAAGCCCGCCGTTTCCGCCGCCTTCAACAAATCACCGTTTTCCAGCCGCTCCCACTGCATCTCTTCCGCCGTTTTGACCGTATGCTTTGACAGGTGGTGGCGCAAAGGGTCCGGTACGTTCCTATCGAACAGGAAGCGCACTCTGCCGGGCCTTTGCCGCGTACGCGAGGATGGTCCTCACATCGTTCAACGGTACGTGAAACATACTGGCGATCTCATCCGGGGAGACACCATCATCATGATTTTCCACCACGGAATCCGCCGACAGCCGCCAATCACGCACGGTGGAGACACCACCCATTTTGCGGGGGTTGCGCTCCGTAATCGGGCATCCCGTCCAGTCGATAGCATCAGTTACCATGATCGAATCTCCTTTCTCGTAAGTTACACCAGTCCAGCGAGGCCCTCATAGGCAGGTGCATCTATGCCGACGCCCGTGTTTTGTACAAAACAACGTCAGCGTATGGCGGCAGGAGGCACAGTAAGGCGCATGGGATAGGCCAAGATCGCACGAAAAGGGGGTATGTGCGCGTGGAAGGTTGACCGGTAGGATATTTATCGCGTCGGACTTGTTCGACGCATCCAGCGGCCTTTAAAATGCCCTTCGCTGCTTCTCAGACATTTCGCACACCACCCACGATAACCGGGCCGGTCGGAGGTGATTACGCGAGGTAGCAAACAGGTCCAGCAGTATCGCTCAGCGAAGCAGTCGGAACACTGGCCATTGAGCGCCGTAGGAGAGATCGGAACAAACCCGCAGGATCGATAGGAGGCTTTCACGACGTTTTCTTCCGTTGCAGGGCCGAGCAGCAGGTATCTTCGGAACAGATCGCAGCGCGATTTTCGGAACCGGAGGGGAAGGGAGGTGCGGCTTTTTTCCTTTGATTCTGTTCCAGAGCTCGGTTCGTGGCCGGAGGGCTTGACGAGATCGAGATAGGGCGGATGACCGGAATCGGGCGATAGTAGGGACGCCAACGCGGATCGGTGTAGTAGGGAGCTTGCCGCACCATATGAACGCGGTTGCCGGGATAAATCACCAGTTGATCGCAGTCGTACAGTTCGTTAGCCGAGCCGAGTTGCGGCCTTATTTCTTCCGGGAACATGACCGGGCGAAGACCGCGTGAATTGCCGTCGTAGTAAGTATAAGTGCCGAGGAAATCAGAAAAGTATTTGCTCGATACAGGATCACGAGCGTTGAGGACTTGCAGCAGCGAATTTTTATTGAGGAAGGCGTTCAAACTCTCGGGATAATCGCGCTGTAACTGGCTCAGGTCCTGTAGAAAGGCCCACAGCCGCACATTCAGACCCGCCAACAGACCATAAGCGTTTTGGACGACTGCCAGCTTTCCGATCGTGCCGAACTCATCCATGAGGAACAGTACCAACAGGGCGGGGCGACGTTTGGCGCGGCTTATGGGGCGAATGGCCATCGAGAGAATGAGCCGCAGCCATAGCCCGTGCGTTTGCACCTTATCGACCGGCAGCCCCACATAGATCGTGGTTGGATGCGCCGCGAGTTCGGCCATGTCGAAGCGTTGCCCTGGCTTGGATCTCATGGCATCTCGGAGGCGTTGACAGTCGAAGATGCGCGTCTGAGTTTCCGCCGTGACCAGGACTCAAGGAGCGAAGTATCCGGTGATGTCCAAAATCAGATGGGTGGGATTAGTGGCAAAAGCAGTGATGGCCCCGCTTAGGGTAGGGACGATCACCATGTTCGAAACGATGGCTCCATCGCTGGAATTCAGATTCGAGGTTAGGGGCTGGGACGATCCGTAAGGAAACAGGGTGAGATAGCCGAGGGGAGCACTGGGGACCGCAGTAGCGTTCAACAGAACGGCAGAGGCGTTGAGGGGAACGTTGCACGTATTGACGACTTGGATGGACAAGGTACCGCTGAACGGTTGATGGGATCCGGTGGAGCGAGTGTCGAGCACGCGGCAGGGAGAAACGATATTGAAGTACAGAGCTCCGGCGCCGGGAGGGGCGAAGTATCCGTTGAGATCGATGACCAGATCTGTGTTGTTGCTTGCGAAGACAGAGACATCGCCATTGGTCCCGGCGGGCAGGATAGCAGAGTTCGCTGTCACAACTCCCGTTTGCGCATTCAAGGTAGAGACTAAGGGTTCGGTTTGTCCAGCAGGCCAAGCGGAGAGATATCCGAGCGGGTTAGCATTTTGAGGGACTGCGGTGAGATTCAGAGCGTAGGCCTGCGCGGAAGGTGGCAGATTGCAACTGGACTGAAGGATGGGAAAGTCTCGTGACTGACCTGCTAAGAGGGCGGGACCGCCGAGAGCTCCGTTAGCGGTTCGCGTATCCGAGATGCGGCAGGGCGTAGATGGATAGAAAGCGAGTCCTGTATGAGTAGAAGCCGGAACGAAATAACCGTTGATGTCTATCACCAGATCGGTATCGTTGCTGGCGTAGAAACTGACTGCTCCGTCCAAACCGGCGGTAACGATGGCAGCGTTTGCTTTGACACGTCCATCGAGGGAATTCAGAGTGGAGACAAGCGGCTGGGATTGTCCGGTGGGCCAGGCAGTCAGGTAGCCGAGTGGGCCGTGAGGAATCACGGTTACATTGAGCGAGTAAGCGGAAGCAGCCGGTATGTTGCAGGAAGAGGACGGGATGGCTACGTTGCGGCTGCTATTGCCTGCGATGAAGGGCGCGCCGAACGGACCGGCAGCACCTCGTGTGTCTGAGATACGACAAGGGGTGACGGGAACGTAGGTCAACGAGGTGCTGGTGGGACCTATTACGAATGCAAACACACTGTCCAAAAGGGTCTCAGGAATGATGTTTTCAGGAAAGGGGATGCCGAGGTACGGGTTAATGAGCGGAAGAGAAATGTCACTAAAATCTCCCTGCAGTTCGTTCGCGGTAGGAAGGTAAACATGAGAGAAGTATTGACCCGGAGCGAGTTGAATTGTCGAATCTAAGAACTGCTGATGCGAATTCGAGGTTGGCAGGCTTCGAATCGGGAAGAATTTAGTAAGATTCGACGTCCCTTCGACCAGGCGATTGCCGTTGGCATCGGGTGCGGAAATGTAATAGATGGACGTGAAGGGTACAAGCCCAGAAGGAAACGAGGCAGCGGGGGCGAGGGCGACATGGCCCAGCGTAAAGAGGCACAGGGAGAGAAGAAATTTTCGCACGGTGATGTCTCGGGCGAGATGATCTTCGCCTGACATCCTAGTTAGCCGTGGATAGAGAAGTAAGTAGTAAGAAGTTTCTTAGTGCCAAGCCGGGGCTATTTTGGGCAATAACTTACTTTGCTTACCAGTCAGTGATATTCTGAAGATAGGAACGGGGCGACCAAACAAGTCGCCCCGCAATTGTATCGGATGGTCAGCGCGTCAAGTGTTAGCAGCACTCCGAAAGCAGCGGTGACGGATGACGGTTTAAGTGTCTCATGGAAGCATCCGAGCTGTCTAACAGAGCCCACGCCGATCACTCGCACGCATGCGGGAGCGGAGTAGAGCATTATGCAAGAATTGTAGCCCCCGCAGATGGCAGGAGGTATGTCTTGGCATGTTGACGATTTGTTTCGATGGTGCTGGGAAAGATTCTACCCAGCACAGGTTGATAGTAATCGGTGGGCTCGCGAGCTTTGCTGGTATTTGGAAAGAGTTTGAAATCAAGTGGCAAGAAAGATTAGACCGCGATGGACTGTCTCATTTCCACGCTGGAGATTATTCCCACTCCGTTGGAGCGTTTAAGCAATGGAAGGGAGATGAGCGGCGTAGGCGAGCGTTGGCGTCTGATCTGTTCTCGATAATAGAAGACTGCGGCCTACGAAAATTTGGCTGCATCATGCGCCTCGATGATTTCAGATCTGTATTGCAAAAGCATTCAAACAGCGACAGCGCGTGGCCGTCCGTGGATGCTTTTGGAATGGCGGCGATGCGGGCAGCAGAATCGTTTTTCGCTTACGCGACAA
This sequence comes from uncultured Bryobacteraceae bacterium, assembly GCA_964245395.1. GTDB lineage: Bacteria > Acidobacteriota > Terriglobia > Bryobacterales > Bryobacteraceae > Bog-105. The sequence goes on from CAXTMN010000058.1 coordinate 19,654, forward strand.
ACGAAGGCGTAAAAAACAATGTCAGATGTGTTTGGGAGAAGGGTGATCCAGAAGACGTGTTACGCAAGCTATTCCGGGAACAGGGATACGCCGATCCCCTTTTCACTTGGGGGAAAACACACATTGATAGTAAGGGCTTTACTCATGATCCGTTCTTGGGCCTTCAGGCTGCTGGATGGGTAGCTTACGAATATTATCTGGATGCTGATCGATTGCTTTATTCCAATCCGACAAACAGATGGGCCCTTGAAAGATTCCAATCGTTACCCGGCGAATTTACTCTACTTGCGAATGGGCCACTATTGCCGAACGCTGAGTCCATGACGGAGGACTTTGAAAGACAGCTTCGACACGTTCGGGAGGCAACCAAAAGGCTCGAAAGCTCACGAGTTTACCCTGCCGATCAGGAGTAGCCTGATCGCGGAGTAAGACTTACCGCTAAGACGGCAGTCCACCTTGTGTGTTGGTACCTTCCCGTTTCGTCTCTCGTCTAAACTTGCAATCTAGCACCTATGATGGGCTGAACGGGCTGTTTTCCTTACCCTTCTAGAACAGTCCCTTTTGCTTCTCTGTGATTTCCCGTGCGGCTTTCTTGAATGTGTCAGGATTAATCCATGGCATGTGTGGCTGCTTGCCGTCTAAGAGTTGCTGAATCGTGAGAATCTGCAAGCGCGGAAACTTGCCGTAAGACGTTTCGTAGAAGCCTTCTTTAACCGCCTCGGTGAGCATGGGCTTAGTCGGCTCAGTGAGAGTGATAAACACGCCGATCTTGGCTTTCTCTCGCGCCACGACATGCGCCAGATCGCGCACCATCGCCACACTGACGCTCTCTCCGCCCTTTACCGAGACGATAGCCTTCTCCGTCGTCTTTGCGTCCGGCTTGAAATAGATGAAGCCGTCAATGCCGGAATCGGCGCCTTTCTTCTTTCCACCATACGGAACAGCTTTCACGAGCGAGACAGCCCACCACTGAAATTGGTACTTGTCTTTATCGGCAAGTGCGCGTGCTCCGTCCATGTCTTTCGGTGTGCCCAAGACTTCGAACTTCACACCGGGGAAAGCGTCCGTAAGGCGCTTCTCAATCAACGAGACGGCAAGGTTCGTTATGTCAATGCCGATCCACTGACGATTCAGTTTTTGGGCAGCATGGATGGTCGTTCCGCATCCGCAAAAAGGATCGAGGATGAGATCACCTTCATTGCTAGACGCGCTGATGATGCGTTCCAACAAAGCGACTGGCTTTTGTGTAGGATACCCGAGTCGCTCGTCAGCTCGTGAGTTTATTTCCGGAATATCAAGCCAGAGGTTCTGAATAGGCATTCCGCGCAATTCGTCGGCGTAACTCTTACGACGCAATCGTCCAGTCTTCTCTTTAGGGAAGTAGATCCTTCCTTCTCTGTCCCACTGCTCCATCTTTTCCCGCGCAATCATCCAACCATTGGGCGGCGACGGATAGCCCTTGTACTCATACATGAGATTCGGACGGGGAGCGGGATTCACAAGACTAGTTGGCTGAAAGCGACGTCCTTTTTCATCAACCGACGTAAACCTTTCTTCTATATAACGCTGGTAGTCTGGGTCTTCCAGGTTGTATTGAGGGTTAAATCTTGTCCCGTCGCTCTTCGCAAAAAAGAGAATGATGTCTGTGCAAACTCCGAACCTGCGCGACTCATGAACGGCGCTGCTAAAGCCTACTCGGCGCTTCCATGTAATTTCATTTTGAAAGTTAGACGCCCCAAAAATCCCATCCAACAACAATTTTAAGTAATGGCTTGCTGTAGGATCACAATGCAGGTATAAGCTGCCCGTTTTCTTCAGGACCCGATGCAATTCGAGTAGTCGAACCGCCATCATCGCCAAATACGCCATCATCTCGTTCTCTTTGAGAAACGCACGCATGGCGCGTAGCAACTCAGCGGCATCCGTATTCCCGGACTGCATGACTTGGTCGAAAGCGATTTCGGCATCGTCCGTCCAGTGCCACGTGTCTTCGAACGCTTCGATCTGAGCGTGTGACTTCTCCCCAGCGGGAGAGCGGAACAGAACGTTGTAGTTTGCGTTCGAGTTAAACGGTGGATCGAGGTAGATCAGGTCTACGGATTCATCTTTGATGTGGTTCCGAAGAATGAGGAGGTTGTCACCGTAGTAGAGAGTATTCAACGGTACAGGTTATCGCAATCGTGCCATGATAAATCCATGAAAGCCCACCCTGAAATGATCGAGGGGCCGCAAGCCTGGGAGCGTTTTCGGACTGCAATGAAAACCATCATCAAAGTTCCCAAAAGCGCACTTCCACCAAGCCCATTCGGAAAACGCGCCAAGAAAACGCAAAAGCCGGAAACGCCGAAGGGCTAACCGGCTTTCTTCTTTCCGCGCTGTTGCCTGGCGTGTTCCTTATCAGTTAACGCTCGTTTCCAGTTCCGGCTGCTTGCCAGTGAGTTGATTCCATGTAAGCCGCTTGCCGACAATCTGCGACATTGCCAGCTTAAATCGGTCGAAGTCCTTTAACGGTTCGCCGTCTTCATCCTTGCGGTTGTTATAGCGATAGGCTTGCTCATCCAGATAACGGAACAGGTGGAACGGTTCGACGCTCACATAGGTACCGCTGATAGAGCGCTTCAGTAAGCTCCAGAAGTTCTCCAGTCCATTCGTGTGAACCTTGCCATCAACGTACTGAACCGCATGGTCTACAACCTGATCCGCGAAATCACCGGCTAGACCTTCATACGAAAGAAGCGCGTCGGTGTAGAGGGCCGCTCCAGCCTCTACATGCTTGCGAACTTCAGCTTGCAGTGCTCTCTTTTACGGTTCGGAATGACCTTGGTTCGCACCTTACCACCACGTTCCAGGATGCCGAGTACCGGGGTTTTGTCTTTGCCTCCAGTGCCAGTGATCTTCGCTGCTCGTTTCCCAGCGTGCATATTCCTCGCCTTGCCTCCAATGAAAGTTTCGTCAGCTTCCACTTCACCGGACAACTTGTCGAACGATCCCGAATACAGCGCGAACCGGATTCGGTGATCCATGAACCATGCTGACTTCTGAGTGATTCCAAGATCACGATGGACCTCATAAGAACTGATGCCGTTCTTGCAGTTCACAATTAGCCATACGGCAGTCAGCCACTTATCCAATCCGATTGGCGAATCCTCAAAAATGGTGCCGGTCTTCAGGCTGAAGCGGGGGCGTTCGTGCTTGGCGTAGCACTTCCAGATACGAGCTTTCTCAAGATAGATCACATGGGCCGAGCCGCAATGGGGACACTTCACAATTCCATCGCTCCAACGCAAATCAATCATGAATTGCTTAGAGTTTTCGTATTCGCTGAAGTGGAGAATCGCTTCTTGAAGAGTGCGTGGGCTTTCCATGAACCAATTATGCTGGATTCACCATGGTAAGTCAAGTTAGTTATTGCCCTATTTTGAGTATTGCTGGTCCAACCAAGTCGCAAAGTCGTCTTCGGTAACCTGGCCGCTGGCGACATTTTCCATAATTCTGACTACTTCGGCCTGGTTTGTTGTGACGCGGACGCCGTTCAGTTCTAAGAAGACAGCACACGCGATCCAGCCAGTTCGTTTATTACCGTCCAAAAAAGCGTGGTTTTTGGCAATTTTCACCGCATACGAAGCAGCTAATTGGTTCAGGGTGGAAGCCTCGGAATAAGCAAACAGATTCCGGGGGCTGGCTAAGGCAGAGTCTAATAGTCCCTGGTCCCGGATTCCGGGCATTCCACCGTGTTCGGCAATCTGGGCCTCGTGGATTGCGAGAATCACTTCATAGGCAATCCATTCCGGTTCCCTCATTTAGCGAGCTGTCGTAGAGCATCCCGATAGCGGTGCATGACGTCTTCCGCTACGCTCATCTGTTGAACGAATTCGGGATTGTAGGGGGTCAGGCGGTAGCCATCGGGGGATTCGGTAAGGTACACAGAATCACCGCTTTTGATTTTTAGTCGCTCGGTGACTTCTCGGGGCAATGTCACGCCTAGCGAATTTCCTACTGGCCGGGCTTTTAAGGTAATCATCTTACTCTCACTCCTACGATAATACAATTGTTATAACGTGTGTGCCGGCCTTTTACTCACTTCGTAGGGCCACTGTCGGATCGATGCGGGTGGCGCGGAGGGCAGGTGCGAGGCAGGCGAGGGCAACAGTGGCGGCGAGGATGAGAGGCACAGTGATGAAAGTGGCGCTGTCCAGTCCGGAGATCCCGAAGAGCAGGCTTTTCAGAATATGGGAGAACGCCAGGGCGGCCAGGAGGCCAGCGACAAGTCCGATAACGGCTGGTTTCAGCCCATCACGGAGAATGAGGCGACTTACCTCAGCGCGGTTCGCACCGAGGGCCATGCGAATTCCAATCTCGGGGGTTCTTTGAGTAACAGCATAGGAGACCACACCGTAGAGGCCGATAGCGGCAAGCAGGAGAGCGACGGCGGCGAAAAGGACCAGGAGAGTCGCACTAAAGCGGCGGTCACCGGTGGCTTGGGTATTGATTTGGGCGAAGGTTCGGAGCCTGTGGATAGGCAGGTCGGGGTCGAGGCGATGGACGACGCTTTGAATACTGGCGCTAAGGGCGAGCGGATTACCCGCGGTGTGTATGACTCCAAAGAAGTAGTTGTCGCCACCATCAAGCAGCGGCGTATAGACGGTGGCCTGAACACCGCTTTCGGCACTGGTAGGAACGTCACCGATGACTCCGATGATCTGGTACTCAGGGTAAGGATCACCGGTGATATTAGGTGGGGGGCCGGTATCGGTTCCTGGTTCCAGAATCTGGCCTACAGGGTCAAGGGTAGGGAAGAACTTTCGGGCCGTGGCTTGACTGATGATCATTTTGCCGAGCAGCGGATGTTTATCGTCAAAACCGATGCCGTCCTGGGGAGTGAAGAAACGGCCACGAAGAAGGGGGATGCCAACTGCGCGGAAGTAGCCAGGCTCAGCGGACCGATAGATGAGATCCATCATGGAACCGGACGGCAGGGGGTGGCCTTTGATGTGGAACACGCTGTCGGACCAGTGGCCTGCCAGGGGCGGATAGCTCACTAGGCCAGCGGACGAGACGCCAGGCATGGTGCGAAGGTCTTGGGCAAGGCGCCGGACGAAGTTACTGATGCTTTGACGGTTTTTGTAGGTGGCATCGGGTAGCGAGATCTCGAAAGAGATGGAGTGGTCAGCGCGGAAGCCTGGGGGGACGTTTTGCAAATTCAAAAAGCTATGGAGAAGGAGGCCGGCACCGACCAGGAGGACAAGGGAGACAGCGACTTCGAGACCCACGAGCATGTCACGGAGGCGCCCATGGGAGCGGCTATTGGTTGCGGAGCGGCCACTGTCTTTGAGGCCCGTCGCAAGATCGGTGCGGGACGAGGCGAGAGCAGGGAAAAGACCCGCGACGAGTCCACTGAGAACGGCGATAGCGGTGGTGAAAAGAAGAACGGTTCCGTCGATATGGATGTGAGCGGTTTGCGGCAGGTTTTCGGCGCCGGGAGCGTGGGTGGCGAGAAAAGACGAGGTCCAGTTAGCGACCAGGAGACCAGCAACCGCGCCGAGAAGCGAGACGGTGATGCTTTCGATGAGCAGCTGACGGATGATCTGGAAACGGCTGGCTCCGACTGCGAAGCGAATGGCGAGTTCGCGCTGGCGGCCAAGCGCTCGGGTGAGCAGCAGATTGGCGATGTTCACGCAGGCGATCAGGAGCAGGCAACCGACGGCGGCGAGTAGAACGAGCAGCGCAGTTTTCAAGTCTTGGACCAGGAAGGCGTTCAGCGCGACGACGGTGGCCGACTTGCCCATAATTTCGTTGGGATGGGTGCGGCGGATGTTGCGGACGATGTTGCTAAGTTCTTGCTGCGCCGAGACGGCGGAGTAGCCGGGCGCCAAACGGGCGATGCCATTGAAGAAATGATTGCTATAGGTGACCCGGTTGGAAACGTCGAGGGTGCGCTTGAAGGGGACGAAAACATCGGCAGGCTGGCCTTGATAGACAAACGTTTTCGGCAGGACACCGAGGATGCTGTAGTTGTTGCCATCAAGGCGAACTTGCCGGGTAAGGATGTTCGGTGATCTGCCAAAATGCTGCTGCCAGAAACGATAGGAAAGGACAGCTACATAGGGACCGTCATATTGATCTTCGCTTGGGGTAAAGAAACGGCCAAGGACGGGTTGGATGCCGAGAATGCCTGGGAAGGTTGGCGAGCAGGCAATGCCGTTGATGCGCTCCGGCGTAAAGGACTGGCTTTTGCTGGAGATGTTGAATGAGGTCTCACGGACAGCGGAGAGAGCGGATAGAGAATGGGCGCTCGCCTGCCAATCGTGGAAAAGACCAGGACTGATGACGTTGTAGCTATCGTCAATGCCATTGTCAACGACATCTTTTTCGAAGATGCCGACGAGAGTTTTCGGGTGCGGATAGGGCAGCGGTTGAAGCAGGACGGCATTGACGACGCTAAAGATGGCGGCATTGGCTCCGAGGCCGAGAGCCAGGACGGCTACGGCGATAACGGTGAAGCCGGGACGCGCACGTAGCTGGCGAAGGGCAAATTGGATGTCTTTGAAGAGGCCGGATGGGGAAAACATCTGTAGCTATGTTTCGCACGCGGGCGGCCTTTTGCGGGTGCAACGAATGACGGGCGTTCGCGTGAAAAGAGCAGTTCAAAAGTGTTCATTTGCGGAACGTGATTACCGGGCGCGAACAGCTGCGTTTACACGACGCTAGGGTTTAGCGAATGCCTACATATTTGAGAATGAATGGATGTACAACCAAGCTCCGATTAAAGGGTGGCCAATACTGGTGCTGTCCCGGGCGAATTAGATCTTCGCACGACATTGTATTCCGCTGGGGATGAAGAAGGATTGTTATTGAATGAACATGTTTCGGATCGCCCTCGCCAACATCCGGTTTCCGGCCACCGCCGAGGAGTCGGTCAGGTTGACTGAAGAGGCCATTGCGCAAGCGTCGATGGAGCGCGCGGGCCTCATCTGTTTTCCGGAATGCTTTGTGCCCGGCTACCGGGGTGCGGGGAAGCAGGTAACGCCGCCCGATCCTGCATTTCTCCAGAGCGCCTGGTCCCGGGTTGCAGCAGCGGCGGGGAAGGCTGAGGTGGCGGTTATTCTCGGCACGGAACGCATGGTCGGCAAGGCCCTGCTGGCCACCGCACTGGTTATCAATCGAGACGGGACGATTGCTGGTTTTCAGGACAAAGTTCAACTCGATCCTTCCGAGGACGAAATCTATTCGCCCGGTATGGGAAGGCGAGTTTTCGAAACCGGTCCGCTGAGGTTTGGCATAGCAATCTGCCATGAGGGTTGGCGCTATCCGGAGACGGTACGCTGGCCGGTCCGACGGGGCGCACACATTGTGTTCCACCCTCACTTTCACGAAGCCGAGCCAGGCAGTTACATCGCATCTCGTTTCGCTGATCCGGGGAACTCGTTTCACGAGAAAGCAGCGTTGTGCAGAGCGGCTGAGAACACGTGCTATTTCGCGACCGTGAACTGTGCAAGCGCCGGGTCGCCGACAACTTCGGCGGTGGTGCGGCCAGACGGAACGCTGCTCAACTATCAGTCATACGGGAAGGAGGGATTGCTGATTGCGGACATCGACATCAGTGCGGCCACTGGCCTTCTTGCGGCGCGCTGCAAAAGGGTTTAGAAGTATGGCGCAGCTATGTGGATCAGACGGATTTCCGCCAGCCCTGGTGCGCACAGGGCTGGCGGAAAATTCGCTTTAGCAGCCGCCCGCGCTACAGGCTGCTGAGATCAGATTCAGGAACTCATCATCGAGATCTGAGGCCCCGCTGTAGAGGTATCCGAGGTCGATTGGTCCGTAGGAGTTGACAGCAATGAGCCAGTTACCTCCCTCTGTGGTGAGAGAGCCATATGGCGCCCAACCGAAGTCCTTGATGTAAGGGCAGCCACTTGAACCAGGACCGAAATTCGAGCCAAAGATCCAGGTGTTGTTTCCGCCATACTCATAGGTCTGAGCGTGATTGGACTCCAGCAATTCGCAGCCGTCCAGATTGCATGGATATCCGAGCATGGTTACGTTGTTATAGCTGAGCTGACCTGTCCAGAAGCCGAGCCATCCAACGTACTGACCGAGCTTATATCCATAGCGGTCATTCATGGTTAACAGTCCGACGTCCTGAGCATTGGGGACGGAGCCATCGGAGTAGAACCATGTCCCTGTCGTTATGCCCCAATACGGAGTGAATCCTCCGAATGGTGCAGTGCCGTTGCGAAAAGCCGGTACGAAGTAGAAGTTGCTGTGGAAATGGGCGGGCTCCTGGGTGCTGGCGTTGTAGGTTGTGGCAATGCAATGCCCGGCTGTAGCCACAGTTCTTGGTCCAATCACGGAAGCTGAGCAAAAGTAGTTTCCTCCGTCGTCCGAGAAAAACAGAGCGCCGACAGTTGAATAGGGGTACACGGTGGTGGCGTCCGCTGGAAAGACCTGACTTGTTGTGAAAGTTGCTCCGATTGCGCTAAAGGCGTCGGGAGTAATGGCGGCATTTGTTTTGGCAGCCGCAAGGTGTGTCTCGATGTCACTTTTCGAGATAAGGACTTTGCTCTTGCTTTGGTCGTAACTAAGTGAAGGTTGGGAACCAGGAACCTTCACTACCTTACCTGCGGCTTTGGGAGCCGGAGCTACTGCAGCGGCCAGGGGACGGCCATCCACCGCCAGACGAGGTTCGAGATTAAACGGCTTGGCATTGAGCAGCCGGTCAGACGTCCAATATTGCTCGACTTCAGCCTGCGTGCTCGTTTGAGCTTTTGAGATTGTATTGTTAACCAGAGCTGACTGCGCTTGTGCCGCAATGGACAGAGCCAGGCATGCCGCTACAGTGATGCTGGCGGTTCCGGCGCAACGTCCAACTCTAGGGAGAGAACTGGACATCGTCCATAATGATCTGTCCAATATAAACTCCTGCCGATCGTTAAGTCGAAGACCTTGGTCGCAAGATCCGTCGAGTTTCAACGATAGAAACGGTGATTGCTTTCGGTTTTGCATGTTACCCTCCTTGGGTTACAGAAACATTCATGTCCGATCTAGATACATTTGTTATTCCTTTCTGTTAATTTCGCTGTATTTCCAGATTTAGTAACAATCGACTAGGCAAACTCTGCCCGTTTTAACTATCCAAAGCGATAACAGGGAGCGGTTTTGGATAGAGACGGTGTGCTGCGACTCATTCCGTTATATTTGCTATTAATTACGCTCAGAAACGGTAATAGTGAAATTCTGAGAGGACTCGTTCCCCTTCGCGTCCCGCACGTTGATGGTCACTGTATAGGAGCCAGCGGAGGTGGGAGTTCCATCGAGAAAGATTGTATCCGCGCTCGCCACAGAAGGGCACACCTCGCGATTTGGTTTGTTGCAGGGATAACTTTCAAAGATCATGCCGGGAGGTGGATTTCCGGTCTGAGTGAAGTGATAAAGAACGGGTAAGTTTGCTTCCGGATTGCCCTTGGCAGTAAAACGAATGGTTGCGTAAACATTTCGCATCAGAGCCAGGGAGCTATCGGTGGAAATGGTGATCCTGGATTCTGAGCCGGCACGGGCAGCATCAGGTGTGACCAATTGGCCCGGTATGGCGAAGAGCACAAGCGACGGGAGGAAGAGTACCTTTACCACTTGTCGAACGGTAGTCGTAGTGTAGGCCTTCGTGCTACTTCAGAACGGCTCCAATGATGAACAGAAACCCTGCAATCAGCGTACAGGTGGCTTTGATAATGCGCATCAAGCGGCCGGTAAAATCGATCCAGTCTGTGAACGGCCAGGAACCGGCCGAGTGGCGAGCGGTTTGGTACTCACGTTCCCAACGGGAGCTGTCATTCTCTCCGTAAGCAACTCTCTGCTTCAGGAATTCGCTCAAGAACCACGCCCCGACAATATTTGAAGCGAGCGCTCCGATTACCATAAACAAGGACCACTTGGCCCAACTGTTTTGAAGAACGCCGTTTAGAGAACTAAAGACCGCCCAGTTTGCGCCGATGAGCGCATAACACATTTGTAAGCTCGTTTCGGTAAGTTTCCCGCTGCAATATTCGTACTCAATGGCGACTTTCCTGAGCGCTTCGCCCGGGGACGCGTATAGATTTGCAGCGTTGCTGCTGCGATCGGGTGGGGCATTACCTACTTTCATGGCCGTCCTCAGTGACCGGGTCCAGGTCCCGATGGAGG
>CAXTMN010000059.1:0-6997 GCA_964245395.1 uncultured Bryobacteraceae bacterium
CAATCGTCCCGATGTTGACGTGCGGCTTGCTGCGATCAAATTTCTCTTTCGCCATGTTCGTGAACCCTTTCCTTATCGCTCGACCTTAGGCCGCGCGGCCGCCCTTGCTGCGGCTAATAATCTCTTCAGCGATATTCCGTGGCACCTCTTCGTACTGCCCGAAGTGCATCGTAAAACTGCCTCGTCCCTGCGTGCGCGACCGAAGCTCGGTTGCATACCCGAACATTTCCGACAGCGGCACCATGGATTTCACAATATGCGTACCGCCCGCGATCTCTGTTCCCTCCAGGCGTCCACGACGTGAAATCAGATCGCCGTTCACCGAACCCATGTACTCCTCGGGAACAGTGACTTCCACCCGCATCACCGGCTCGAGCAGCACCGGCTTTGCTTTGCCTGCTGCATCTTTGAAACAGATCGACGAGCAGATTTTGAAGGCCATTTCCGACGAGTCGACATCGTGGTACGCGCCATCAAAGACCGTCACCTTAATGTTATTCAAGGGATAGCCGGCGAGAATCCCGCCTTCGAGCGCTTCGACCACGCCCTTCTCAATAGCCGGTATGAACTCCTTGGGGATATTGCCGCCCGTTACTTCGTTAGAGAACTCGAAATCCTTTTCCGGGTTTGGCTCGACCCGCAGCTTGACGCGAGCATACTGACCGCTGCCGCCCGTCTGTTTCTTATGGGTGTAATCAGACTCAGCACGCTGGCGAATGGTCTCGCGATAGGCCACCTGCGGCTTGCCGACATTCGCTCCCACGTTAAACTCGCGCTGCATGCGGTCGACGATGATTTCAAGGTGCAGCTCGCCCATACCGGCCAGGATCGTTTGCCCAGTTTCGGGGTCCGTTGATACATGCAGGGTCGGATCTTCGGTCGCCAGTTTGTTAATGGCCACACCCAGCTTTTCCTGGTCAGCCTTGGTCTTGGGCTCGATGGCCAGCTGAATAACGGGCGCCGGGAAAATGATCGATTCGAGCAGCACCGGCTTGTCTTCATCGCAGATCGTATCGCCCGTCACGACCTGCTTCAAACCAACCACGGCACAGATGTCGCCCGCCAGCACTTCCGTGATCTCTTCCCGTTTGTTGGCGTGCATCTTCACTAGGCGCCCGATCCGTTCGCGCCGGCCCTTGCTAACGTTATAGATCGACTCACCCGCATTCAACTTGCCCGAGTACACCCGGATGAAGCACAACTGACCTACAAACGGGTCGGTCATAATCTTGAACACCAGGGCGGAGAAAGGGGCGTCGTCCGTTGCCGGACGCTCCAGGTGTATTTCAGGATTATCGACATCCAAGCCCTTGATCGGAGGAATATCGACCGGCGAGGGCAGATACGCGCAAACGGCATCGAGTAAGTTCTGGACACCTTTGTTCTTAAACGAAGACCCACAAATCACCGGGAAAATCTTTTGGGCCAGAGTTGCCTTGCGAATGCCCGCCACCAGCTCGGCTTCCGTAATCGCCTGTCCTTCGACAAACTTCTCGAACAGAACGTCATCAGACTCAGAGACAGCCTCGATCAACTGCTCGCGATACTCTTTGGCTTTTTCGAGCAGGTCAGCCGGGATTTCCACGTCGTCGAATTTGGCCCCGAGCGTCTCATCGCGCCACAAGCGCGCATTCATCTTCACCAGGTCCACGATGCCCTTGAATTGATCTTCGGCTCCGACCGGCAGCTGTATGGGGACGGGACGGGCGCTCAGCCGATCCACAATCGTTTTGACGGAGAAGAAGAAATCGGCTCCCACGCGGTCCATTTTGTTAATGAAACAGATGCGTGGCACACCGTACTTGTCGGCCTGGCGCCACACGGTTTCCGATTGTGGCTGTACACCAGCGACGGCGTCGAACACAGCACACGCTCCATCCAGCACCCGCAAGCTACGCTCGACCTCCGCCGTAAAGTCCACGTGACCCGGGGTGTCGATGATATTGATGGTAATGTCGTTCCACTGGCAGGTCGTCGCCGCGGACGTGATGGTGATGCCGCGCTCCTGCTCCTGGGCCATCCAGTCCATGGTCGCGGTACCTTCATGCACTTCACCAATCTTGTGCGTCCGGCCGGTGTAGTACAGAATGCGTTCGGTCGTCGTGGTCTTACCAGCATCAATGTGCGCCATGATGCCGATATTCCGCATTTTTTCTAACGGTACAGTGCGTGCCATATCAGATAACCCAATAACTCGTGTAACTCACTACCAGCGATAGTGCGCAAAAGCTTTGTTGGCCTCTGCCATGCGATGCACATCGTCTTTCTTCTTTACAGCGCCGCCCCGCATGTTAGAGGCGTCGTTCAATTCGTTGGCCAACTTGTCAGCCATGCTCTTGTCCGGGCGCGAACGCGCATTCCCGATAATCCAGCGCAAAGCCAGACTGGTGCGCCGATTCTGCGGTACTTCGACCGGAACCTGGTAATTAGCGCCACCTACACGCCGCGTCTTGACCTCAAGCAACGGTTTAACGTTCTCGACAGCCTTCTTGAAAGCCTTCAACGGGTCGTCTCCGCTTCGCTCCCGCAGGGTTTCCATCGCGGCATAAAAAATCTTCTGCGCGGTGGTTTTCTTGCCATCCCACATCATCGAGTTCACGAACTTCTCAACCAGGGTCGAGTTGTATAGCGGATCGGGAATGACTTCTCTTGGTTCAGGTCGTCTGCGCCGTGGCATCTCCGGTTAGCTCCTTACTTCTTCCCGCCCTTGGCCGGAGCAGCCGCCGCTCCACCCTTCGGACGCTTGGCGCCATATTTGGAACGCCCCTGTTTGCGATTGGCGACACCGGACGTATCAAGCGTCCCGCGAACGACGTGATAACGAACGCCCGGAAGATCCTTCACGCGGCCGCCGCGAATCAGCACGATCGAATGCTCCTGCAGATTGTGGCCAACACCCGGGATATAGGTAGTGACTTCAATCCCATTGGTCAGGCGTACACGAGCCACCTTCCGCAAAGCCGAGTTCGGCTTCTTCGGAGTTGTCGTATACACGCGCGTACAGACTCCCCGCCGCTGCGGACAAGCCTGCAGTGCGGGACTGGCTGTCTTGTAACGGGTTGCCTTGCGGCCCTTGCGCACAAGTTGATTGAAGGTAGGCATGCTGTCGCTCGCAAGCACAATCAGCCGGCCCACCCCTCAAGGAAGGTCGCGCCGATTTGCGCCTCAAATCGTCCTCTCTCAAAACTAAACGGTCAGCAAGCTGCGTCAGACGGACTTTCGTTCGTCTTTGCGAACTTAACTTGAAACTTTGGTGTGCCCTGTCGGGCATCTCAGCAGGCACGAGAAAACTAATCGGCTGCCAATGGACTACTACATTCGTACTTCAGAAGGCTGATATAGCGTTTTTTCACCAGCCTCAAACGCGAGGGCAACTACTTCGGATGTAGCCCATACCGAGCTCCAACGTCACTTCGCTGATTCTGTCAGCGGCTTATTGGTTCGACAGCGGGGCTCGACTTCCAGCCGGACGTTCATGAGAACGCGGTAGCACAGAGGCCGAAGAATCAACTCGCCAAACTGTCCCAGTGTAGAGGGAATAGTACTCAGGTGTCAACAGGACCACCTCGACCAGGTGAACCACAACGCCGAAATCGGACTGCTCCCAACAAAAAATGGCTGACCGGATTTGCACCCGATCAGCCTGCTTAGTTTGGTTGGAGGAGAACTGTCAGATAGTCAAGGTGAAGAAGGCTAGTAATAGAGCCTTTCAATCGTGGGAATCACCAACCAGAGACTCCAGAGCGACTGAACTTGCTCCAAGATCAAACCTGTTTTCGATTAAATTTTCTTCAGTATGCTCCAAGCTCTGGCGGCCTGTCAAGATGAAAGTACAACCTATCTAGCTCACTTAGACCAATAGCTGACCGGATCCGCCAACCCGAAGGAGAAGTCCGCCCAGGCAAAATGCACCTGTTAGCAGCATGCGTGAGCCTCTCTTATGGCCGGTCGCTGCCTTGGCAGCAGGGATTCTAGCCGGTCATTTCTTCTTCTTCGTTCTCCACGACCTGCTGGTTCCAGGATTTCTGGCAGCATGTGCCTGCACGCTCGCTTTCTCGGCTGCCACTGCGGTGCGCTGGCGGCTTTCCGCTGTCTGTGCTGCTCTATTCATAACCGGCCTGGCGACGCAGATCGTTCACCGCCAGGGGACAGCCCCCAAAATGAATGTAGAGGACGGAGAAACCGTTCTCCTGTCCGGCTGCGTTTCGAATCCGCCTGTCTTCTCTCCCGATCGGGAGCAGTTTACCCTGCAACTAGCGCCCAAAGCGGCCGCCCGAATCTCGGTTCGGCTGAAAAATGGCGAGACCCTGCCGCTCTCCTACGGACAACAGGTGGAACTACCGGCGAAAATCCGCTCGCCTCGGAACTTTCAAAACCCGCATGCGTTCGATTACCGGGCCTATCTTGCCAACCAACATATCTATTGGACCGGATCTGTCTCTGCCTTGACCAATTTCAAGACCTTGCCCGGACGCTGCGGGTCCTCAGCCGTGACCCTGCTGTTTTCAGTCCGGACCTGGGCTCTCGAACGATTGCGAAGCCTCTACCCGGGCGATCCGCAAACCGCTGCCCTCCTCCAGGCGACTCTGCTCGGCGAAACCAGTGGAGTCGAACGCCGCTGGACAAACGATTTCCGCGTCACCGGAACCTATCATGCTCTGGTTATCTCAGGCCAACACGTCTCGGTCTTGGCTTTTACTCTGCTATTTTTTCTGAAATTGCTCCGCGTGCGCCGCGTTCCGGCCCTCTGCGTGGCGACTGTGGCCTGCTGGCTCTACGCTTTTATCTCCGGAATGAGTTCCCCCGTCGTGCGTGCAGCGGGCGGCTTCACCCTGTTTCTTATGGCCAGTTACTGCTTTCGGAAGACTCGCATCCTGAACATATTAGGGGCAGTGGCGATCCTTTACCTCCTGTTTGATCCCGACCAGCTATTTGATCCCAGCTTCCAACTGTCGTTCCTGTCCGCCGCCGCCATCGCCGTGTTCGCCATTCCGCTGATGGAACGAACTACCGAACCCATGCGCGACGCCCTCAGAAATTTCGGTCAGGTGAGTTACGACCCGCAGGTCGAAACCCGAGCCGCCTCCTGGAGAGTTGAATTTCGGCTGTTGACACAAACCGTGCACCTCTGGACAGGCGTAAGCCTCCCGCGGTCCCGGCACGTAATCGAGAAACTGGTACTCCTCACCGCATTCGTAGCCGACGCCGTCACCGTCTCCGCTTGCGTTCAATTTGGCTTAGCCTTGCCCATGATCAGCTACTTCCATCGCTTGTCCATTACCGGCTTGTCGGCCAATATTGTGGTCGTTCCCCTGCTCTCGATCGTGGTACCCCTCGGCTTTGCGGCCATTCTGACCGGCCTCCATCCCTTGGCGTGGGCCACCAGAATTCTTCTGTACGCGGCAGAAGCAGTCGCGGGTTGGCATGTTCGATTTGAACCGGCCTGGCGGATTGCCGCTATTCCCTTCGCGCTCGCGTTGGCCTTTGCGCTCTCTACCGTCGTTCTTGCATACATCATTCGCCGTCACCCGCGATGGGTGCCGGCGCCTCTGGTGTGTTCCCTCGCTTTGTTTGCCTTGATCTTTTGCCAGCCCTGGAAGCCGGAGCTGAAACCGAAGTTCCTCGAGTTGACGGCCATCGACGTCAGCCAGGGCGACAGTCTGTTCATCGCCTTCCCCGGTGGCCGGACGATGCTCGTCGACGCCGGCGGCTTCCCCGGCATGGAGCGCATGGCTCGCAAACCGCAAGTCGATATGGGAGAAGACGTGGTGTCTCCCTATCTCTGGAGCCGCCAGATTCAGCACCTCGACTATGTGGCGCTGTCCCATGGCCACTCGGACCACATGGCCGGCTTGCCTGCCATTCTCGATAACTTCCATCCGCAAGAACTCTGGATCGGCGCAGAGCCGGAAACAGCAGAGTGGAACGAAATCCGGCGGCATGCTGCTGCTGACGGCGTCCGCATCGTTTCCCTGACCAGAAATTCACCCGCACGGTCGATCGAAGGCGCCACCGTCCGCGTACTGGCTCCCTCGCCTGAGTACGTGCCAGAAGACTCGCCCCATAACAACGATTCGCTGGTCTTCGATGTTACGTATGGCCGCCGCAGCATTCTCCTCACCGGAGACGCTGAACGGCCCGTCGAAGACGATCTTGTCTCGAGCGGCATTCTCCGGCCAGTGACGTTGCTGAAGGCAGGCCACCATGGCAGCAAGACGTCGTCATCGCAAGAATTTCTGGACGCTGTTCAGCCCCGCTTCGCTTTCATTTCGGACGGCTACATGAATCAGTTTCACCATCCGCATCCCACCGTACTGCAACGCTTCCAGGATCGTCATACACCGGTGTTTCGCACCGACCAGCAGGGCTTGCTGACGTTTCGGACAGACGGTGACAAGGTCGAATTCGTGACATTTCGCTAGTCTGCCCTGCCTTCCGCGCGAAAATGCGCCGTACAGGCATAGAATAAAACGATTATGGAACGAGACAACAACAGCAGCTTCGTTTGGTGGTTTGCCGGAGGAGCCGTTTTAGGCGCCGTAGTTGCCCTCCTGATCGCACCCGAGCCCGGTGAAGATACCCGGCGCAAACTGGCCGATCAGGCTGAACGCGGACGCAAAAGCCTTCTCGGTTCGGGCCAGGATCTATTCAATCGAGGGCGGGATCTCTACGAACGAGGTCGCGAAATCGTAGACGAAGCCGCCGAAGTCTTCGAGCGCAGCCGCAAGATTGCTGAAAAGACCATCGACGACCGCACCTGACCCTTTCCGCATCGCATCCAAGGGAAACCCACGTTATGTCTGCTGTTGCTGCCCCTCCATCCGTATTAGCCGACTTCCTCAACGAGCTCTACACCGACTTCACCCAGCCCCACAATGCGGAAGTCATGCGCGCGGCGCTGGCAAAAGTTCGCTCTGAGTTTGGCAGGGAATACGACCTGCTCATCGCAGGCGATCGCCGCCGCTCCTCAGAGAAGCTGCAATCGGTTAATCCATCC
>CAXTMN010000059.1:7007-7600 GCA_964245395.1 uncultured Bryobacteraceae bacterium
GCCCTGCGGCGGCGCAGGAGGAAACCGAGCGGTGGTGGCGGGGCTGGATCGCCCGCTTCGCCAAGCCGACCGACTGGCCGGACGCGGTGAAAGGGTCCCTGCTCACGCTCAAGGCGCTGGCGTACTTCCCGACCTGGGCTGCCGTTTCCGCCGGGCAGCGGGCCGACATGCTTTTCCGTGCGGCGGCCATCATCAGGCGGCGCAAGTATGAGTTCGATGCCTGGCTCGTCTACGAATCGGGAAAGACCTGGGCTGAAGCGGAGGGCGACGTATCCGAAGCCATCGACTTCTGCGAGTATTATGCCCGGCAAGCTCTGAAACTGGCCGATCCTGATCCGGTTGTCCAATTGTCGGGCGAACGCGACGAAATGGTTTATCTGCCGCTCGGTGTGGGCATCGTCATTCCACCATGGAATTTCCCTTTGGCCATCCTCGTTGGCATGGCTACGGCGGCGCTCGTCGTCGGAAACACCATCGTCATCAAGCCCTCGAGCGACACTCCCACCATTGCGGCGAAATTTGCTGAGGTCCTCCTCGACGCCGGTTTCCCCCCTCAGTGGTTCTCACTGTTGGGAGGCAGTGGGGCGGTGATT
>CAXTMN010000059.1:7610-9164 GCA_964245395.1 uncultured Bryobacteraceae bacterium
CCCCTGGAACTTCCCGCTGCTGATGGCGGCCTGGAAGCTCGCGCCGGCGCTGGCCGCTGGCAATACGGTGGTGCTGAAGACTGCGGAGCAGACGCCGCTTTCGGCGCTCCTGCTGGCCGAGTTGGTCCTCGAAGCCGGTTTCCCCCCTCAGTGCTTCTCACTGTTGGTAGGCAGTGGGGCGGTGATTGGCGACACTCTGGTCTCCCATCCCAAAGCGCGCTTCATTTCGTTCACCGGCTCTCGCGATGTCGGTCTTCACATTAACGAGCTCGCCGCGAAAACACCCAAGGGCCAGCTGTGGATCAAACGAGTTGTCGCAGAAATGGGCGGTAAAGATGCCATCATTGTCGATCGTGAAACGGATGTCGATCAGGCAGTGATGGGTGTTCTTTACTCCGCGTTCGGCTTTCAGGGTCAAAAATGCTCGGCCTGTTCCCGCGCGATTATCGACCAGGCCATCTACGACGAATTCGTCCAGAAGCTTACAGCCAAAGTGGGCGAACTGAAGATCGGGCCGGCCGATGACGTCAACAACTATATGGGCCCTGTCATCAACGCCAGTGCCAGGAAGAGCATCCTGTCCTACATCGAAACCGGTAAGAAGGAAGGTCGGCTCGTGGCCGGCGGAGAACCGGCCGAGGGCGACGGTTACTTCATTAAGCCGACCGTCATTGCCGACGTCGACTCTCAGGCGCGTATCTTCCAGGAAGAAATTTTTGGACCGGTCCTTGCCGTTACGAAAGCAAACGATTTCGACCATGCTCTCCAGCTCGCGAATGATTCTGAGTACGGGCTAACCGGCGCGGTCTTCACCAACAATCCGGAAAAGGCGCAGAAGGCCAAGCGCCAGTTCTTTGTGGGTAACTTGTATATCAATCGCAAGTGCACCGGCGCCATGGTCGGCGCTCACCCCTTCGGCGGCTTCAATATGTCCGGTACTGATTCCAAGGCAGGAGGGCCGGATTACCTGCTCCAGTTTGTCCAAGCGAAATCAATTGCTGAGAAGGTCCCGTAGGAAAGGCCGCTCTAAAAAGCTCAGGTATACTGAAATTGCCCCGATTTGTAGGGGACCATTCAGTCATAGCTCTAGGGTCGATCACGATCGACGCGACGAAAGGGAATCACAAGATTCCCTTTTCGCTTTTTATGAGGTAGTTAGTGCATCAGATGCTCATTTGGGGCCCGCAATATTGGTGAACGTTATGCTCAGCCAAGTGCCCGACTTGGAGTCTCTGCGTTGGCACCATCGCGTCCTTCTGCTCTTTGCTCCCAACCAAGCCGACGCCCGGCTTCAGCATCAGAAGAAGATCTTCGAGGAAGACGCCTCCGGTATGGATGAGCGCGACCTCAAGGTTTTCACGGTCGTTGATCACTCAGCTCCGTCAGAGAAGTTGCGTTCCCGCTTCGACGTGAAAGAAAGCTTTACTGTCGTCCTCATTGGCAAAGACGGGGGGCAGAAACTTAAGAAACACGAGCCGATCAGCCTTTCTGAGTTGTTTGCGACCATCGACGCCATGCCCATGCGGCAACGCGAAGCAGAATCGCGGCCAATAC
>CAXTMN010000059.1:9174-16232 GCA_964245395.1 uncultured Bryobacteraceae bacterium
CGCCAAAGCCAGAGTAAGTACGAACAGCCTCGCAGCCGCACCAAGGCGGCAGCGGCGAAAACCCGGCTTTGCTCCGTACACCATTTGTCGGCCCGCAAAGGCATGCAGCAGCAAAAAGGCGCGACAATAAATCGTGTTGACGCTCCTTGCCTTCTTGCTCGTTCTCCTACCTTTTATGCCCCCCGACAAACCCGCAGCTCATACCTCAATTCATGCAACCATCATCGACACCGGTTCCACAAACCGCCAGGGCCTGCGGGTCACTGTCGATGCTGAAGGCCACGCCACCGCAGCAGTCGGCACGAGCAGTGCTAATTCGGTCGGCAGCATACCCGATCATGAACTCACACTTGAACCCAGACTTTGCAGCCAGTTCATTCAGCAGGTGCAATCGGCCGGATCTCTCGCCGGCCTTCCCGTCCGCCATTGCATGAAGAGCGCCTCGTTCGGCTCTCGACTTTTCGTCGAAATGAATGGCGAGCACTCTCCTGACATCAGCTGCCCCGGCCAAACCGATCCCCACGCGCAAGCCCTTCAAAAAAGTGCGCAGGAGATCTTGCAGGCGGCCCAGAAGGCTGGAGGAATCCGCACAACTCGCACTTTTAGCCAATAGCTTTCCCGCATCTTCAGGGTGCTATCCTGCCAAAGCCATAAGGAGAGCCCATGCCTCGTTATTTTCTACGTTTATCCGTTAGAACTGCATCGTGCGCCCTGCTGCTCATGACCCAGCTAGCCTCTGCAGAACTGAAATATCCGCAAGCAAGAAACTCAGACCAGACCGACACCTATCATGGCGTAACCGTCGCAGATCCATACCGCTGGCTCGAAGATGACCGCTCTGCTGAAACCACTCAGTGGGTCACAGCCGAGAATCAACTCACCAAAGAGTACCTGGCCCGGATTCCTTACCGGCAAGCGATTCAGGCACGTCTAAAGCAACTGCTGAATTATCCCAAGTATTCTGCTCCAATTCATCGCGGTGATCACTTCTTCTTTTCACGCAACGACGGACTGCAAAATCAGAACGTTTGGTACGAGGCGAAGAGCCTCGATGACGCGCCTCGCGTGCTCCTCGACCCGAATCAGTTTTCCGCTGATGGAACTTCGCGGCTTCTCGAGTTCTCTCCCTCTCGAAATGGTAAGTATGTGGCGTATGCCGTCTCGCAAGGCGGCTCCGATTGGGAACAGGCTCATGTGCTTGAGGTTCTAACCGGAAAAGTGTTCCCGGATCATCTGGACTGGCTGAAGATTTCCGCTCTTAGCTGGTCAGGCGACGGCTTCTTCTATAGCCGTTATCCGACCCCTGCTGCCGGTCACGAACTTTCTTCTCAAAACGCCAATCACAAGGTCTACTACCACCACATCGGAGATCCGCAGGATCGCGATGAGCTGATCTTTGAGGACCCTCAGCACCCGCAACGGTTCCATACCGTGAACACTACAGAGGACGAGCGTTTCGCCATTCTCACAGTTTCTGATCGCGGCACCGGCAAAGACGGGAACGCCCTGTTCTACTGCGACCTGACGCAAAAGCAAAGAAAGTTCCTGCCCATTGTCGAAACGGTGGCTAACGATACGTATCACGTGATCGACAACGTCGGTGATACCTTTTTGATCTCAACGAATTGGACCGCTCCGCGAGGGCGCATTGTCAGCTTCGATCCTAAAAACAGCCGCTCGCCTTGGAAGGACGTCATCGCGCAGACGCCGGATTCTCTGGTTCAGGCTACTGTCGCAGGGAAGCAACTGCTGGTCGGCTATAGCAAAGATGTGGCCAGCCGCATGTATGTCTACAGCCTTGCGGGCGATCTGCAAAGCGAAGTTCAATTGCCAGGTCCCGGAACGGTGATGGGCATTGAAGGCAATACGAAAGACAGGTTCGCCTTTTATCTATTCACCTCCCTGAACTATCCGGCTACCATTTTTCGTTACGACCTCCCCACAAAGAACAGCGTCGCTTTCCACTCCCCCGATATCCCCGGTTTTCAGCCCGGCAGTTACGAAAGTAAAGAGGTGTTCTATCCAAGCAAGGACGGCACTCGCATTCCGATGTTCCTCGTGTACAAGAAAGGCCTCAAGTTGGACGGGACCAACCCGACGCTGCTCTACGCCTACGGCGGTTTCAACATCTCGACCGATCCAACCTTCTCAGCTTTGCGTCTGGCTTTACTGGAACAGGGTTTCGTCTACGCCTCGGCCAACATCCGGGGCGGGGGCGAGTACGGCGAAGAGTGGCACCACGCCGGAATGAAATCCCATAAGCAGAATGTCTTCGACGATTTCATCTCGGCTGCCGAGTGGCTGGTCGCAAACCGGTACACCAATCCAGACAAACTCGCCATCCACGGCATTTCCAACGGCGGTCTTCTGATGGGTGCAGTCATGAATCAGCGCCCCGATCTCTTTCGAGTAGCGCTGGCCCAGGCCGGCGTGATGGACATGCTTCGCTTTCAGAAATTCACCATCGGCTGGAACTGGATTGCCGACTACGGCTCCAGCGACAACCCTGACGAGTTCAAGACTTTGTACTCCTACTCCCCGCTGCAAAACATCAAGGCCGGCGTTCGCTATCCGGCGGTCCTGATCACCACCGCTGACCACGACGATCGTGTCATTCCGGGGCACTCTTTCAAATACGCAGCCACGCTGCAAGCCAAGGCATCCCCTGTTAATCCGGTTTTTATCCGCATCGACACAAATTCCGGGCACGGGCCTAGCAGTACGACCAAGCAGCTCGAACAGACCGCCGATCTCTACGCCTTCTTATTTCACAACCTTCAAGTGACGCCGCATTACATTGATATTCAAGCGCACCTAACACCGCAAGCCCCATCGAGACAGGTCTTAAGAATCGTGTAGCGCTGGTCGCAGGATCTAGCCAGGGCCTGGGCCGCGCAGCAGCCATGGCGTTTGCCGCGGAGGGCGCTCATGTCGCTCTCTGCGCCCGAAACGCCGAGCCCTTGGATCGTCTGAAGGAACAGATCCGGCATCGCTTCGGCGTCCAGGTTCACACCGAAGCATTCGACGTTCTCGATAGTTCGGCAGTTGAACAGTTTGTCGCAAACGTCCATTCTGTCTTTAACCGCATCGATGTCTGCGTGACCAACGCGGGAGGGCCTCCTGCCAAAGACTTCCTTTCTACGACGGATGCCGATTGGGATGCTGCCTTCTCGCTTAACTTGCGCAGTGCGGTTGTTTTCGCGCGTGCCGTCATTCCACACATGCAGCATCAGCAGTGGGGGCGCATCATTACGATCAGCTCCATCACCGTGCGTCAGCCGCAGCCAAAACTTGTTCTCTCCAATGCTGTGCGTACCGGTGTGATGGGCCTCGTTCGTAGTCTGGCCAATGACTTTGGGAAAGACGGCATCACCGTAAATAACATTGGACCTGGTTACACCCTGACCGATCGGCTGGTGGAGCTCTCCACGCATCAGGCGACCGCCACCGGCAAAAATAAGAGCGAAATCGAGCAGACCTGGATCAATCAAATCCCGCTGGGCCGATTAGGGAAGCCGGAGGAGGTTGCCGATGCCATCGTCTGGCTTGCCTCTGAACGCGCTTCGTTCGTAACTGGTCAGACCATATTGGTCGACGGCGGTATGTACAAGGGTATTTAGAAAAGCGTCGCTGTAGGATATGGAGATGGCTGAATCTTCATCGGCGCCATTCGAGAAAAGTCTTGCCGTCCAACATATTCGCTGGAGCGAGGTTCCGGTTGAAGCGGTAAATCCCTCCTTCGAACGCCAGCTCGTCATTGGCGACAAGGTTATGATTGCTCGCATCACTTTAAAAAAGGATTGCGTCGTTCCCCTCCATCATCACCACAACGAGCAGATCAGTTTTCTCCAGTCGGGTTCCATGCGGTTTACGATTGAGGGCAACGAAACTGTCGTTCGGGCTGGTGAGTTCCTATGCATCCCGCCCAATGTTCCTCATTCCGCGGTAGCATTGGAAGATATGGTCGGTGTGGATTTCTTCACGCCGCCTCGAGAAGATTGGATCAACAAGACTGATCAGTATCTCAGGGGTTAACGCCCCCAATCGTTTCACCCGCTCTCCCGCCTGAGAGGGCGGCACTTCAATGCTGTAACGCTTTCCGTCTCAATTCTGATGAACTATCCATTCTGAACTCGCCAGTGATTCGTGTGGTTGTGCTGTTGAAGCACGGAATCATGGAGGCCGTTGAATGTCCTCGCGACGATGTTTTCCTGTTGGCTCGCCTGCGCAGTGCAGGAATCTGCGGTGTTTTCGAAACCCGCGACGCTGCGACAACTTTCATGGAGAAGCACAGCCTGCCGCTTCCTGATGACAACAGGTCAACAGCTCCAGCGTAGGCTAGCATTGTGCCATGGACGCACATACGCCTAAGCGCGAAGCCATCGAGAAGTTCATTCATCATGAAAGCAGATCCACCAGCAGCTGGATCATTCGTGCTCAAGACGAAGAGCATGAACCCATTGTTCGCCTCGAAGCGTCACGAGATGATCAGCCTGGCAACCAACCCGGACAGTCACTCGAGATTCACACCCGCCAGGTCCGGCTCGAAGATGATGAGATCGACGAAGCAACAAAGACCCTGATCCGGCGCTGGATGGTCTCGCTCGATAGCCGGGGCTGAAATCGGCTTCGTCTCAAGCCAGTCACGGCTGGCCGCACTTTTTCATCTCGCTTCGATCCAGTAACTTAGCATTCCGTTCCGCTCCTCAGTACGGCTCAGGCTCACCAGACTGAGGGCGGAATTATGCTAAACCCTGCTCAACTGGAACACTTGAAGATAGCTGCCGGAGAAGCCGTTTCTTGTGAAAAGGCCACATCCCTTCCCGCCGAATTAACCGTCGCCCAGTGGGCCGTCGAAAGCGGATGGGGCACTCACCAGCCGGGAAACAACTGCTTTGGTATCAAAAAGTATCCGGACTGCTACGGCGTCCAGCTGCTTGAGACCACCGAGATAGTGGGAGGAATTCACCATCCGGTAAAGCTTGAGTTCGCTGCTTTTCCTTCGCTCGCGGCCTGCTTCGAAAAACATGCCGAATTGATCTGCCGTGCAAAGCCGTATGCAGCCGCCTGGGCTGAGTACAAGGAAAGGAAAAGCGTTGCCGAACTGATCAGATCCGTCGCAACCATTTACGCGACTGAAATTGAATACTCAGAAAGGCTGCTTGCTGTCAGTTCCATGTCAGCGGTACTAACCGTTATTGACGGATTGCGAGCCGCTTGAAAGCGGGCAAACATCGCTTGCCGGGTGATCGGCCAAAGAGGGAATAATCCAACGGCAGTACCAATCGGGAAACCCCGGCCTTGTGCTATCGGGCAATATTGTCCACAGCTTGGGATTGATTCAGAGGATTTATAATCTCCCACATCAGAGAGGCCAGAGCCAAATGCGAAGTTATCTCAGTATCCGGCAGATTTTTACCTGCTGGCAACGAAGGCGGATATGTCATATCGTTTCCGGACTTTCCGGAAGCAATTACGCAAGGCGAAACGCTGGAGCACTGCTTGAAGGAGGCGGCGGATGCGCTCGAAGAGGCAATCGTCGGCCGAATCAATATTGGGGAAGTGATTCCCACGCCGTCCGTCGTGAAGCCAGGACAGTTCCTGATACCAGTACCGGCCCAAACCGCTTGTAAGGCAGCGCTGTATGACGAGATTAATGACCCGACCCGTACACCTATCCTAAAAGCCCGGTTCCACATTTCTTGGACGCATATGGAACACCAGGGTTTGTACGAAGCTTCAGAGCTCAGTTTTATGCGCGGTGACACTGGAACGCTTGCTGATTTACTGCTCTCTGTCCTGACTGTTAGCAAATCAACAAGTTATCTGGGATCACTAACCAAGGGAGTTGTCACTGCCCAATAGTTCCCGCCTGTAGAGTTTTTGAAGCTATCCTGACCAGACTGAACTGCAGAATTCTTAATCGAACAAGAGGTTTACCGATGAGTGGGTATGTCCAATGCATTCGATAGGGAGCGGTGTATCTGGCGTCCCCAAGGGGATTCGAACCCCTGTTATCGCCGTGAAAGGGCGGTGTCCTAGGCCGGGCTAGACGATGAGGACGCTGGGAGTGAGTCGTAGCAGTGCGACCCCAAACTCAGGGTAGCAAACTGCGAGGAAAGCTACAGGGTCTTCAGGTACGCCAGCAGATTCGTTTTGTCCTCGGCCGAGAGAGAATCTGAAAACCCGGGCATGCCTCCGCCGCCATTATTAATCTGCGACAAAACGTTCGCGTCATTCACGGCCTTGCCGGTCGTCATCGTCTTCTTCTTGTACAGACCCTTGAGCGAGGGCCCCATCTTCTTCTCGTCGGTGTCGGCGCTATGACACATTGCGCACTGCTCGAATACTTCTTTGCCCTTGGCGGCATCGCCTTTGCCGCCTCCAGCCTGCGCGGCCGGTACGCTCACCGCGAAACACACACAAAGGGCACATAAGCCAATGAATCCGAATAAAGATCGCACCATCGTAGACCGGTTCCTCTCGCCTGACTTCGTTTCTAGTCTACAACTTGCCTGTCGAAAACGTGAATTCCTAGCGGACTTTAACACTAGAGAAACTTCATCTCCCGCCTAAGCCGTCTACCGGTTATGCAGGGCTTAGTACGCCGCCGTGTCGCCCGCTCGCTTTTCTGCGGGATAATAGGTCGTATTCGGGCCAGGGATCTGGGTTGATCCCAGGCACCGACTCCGAGTCTTCGATTCCCAAGAAGGTTTATCTCATGTTTCAGCGAGCGCTTCTAAGCGCCCTTGCAGTTCCCTTCCTCGTTCTTGCTTCAGCAGGCGGAGCTGCTCTTTTAGCAGAGTCCGAGTCGCCTCGTCTTGATACTCCGCCCAGGGCCGGCAAGGTCGACATCTTCCCAGAAAGCGATGTGAAGCCCGGAATGAAGGCCATTGCCTGGACGGTCTTCCAGGGGAATAAGCCCGAGCCGATGCCGGTCGAAATTATTGGTGTTTGGGAGAACATGTGGGGTCCCCACCAGGACATCATCGTGGCGAAGTTGAGCGGCAAAGCCGATCGCACGAACGTCGCAGGGGGAATGAGCGGCAGTCCTGTGT
>CAXTMN010000059.1:16242-29681 GCA_964245395.1 uncultured Bryobacteraceae bacterium
GTGTACATTAACGGCAAGCTGCTCGGCGCCATCTCGCTCCGCCTCAGTGTTTTTTCGCCTGATGCCATCTGCGGGATTACCCCTATCAAACTCATGCTCGACGTGAGCGAGTTCGATCAAACCAAACCCTCGGATAGCCGCACACCGGACAAGATTGCCCGAGTCAGTGCCGATGCGCCTCTGCCTGGCCAGCTTCTCTCGCGCGTTTTCGCCTCCTCGCCTTCCGGCGCTTTCCGGGAAGCGCCATCCATGACGCCCATTGCTACCCCCATCACCATGTCGGGGTTCACTGATGACACGGTGAGGGAGTTCGGCCCGGTCTTTAGTCAGCTCGGTCTCACCGTCTCGCAAGGCGGTGCAGGGGGCGCTTTGAACTCTGCTGTTCCTGCGAAAGACTGGCGCAATTCTCTCCAGCCTGGCGAGTCCGTTGCCGCTGTGATGGTTTCGGGCGATATGACTATGACCGGCGCGGGTACCGTCACCTACAACGACGGAAAGCGCATCCTCGCTTTCGGCCATCCCATGTTCAATCTGGGTCCCGTCGATATGCCCCTTGCAAAAGAAGAAATCGTCACTACGCTCGCCTCTTCCTATCAGCCCACCAAGATGGGCAACGCCTCCGAAGTAGTGGGCGCACTCCGGCAGGACCGGCACAGCGCCATCGAAGGCGTGCTCGGGGCCACAGCGCAGATGATTCCCGTCACCATGCATGTTCGCTCGTATGGGCTCGACAATACCGTTCGCAAGGCCGAAGACTTTCACTTCAATGTTTTCGTCGATCAGAAGTGGACGCCTTACCTGATGATGGCCACGCTGTTTAACTCTCTCTCCAATCTGAATGACTTTTCAGAGGAAGCTACCTATCGGCTTCGGGGCAAGCTTCAGGTGGAAGGTCAACAGCCCGTTGAACTCGCCACCATGCAGGCTCCCGCTGGTACACCCGTTCCCACGCCCATGCTGTTAGCCGGTTGGTGGGGCGATAAATTTAATCGCCTGTACATCAACTCCAATAAGCTCCCGAAACTGAATGCGGTCGATGTGTCGGTCGATCTTTTGCCTGAACGCCGCATTGCTCAAGTCGAGTCCGCGTGGATTGCCGACAACAAGGTGACGCCTGGTACTGAGGTGCCTGTGAAAGTGTTTCTCCAGCCATATCGCGGCGATCGCCTGGAACGCACGGTCAACGTCAAGATTCCTGCTGGCCTCCCTCGCGGTGAGCACCAGATTCTCTTCAGCGATGCCGACACGCTTAGCCGCTTCCAGAACATCGCCAGCTCACTCAACCGCATTGAGGACATCCCGCAGATGGTCGCCATGCTTAACGACGAGCGCAGTAACAATCGCCTTTACGTCTCGCTGATCGAATCGCAGCCTACGGTGTATTCAGATGAGAAAGTGCTTCCCAGCCTGCCTGCCTCCGTGCTGAATGTGATGCAGAGCGGCCGCGCGACTAACCATCAATTCGTTAGTTCACCGGAAAGCGCACACGAACAGACGTCGGTTCCCTTCGACGTCGTCGTCACCGGCAACTATTCCTTGAAAGTCTACGTAAACTGAGGATTTCAAATCTCCGTCTCATGCACATCCACTCGGGCTTGCACCGGGTCGCTGCCTTCTTGTTCTTTGCAGCCGCACCCACTCTTTCTTTTGCCGTCGATACGCATGTCTGGGAGCAGTCGGATCAGGCTGATTTCACTCGCGGCACCCCCAAGAACCTCTCCATTCGCAGCGACGGACACATCACTCTTGCCCCTCAGCTGAAAGAACTCGATAGCACCGGTATTCCTTATCTGTGGGCCGTCGTTCAAGATTCCAAAGGCACGCTCTACTACGCTGGCGGTGCACCCACAGGCGCAACCACGAAGATTTTCGCTCTGGCGCCTCAGGCGAAACCTCGCGTCCTCGCCGAAATCACCGGCCTGGAGATTCACTCGCTCGCTGTCGACGCACAAGACCGCCTTTACGCCGCGGTTCTCCCGGACGCCAAGATCTATCGAATCGAGAACGGCAAGCCCAGGCTCTTTTTCGATCCCAAGTGCAAATACATCTGGTCAATGCTCTTTGATCGAACCGGCAATTTGTTCGTGGCCACGGGCGATTCGGGCGTTATTTATCGAGTTACGCCCGACGGCAAAGGCGTCAAATTTTACAGTAGCGACGAAACCCATGCGCGTTCAATGATCATGGACTCGGCTGGAGATCTAATCGTCGGCACCGAACCCGCTGGTCTGATCGTGCGCGTCTCACCCAAAGGTGAGAGCTTTGTTCTGTACCAGGCGGCCAAGCGTGAAGTAACTGCGGTAGCCGAGCATAACGGCACCTTGTACGCAGCCGCGGTTGGCAGCAAAACCGCAGCCCCGTCCGTGACCGGGCCCGCGCCTGTTCTGCCAAGCACGTCCAGTTCGATCGCTTCGACCGGTGCACCTCGTTCGGGCAGTAACCCTCCCAGCCTCGCGCCCGCTATCGGCTCTCTCAGCGCCAACGTCCCTGGTGGGTCGGAGCTCTATCGCATCGCCAAAGATGGCTTTGCAGAACGAATCTGGAGCTCTTCGACTGACCTCATATACTCCATCGCGTTCGACGCCGCAGGGAAGCCGCTCGTTGCCACCGGCAACAAAGGCGTCATTTACCGAATCGATTCCGCCCAGCTTTCAACTCAACTCCTCAATACGCCGCCAACCCAAGTGACAAACTTGGTTCAAGGCCGGGACAACGTCATCTATGCGACCACCGGAAATGTTGGTAATCTTTATCGCCTGGGTCCTGACCGCGTAACATCGGGCACCCTGACGAGCGAAGTTCTTGATGCGAACGATTTTGCTTATTGGGGCAAAGTTCACCTCACGTCTACGCTCCACAGCGGCAGCGTTTCTTTTGAAACTAGAAGCGGAAACCTCAACAATCCCGAGACCAACTGGAGTCCCTGGACAAAAGTCAATGTGACAAAGTTGGGCGGTTCGATCGAATCTCCTCCCGCTCGCTTTTTGCAGTACCGCCTGACGCTGGCGGCTTCTGCCGCTTCGGAGTCGCCCGACGTAAGCACGGTCGACATCGCCTGGCTCCCGAAAAATATCGCGCCCGTTGTGTCTCAAATCGAGATTGCTCCCTTTAATTACCGGCAGCCGGCCACAAACTCCACGCTGGAGCGTTCCACGGCAGCTTCGGGCAGCCCCACTACGCTCACGCTGCCTACCGTGGGGCAGAAACGCACAGCGTCAACTCTCGCCAATCTCGAAATCTCTGCCAGCGCCACCCTTCAATACAGTAAGGGATTTGTCACTCTTCGCTGGAATGCCAGCGACCCGAACGGGGATCCCCTCACTTTCCAGGTGGACATACGTGGTAAAAACGACGGCATCTGGCGAAGTTTGAAAGATAAGCTCCACGATCGCTTCTATGCCTTTGACAGCACCGCTTTGCCCGATGGCGAATACGTCGCCCGCATCACGGCAAGCGATGCGCCGGCAAACACCGCATCCGAAGCGCTGACAGCGTCCCTGGAAAGTGATACATTCACCGTCGACAACACGCCGCCCGAAATCACTGACATTAAGACAACGGGGCACCGGGTCGCTTTCACTGCGAAGGATGCTCTCAGCTGGATCGATAAAGCTGAGTACTCGCTCAATGGCGGCGAATGGGTTTTGCTTACACCTGTCAACAAAGTGACCGACTCCCAAACGCTTTCCTATCAGCTGGAAGTTCCTGATGGACAGTTCGTCTCAGTTCGTGTCTTTGACGAAGACGATAATGTTGTCGTCAAACAGATTTCGCTTCGCTAGGAGTGCGTGGCGAAACGGGCCATTTCCGGCACAGGGACATCGTGTACCTCCGGCTTTCGGAACCTGCACCACAGGTAGCGCACTGCATAAAACGAACACCCGATCGCCACGGCCAGAACTGCGTTTACGACCAACGTTGCAGCGGCCGTAAACAGAAAGGCCAACGCATCTGTCCGGCGCATCTTCCCCAGACGCTTCCAGGTGCTCCATTCGAGTAGACAGATGCCGATATAGGCGGTTACTCCGGCCAGCGCCGGAATTGGGATGTGCGCAATGTAGTCAGCACCGAGGACGAGGAAAGCCAGGATGAAACCAGCGTGGAGGAGATTGGACACGCGAGTCGTACCTCCGCAGCGAACGCTTGCCAGGCTTCGTGCCGGAATGCCCACACTCATTGGCGCGGCAAAAACCCCCGCGACCATGTTGGCAATACCGTAGGCTCCCAATTCCGCATCAGCGTCGGAAGCCTTCATGTGCTTATGGCGTCCGCGGAAATGTTCGACTACCCGCGAGGTCAATAGAATATTGATGGACGACACAAACGCGAGCCCAAAAGCGGCAGGAGTCACTTGGAGAACGTCTGCTGGTGTCCAGGAGAAAGCCGCCAGCGAGGGTAGGGCTAAGGGCAACCGCCCGACCTCTTTCTGATGCAGCCCGAACACGGTAGCGATCGCTACCGAGGCAATAACGCCGACAAGTGGAGCAGGCGCTTTAGGAAAGAATCGTGACGAAAGCAGAGCAATCGCAATTACGATCGCGCTGATGACTACCGCACTGAGGTGCATCCCGGCAATGTGAGACAGAACCTGCCAGCTTTGGTACACCATGTTGTTCGATGTTCTGTCGACAGTAGCTGTAACGCCCAGCATTACGCTCAGTTGCGATAGGAACATCATGGCCCCGATCCCGCAGGAGAATCCGGTCACCACTGGTTGCGGTACTCTCTGCACATATCGGCCCAGGCGCAATGAGCAGAAGACGAGCATGAAGACCGAAGCAGCCATGCAGACCTTGGCCGCACCGCCAATGCCCTGCATCTGAACCGCGTGAGCAATAAAGGGAACCGTCGCGCTGGCCGTTCCACCGATTAAAACAGGGTTCCTCCCGAGAAGCGCAGTAACAGGAGCGGTAGCGATGGAGGTAACGAGGCCAAGTACAGGCGGCAGGCCCATCATGCTTGCCATAGCGAGCCCGTAGGGTAACGCAATCAAAGCGGCAATCGCGCCGCCAGACACATCGCCTGCGAATACGCGCCAGTTGTAGTGAAATTTCGAGAGCCGCAATACAAATCTCCAGCGCGATTAGCCGGCTCAAACGAACGAAACCGGCACGTTGCTAGACCTTCTGCGACGAGGCAACGCGGCCAGACGGACAAAGTCTGGCCACTCGATCAATGAGAACAAAGGCCGGCTGAGACCTATTTGCCGGCTGTTTAATGAAAAGCTTACTGCAAGTTAGGCGTTGTAAACCTTGACGAAAGCCTGCTTGAATTTGGCCATTTCATCCTTGCTGCCGACAGTCACGCGAACCCAATTCGCCCATACCGGCCAGGCTCGCCCGATGTAGACGTTCTGCGCAGCCATATCTGCATAGAACGCCTTACCAGGACGTTTCACGTTCATCATGAAGCAATTGCTCTCTGAGGGGATGAACTCGACATTCTTCGCCGCAAGAAAGCTGAAGGTATCGTCGCGGTTGTCGGTCATGATCTTGCGGCGCTCGGTTACCAGATTCTTGGTCTTCAAGCTGGCCGTGGCACCGACCATTCCGGTGATCGGCATCGCTCCAGCGCTCCATCCGCGTATCTTCTCTAGCAGGTCAGGCCGGGCAATGGCAGCACCGGCACGCAAGCCTGCCATGCCATACAGTTTCGAGAAGGTCCGCAGCACAATAACGTCTTTGCCCTGCGCTACCAGATCTGTGCAAGGCACAGCATTTTTAGAGATGTGGATGTAAGCTTCGTCCACCATCACGACAGAACCTTCGGGCTTGTTCGCAACCAGCCATTCGATATCCGCGCGCTTGGTCAGTGTACCGGTCGGGTTATTCGGATTGCAGACATAATAGAGTCCAGCGTTGGGCGCGGCCGCCAGCATCGCTTTCACGTCGTGGTCAAACGTACCTTGTTTCAAAGGCACATTCACGGCCTTGGCGCCGATAAACTTGGCTGCCCTCTCGCCTGCTTCGTAGCCCGGATCCGCTTTCACGAAAGGACGTTCTTTCGAACAGAAAGCGAGAACAGCCTGATGCAGCGGAGCGCTCGACCCGGCATAAGCCTCGACGTAAGACTCGTCCGGCTTGTAGCTGAATTTGACTCCCTCGACGTTCGCCAGCGTCTCGGCCATGTCGTAAGTGTCTTCGTACATGTACCGGCCGCCCTTCTTGACCGCATTATAAATCGCGTCGGCGGCTTCCGGACAGGGGCCCATGGGGTTTTCGTTCGCGTTGATTTTTACTGCGTCGGCGGGCATGTTTCGCACCATTGACAACTGCGCCAACGCGCTTTCGTTATAGAACGGAAGTGCGGCTCCAGCGGTCAATACAGTCGCAATCCGGCCAAAATTTCTGCGAGAAAAGCCTCGCCTGAGAACTTCCGCTTTCAAATCGGTGTTCAAATTCAATGTCATAGTCTCTCCAGGAATTAAGCTGTTGCGCGCTGAATCAGTGCGGCTGGCGGACGAGGCGCCGCGGATAACGGGGAAGAAAGCCTTACCCCCGCTACGCAAGCAATTGGGGCGGCGTACTTGGTCCAAATAGTATCAGATATCGAGAGTTAATGCGAACTAATATTCGCGATTGCTCTACGAAGTGCGTCGTTAGCTTTGGCTGGGAGCGGCAAGTCGCTGCTCACAAGTTCCCGGGCAGAAAGACTTTGCTTGGTCACTCCGGTCTTGGTATGGGCAGCTGAACTGGCCAGCATGTGATAAATCTCATGGGCCATCACGTGCGCGACGGCAAGGTCCAAAGCCGCCCGGTGTGCCGCCAGTTGACCCTTTCCGTAAAATCGCTCCAGAGAACAGCGTAGTTTGTCGCACTCTACTTCGCCGAATGGCAGGATCTTTCCATCGGTGGTGTAGGCCATGGCCAGTGCTCCACGCTCATCGGAGAGGGCACCTACGGGAAGAGCTTCCGAGATACACCGCCCTTTCATCTTGAAGACGAGGAGCTCACCAAGCTGAGGCTCCGATTGCACCGCACTCTTCAATTTGACATCGACGGATATAGGAGAGTCTGCAAACACACTGTTGAATTCCTTTTGCATGTTCGCAAGGGAGATAGAGGGCTGAGCTTCGGCGAAATCCAGAAGGACCGTCACGGGAAGTGACGAGGGGCCAGCCTGCAAGAGCGTGCAGGCAAGCAGACAACAAACGGCAACAGGGCGCATGTAAATCTCTGAACGTGGAGATATCCAACCCGAATCGTTGGTATCTGCACTATATAGGTGCCGGCAGCCGAAAACAATCTCCTTTGTGTTGCCGTTCAGCCGGGAACTGGATTTTGAACGACGGTGTCTGAGGCAGTATGTTCACTCAAACGTTCGTGGACGGTACGACACACTCAAGAACACCGTATACGTTGGGTGTGTCGTTTGTGATTCAGACCTTCGCTCTTTGCGCACTCATCCTGGTTCCGCTGATGTATACCCAGGTCTTGCCCAACGCTCAGTTGAGATCGTTCATCCTGGCGCCGGCCGCGCCCCCTGCGCCGCACATAACTTCCATCGGGATTAAGCCATTCCATGCGGCGACCTCTCGCCCGCTGTTTCAGGTCGCTCCGCCCCGCGTCTTTGTCGCGCGTATCATGAGCTCGCCTTCGAACGTGACGCCCCCTCCGGATTTCGGAGTTGTTGGGTCGGCAGGCGACAACTCTGGGGCAAATGGCGTCGCTGGCGTTCCCGGGTCGATCATTGGCGTTCTGCCCCCGCCTGCGGAGCCGCCTGCAGCAAAGCCCGCGCGACAAAGTGGGCCCATCCGCATAGGCGGCGGGGTCTCCGAATCGCTGCTTATTCACAAGGTTCAGCCTACCTATCCGCCCATCGCTAAATCAGCCCGGGTGCAAGGCACCGTTGAGTTCACCGCCATCATCGGCAGAACCGGACAAATCGAGAATTTGCAATTGGTTCGTGGCCATCCGCTGCTGGTCAATGCCGCTAAGGCCGCGGTGCTTCAGTGGAGATATCGGCCGACCCTGCTGAACGGGCAGCCGGTCGAGGTAATTACAGACATTCTGGTCAACTTCACGCTGAGCCAGTAGTACCTTGGTGATATGCGTCCTCGATTTCTCGCTGCTCTGGGCGTCGCCCTTCTCGCTCCTGCCCACGCTCTTTTTGCCATCTCCATCTCACAGTTCAACCAGTTGGTCGTCTTCGGCGACAGTCTGTCCGATAACGGAAATGCTTCCATTGCCTCCCTCGGCGCTTTTCCCGGTCCTAATTACGCACCGGGCCGGTACACTGACGGCTCAAACACAACACCGGCTACGAATGGACCGCAAGGTCTTTGGGACGATCAACTCGCGGCCAGATTGAGCATAACCACGGCGCAGCCTTTTCTGGCGGGCGGGGGCGGCACCATTTACGCGGTGGCTTCGGCGGACACCGGCTCGAACGGCTTGTCCGGGGTCACCGATCAGCTTGGCTACTTTGCCTCACAGCATCCGTCGGGAGCTCCTTCAACGGCTTTATACGCGCTCTGGGCAGGCGCTAACGATATCTTCGACGGGAAAGACCCAAAGACCGCGGCCGACAACATTTACAACAACATTCTGAGTCTGGCGGCCGCTGGCGGGAAAGATTTTGTATGGATCAACCTCCCTCCTCTAGGTGCAACACCTTATGCGAAAGCCAATAACGACCAGGCCGCTCTAACGAACGCCACTAACGAGTTCAACTCCGAGTACTACACCGACGTGCAGGCACTGAAGGCGCTAGGCATCAACATCATCTCGGTTGATGTGGACAACCTTTTCACGGCACTTGCCGCCAATCCGACAAATTATGGTTTGACCAATATCAGCGATTCCGCGCAGGGCCTCACCGGAGTGAATCCTGACGACTACCTTTTCTGGGACGCTCGTCATCCAACGACAGCCGGGCACGAATTAGTTGCTAACCTGGTCTACGATGACGTGCTTGCGTCACCCGAACCGCTGAATATCGCACTGGTGGCTATAGGACTTGCCGGCTTATATGGTTATCGCCGGGTCCGCCGTTCGAACTAGTTCTTTTTTATTTCGATGACTCGTTTGTCGTCACCGGAGTGCCGGAGATAGATCTCGATCCGGCTCTCCGGGAGCAGAGTGGGAAACCGATCTCCCCACTCGATGAGCACCAAGGCAGGGCTGTCAAATAATTCATCTAAGCCGAGGCGAGCCGCTTGCGCGATTTCGTCCAGCCGGTAAAGGTCTACATGATAGACATTTACCGGATTGCCATATTCGTGAATGAGTGTGTAGGTGGGACTCGAGACATCTTCGGGGCGAGCTGCACCTCGTCCCTCGACGATGCCTTTGGTCAGCGTTGTTTTACCGGCACCCAGATCTCCAATCAGTAGGACGACCCCGCTGGCCGGCAGTAGCTTGCTCAAATGTCGACCGAGCGCCCGGGTCTCCTCATCAGAACAGGTCTCAAACCGCAGGGCGGAGTTCATCCATTGCCTCGGGCAGGTGGGTCAGCAGATCGGTAGCGAGCATACATTCTTCGCCGAGAGCAGCGGCGCCTAGTTCACCACAGCGGCCATGCAGCCAGACTGCGGTTACCACGGCGCGCTTCCAGTTATTTGGGTGCTGAGCGACAAGGCCGGCAATCATGCCGGTCAGGATGTCGCCCGTGCCACCTGTTGCCATGGAAGGGGAGCCAGTCGGGTTCACCCACGCTTCGCCATCCGGAAAAGCGATGATGGTGCGGTCGCCTTTGAGGACGATCGTGGCCCCATTTTGCGAAGCGAACTCTCGGGCAAGCCCGAGGCGGCCGGCTTGAACCTCTTTGGTCGACTTGCCAGAAAGACGGCTCATTTCACCCGGATGCGGCGTCAGGATGCGGATCTTGTCCGTCCGGGGCAGGCCCGACTCGGCCAGAGCGTTCAAGGCGTCGGCGTCGAAGACTGCCGGAACACTCGCATCCGTGTACAATTTTTTTACCAAACGAACTGTCTCGTCCTCGGTGCCTAGACCGGGCCCAATGGCCAAAACGGTCATCTTTTCAAGAAGTTTGAGCAGGCGGTCAGTTTCTGCGAAACGAACTCTCCCGGAGGCGGTTTCCTCCAGGGGCTCGGTCATCAACTCCGGGCGGGTCGAGGCGACGGCGGTTAAGGCGCTCTTCGGGATGGCCACGGTGACCAGGCCGGCTCCGCTGCGATAGGAACCCAATCCGGCCATGGCGGGCGCGCCGCTTTTACCAAACGAACCCCCGACAACGAGCACATGGCCGTACATGCCCTTGTTGGAATCGGGAACACGTGGGGTGAAGAGATGACGAAGATCGTCTTCGGTGGTGAGGTTGAGCTTATAGTTCGGGTTCGACTCGCAGAGCTCGTTCGGAGTACCAATGGAGTAGACGGCTAACTCACCGATGTGCTGGTAAACCGGTGAAAGACATTGGGATTGTTTTGCGGACGTGAACGTGACCGTGTAATCGGCGCGAACAAACTCCCCATTCACAGTGGCCCCATCGGAGGGCAGGCCGGAAGGGATATCGACGGCGACTCTCTTAGCCAGCGGGAACCGGTCATTGATCAGCCGGATGGCCTCGAGCGCCGGACCGCGAGCCGGACCGGTTAAGCCGGTGCCGAGAACAGCGTCAATAACCAGAGTCGTCCGATTGGCTTCGTTTTTGAAAATTGGTTCGACAGGACAGCCGCAGGCCTCGAGCATCTTGCGGGCAGCAGCGGCGTCACCGGTCAACTCGCTCCGGTCGAACAGCTCAATGACGGTGAGCTCGCGGCAGAGTTGGCGGGTAAAGAGCTGCCGGGCGATGACAAAGCCGTCCCCTCCGTTGTTGCCTTTTCCGCAGATGACGACGATTCGTTCGTCTCCCAGCGGATGGAAAGTCTCGAGCAGGAAATCGACGACACGGCTTCCGGCGTTCTCCATCAGGATCAGGCCGGGGATGCCGCGCTCCATCGTGAGGCGATCGACTTCGCGCATTTCGGCTGCGGTCAGAATTTTCACTGAGGTTGGACTTCGCGAGCGAGCAGGAGTGTCATGTCATCGTGGAGTTCGAGCGTGCCAGTCCAGCTACGGACGGCATCGAGGATAATGCGGACCAGCTCTCCGTCTTTTTGCTGAGCATGCTCGTTCACAAGGTCTATCAGGCGCTGCTCACCGAACTCTTCACCGAAAGCGTTCTCGGGCTCGGTAATACCGTCGGTATAGCAGACCAGGAGGTCGCCGGGATTTAAGGCGAGGCAGCTTGCGGTATAGGTCGCCAGGGGAAAAATCCCGACGACCATGCCATTCGAGTCGAGCCGGGTCACCTGGCCATCCCGGAACAAGAGCGGAGAAAGGTGCCCGGCATTGGTATAGGTGAGTGTACGGGTTTCCTGGTCGAAGATAGCGAAGAAGAAGGTAGCGTACTTCTCAGGAGAGGTATTGGCGTAGAGCTGCTGGTTGAGTTTGCTGACCAGCCCCGCCGAGTCGATTTCGGGGAGAGGGCTGCACTCGTTTTCCCGCAGGGGCTGGTAACTGGTGATTTGAGCCCGCAAGGCGGCCTGAATGGTTGCCATCAGCAGCGCTGCGGAGATGCCTTTGCCCGCCACATCGCCGATGGCAAAAGAAACTTTGCCTTTACGAAACTCCTGATAGTCGTAGTAGTCGCCCGAAACCATGCGGGCGGGATCACACTGGACGGTGAGTTCGAGCCCGCAGTCAGGTGGCGCTGCTTTCGGGTAGAGCTGGCTTTGAACCTCGCGGGCAATCTCGATCTCGGCCTGGAGGCGCTCCTTTTCCTTTTCGACGGCAAGCAAACGTTCCAGATTACCGGTCATTTGATTAAAAGAACCGGCGAGCTCGCCCAATTGGTCGGTGTTGCGAACGGGAATGCGGTGGCGAAAATCGCCGTGAATCACCTGACGGGTGCCCTCATAAATCTGGTTGACGGCACGCATAATGCGGCGAGTAAGGGAGACGCCGATCGTGACGGCTACGAGTTCGACAAGGAGGAAGAGCAAGGCAACGGCTACGACGATGTAGAAGAGAACGCCGCGCAAGAGTTCTGTACTGGAGAAGAAGGTGCGCAAAACGGCGGATGGTCGAGAGTAGACCCAGAGCATCACGCGGTAGGTCTGGCCGGGGTTATCGAGATGGTGGTGGATGCGGGTCGAGGGCCAAAGGACGGGGATGTCGAGGCGATTCACGGCAGGGGGGATGGGACTCTTGCGACCGGCCCGCGTGGTTTCTGTCCCATTCCACTGCATGTGGAAGTCAGGATTTTTGGACTGCGTCTTTGCGGATACGAGTGTTAATGAACCAGCCACGGCCGGCTTCTCCATTTGCTCAGCGTCCCCGTCGGCTTCGAGAAGGGTTATCGCTCCCAGTTTGGGGACGAGATTGGCAACGTCGGCGTTCGAGAGAGGCGCCAAAACCGTGATCTCATCGGAACCTTGCCGCAAGTGGGACCAGCCGAAGAAGTGATGCTGTTCGACGAGGAGTCCACCAACAGTTTTCCAGCCGGGCGCCAGGTGGATAGCGGGGGCGTTCGCGGGAACAGTGTAGGCGCCAGTCTGGTCGTGAACATAAAAGACGATGCCGGGAAGGGATCGTCCAAAGGCTTCAGCGACACGAGAGGCAACGGTGCGACGTTCGTCGACGGGAAAACGGGCGAGGGCTTGAGTCGCTTCGGTAACCAGGTCAAGACGCCGGTCAAGAGCCGAACTCGCAAGATAAATAGCGAGCTCATTCATCAATGCCCATCCACTAAGACCGACAAGGACAAAGAGCAGAAGAATAGGGAGGACACCGATCAGGGAATAGACAACGAGGAGACGGTTGCGAAGGCTCCAGAGCCCATGACGGAGTATCCAAGAACCGCCGCGGATGAATAAGATAAGGCCTAGGGGGACGAGAGCAAGAGCGGAAACCAGAGCTGCAGCAGTCCAGCCGAGCGCATAAAAAAGGAAGTAGAGAAGTAAGACCAGGAGAAAGGCAAGCCCAACTTTGGTGAGACTCCTCGCGATTTGAGCCGCTCGGGACATAAGCTAGACGATTATTGCGTCCAAGGGAACAACTTGGAGTACCGGTCACCCTTGCGGGCTAGTAGACAACTAGGCGAGCGGCGCTTTTTGTACTTTACCGTCGCGAATGCAGGAAGTGCACACGCGAACGCGCTTTCCAGCGCCCTTGATGAACGCGTGGACTCTTTGAAGATTCAGATCCCAGCGACGCTTAGTGATGTTGTGGGCGTGACTGACGCGATGCCCGAATTGCGGTCCGCGACCACAGATTTCACAAACTTTTGCCATAGAACACACTTCCAGGAAAGCTCCGGATGAGCTGTTGAATTTTCAGTTTAGCAGAGGGGGCGAGTAAACCCGCAGTTGCCTGGAGATCAATCGGCGAACAGCACCGGAGACTGGATCACATAGCGGACAGGCTTCTTTTGTTTCTTGATTTGCCCTTCGGTCACAGCTCGATTCAGCCAATCCTTCATTTGAATGGTACGAA